>CALWCS010000055.1 GCA_944376425.1 uncultured Lachnospiraceae bacterium | reverse complement strand
CATTAGAATTACAATGCTCAAAACAGAGGCAATGGCAATCAGCGCCACAGCCAGGTTTTGAAGATTTTGAAGCTGTCCGGCGATCTGCTCGTACTGAAAATCGTGCTCTCGGAGGATGTGGTTATCCCAATCTATAGAGTCGATGGTCTCACACGCTCCAGCAGTATAGAATTAACAAGACCGTCCACCAAACTCCGTTTTTTATTCGGTGGGCTTAACTACCAAAAAAGAGCTGATAATCTGTGAGGTATCTCACGAGTTCATCTCTTCAATTCTATACTATTACTTTTTGATTTCTGAACTATGGGGCGAACTTATTTTAATTATACCTACAATCAATAGCCCAATAAGTACAACTGTATCTACAAGCAAAACAGCCACTACACTTTTTAGTACCCCATGCACAAACAATATAATAAACAATTCTACTGATAATGCAGCAAAACACATATAGTTTGATAAGTATTCTCTAACAAGTTCTCCATAAGGACAGTTCATCAACCATTTCACATAAATAATCGGTCTTAACCAAATACGTATAATAATGCAGACTACCGGGAATAGAAAAATGAAATTCTTGTTGACAAAGGAAACTGCGATTCCGTGATCCCACTGAACAGGAATTTCCGGTGGCAAATTCGTATACGATAATATTCCGACCAATAAACATAGCGATATAATAACTGTCCATGTGATAAGACTGCCCCATAGATACAAGAAGCTAACAGAGTCCAGCTTGAAAACAGGTTTATTATCATTCCAATAAGTTTCCAGATCTGCCACATATTTTTCAACCTGCAATTCATCGAAGCTAACCTCTCCGGCTTCAAGCATTCTTTCACACATGCCCTTAGCTTTATTCAAGCCCTCAAGCTGCGTTTGAATTACTGCAGTCTGCTTCTTAATAATTTCCGCCAATGACACCTTATCAGACATGATATTGCGAATATCCTCAATGGAAATTTCCAATGTACGCAAATAAGCAATTTTTTTAATGCTTTCGACGTCACTTTCAGAATAATTTCTATATCCGTTTTTATCATTTCGTGTCGGTTCTATGAGATTTTCTTTTTCATAGAACCGAATGTTGGAACGCGTTAATCCTGTCTGTTCTTCGACTTCTTTTATCGTCATAACGCTTACCCCCTTGCTTAAGAAAACTATTTAATATCCTTTTTGTGCATGACCATACACAGCAGAACGATTTCTACAAAAAGGAATATCAGACCTACAATCACAGCCCTTATATATACCGATTTTGCAGATGCCATTCCGAGCTGAAATATATTAGCATCTAACATGTACTGCCCTATATTAAAGTGGGAAAACCTCTCAACAAGTGCGTAAATAACATTCAAAATCTTAAATGATATTAAAAACCCAATTACCATAGTGACGGTTGCACTGTTCGTCAGCATATAAAAGAGTAATAATAAGCAGCAGAAACTCCAATGCAAAACGAATTGCACGATTAGTAGTTTTATTATATCAAGAAAAGAAAAGGTAATAAACGTATTTCCAAAAATGACTGCTCCTGCGACGATACTACAGGTTGAATATGCGAAGAAGTACAATGCGCAAGCAACAGATGATACTATAATCTCTGGAAAAGCCAGCAACTCACGCCGGGATAACTGATTAGCAATATTTTTTATGAAGCCATTCTTATACTTTGTACTTACAAATATGATAACTGCTATCGCACATAATGTCATAAGAGTACCGCCATTTATCTGTGCTGCCAACAGTTCTCCCGCATTGGAATAAGGCTGAATTGACGTATTCATACTAACCAGTACAACACTCAAAAATGTAAGTGCTGCAATCGCAAATAGAATTATCCATGTGGACACGGAACAAAAGAAACGGTATAAATCCATTTTTATCATTTTAGTCATGGGATACCCCCAGTTAAACTTAAATAGTATTCTTCTAAATCTTCCGTCAAAGCTGTTTTCAAAATCTGCTTTGTCAATTCGCCCTTGTCAATAATTCCGAAGCTGGTAGCAATTTTAGATAACTCCCCTAAAATATGGCTGGATATTATGAATGTAATACCTTTTTCTTTATTTAGCTTGATAATCATTTCTCGGATTTCAGCCATACCTTGCGGATCAAGTCCGTTAATGGGTTCGTCCAAAAGAACTAATTCCGGGTTTCCTACCAAAGATAACGCGATACCTAACCTCTGTTTCATTCCAACAGAAAAATGTTTGACTTTTTTCTTGCCAGCAGCCGACAGCCCTACATCTGCCAAAAGCTCTGCAATATAGCCTTTACTGGAAATGCCCATTGCTAAACATTTCAATTTAACATTATCTTTTGCGCTCATGTTCGGGTAAACTCCCGGATTTTCAATCAATATCCCCACACGATTTTGAGTATAGATCATATCATGGTTCTTTTGCCCGAATAAACTTATCTCTCCCTCTGTGGGCTTTGCCAGTCCACAAAGTAATCTTAATATCGTAGTTTTCCCCGCACCGTTTCTTCCAATCAGACCATAGATTTCTCCTTTATTAACTGATAGGTTTACGTTGCTTACGACCTTATGTTGTCTGTATTGTTTCGTGAGATTATGGGTTTGAACTAAGACCTCCATATCGTATCCTCCCGCTACAAAATCATCATTTCCCTTGAAGTGTAAGGTATGAACAAGGTACACAGTCAAGCCCTTTTGCAAAAATTTTTTGATTTATTCCGAAATTTTTTAGTGTTGGCGGTCTATCCCTTGTTTTGGGTTCCCACTTTTTTCTGTTATACCATACAATTACCCGCCTTTTCTGCAAAGTCTATCAGCATAGTTAATGTAATCTACCGACCCGACTTCATATTCTCGTATCTGGTCGCTTTCCTGATCGTTCGCAGTCAGAAAAATTACGATAGTATCAGGGTGTTACGGCTTAATCAGCCTGCATAAGTCATACCCATTTCCATCCGGAAGGTTAATATCAAGCAGGAGGACTGCGACCTTCTGACAAGCAACAACCTTACCATTTGCTATTGGAGATTTTCAGGCTGTCATGGTCAACGGTACAGTACACATTTGTCGTACCTTTGACCTTTTGGAGATTATCCGACTCAAACTTTCTCAGATAAGTGAGCATGTCGATCTGCCTTATCCTTTCAAGCTCATCCGGGTCAATCCGCACATAGATAGGGTCGTCTGGTTCTCATGCAATCTTTTTACCTCCCTTCAAATAGAAAGAGCCAAGGGATTTTCGCAGTGAAAACCTCTCGGCTATGTAAAAATGATATTCAATTTTTATAATCTGGCTTACAAGCTGTAAGCGATTTATCTCGACACATTAGAATTTTATTTAGGCTTATTTTTTATTGTCTCTCTATTTTCATCACAGGCACACCGTTGCCGTTGCCCGCCGGATACTTCATACAAGCATTCATCGGGTATTACTTCTCCTAAAAGCAGCTCATTCAGAGTTACATCAAGCAGACTGCATAGCGGTGTAAACAACGATAGGTCAGGAAGCGACTTTCCACTATCCTTTCGTTTGGGAAACTCCACACTCCTATTTTGAAAATCACTTGACAGCCATTTTTTTCAGAAACCGAGGATCAAGCACCAATAATACGATTCCAAGTATCACCAAGATACATTGGACGATGATAACTGTTATTGGTAAGGTAAATGATGGATCCATGGTTTCAATCGAAAGCGGGTATTCTTTAAAAAAACTTCCATTCCAAATTCCAAAGGCATTTGGCAACGGCAAAGTCATACAAAGAAACGGTATCAGCATCCATAGATAGATCAGCCAGGATTTATATTTTCCCAGCAGCCATCCGCTCCCAAGTGCAAAGATCAATGGTGGAATGAATGTGATCAGGGCTGGAAACAGCAGTTGTCCCCAACGATACCATCCAAAATACTGACCATAAAAGACGGCTGCCTCGATAAGGCAGGCTAGGCAAAGCAGTCCTGTTCCTGCGAAAGCGGCAGCACACCTGGCAAACGTGTATTGCTTAATGGGCACAGGCGTGGCATTTGTGAGAATAGTTACTCGCTGTGCTTTTTGGGAGGTAAAAAAAGTCAGGAAAAAAAGCGCTCCAATCCAGAGAAGCGGAATCATCCGGCTTAGATAGTCTCCGAAACTCCAAGGTGAAAACGGGGCAGTATGAGACACTCCCAAAATCGTCACACCGTTTAATACTTGCCATCCATAGAACAACAGTATCAGCAAAATACCAAAAAAGAATTTGTTCCACAAAAGGCGTTTACATTCATATTGAAATATTCTAATCAAGGTTCAAATCCTCCTCTGTCAGCCCGCAGGCGTCTAAAAATTCCTGATAGGTTAAGTAAGGATACGCAGGGTCTAGTTCTCGATTGAACAGGTCATGCAAGATCTGATCCATAGCCTCCTCACCTCCCACAAGCTGCTGGGCTTTTAAAATTTTTAGCGGCATCTCACAGTATTGCCGCACATAGCTTAAGTTTCCTGTGATCTCGAGTTGTTTGTCGCTGGGCAGCATTTCCAAAGCTTCTGGATGACGGACATAATAGTTCAGATAATAGTCGTCCACTTCCTGCTGCCACTGCTTCACATAATTTTCCTGAGCATAGCTTTCACCGTAAAGCTCTTTGACGATGCGATAGGTCGTATAGACCGTCAATCCTTCCGCTGACCAGGGGTTGGTATCATCTGATGAATCGAACATATTGCCCAGTCCCCACCACTGGTGAACCAGTTCATGGATCATAACCTCACCGGCAACAGTGCCCTTGCTTCCATCACCTAAGTTAGAAGCAGTAAAGTCTGCCTCGTCCAGCAAACTGGCGCCGTCAGTAGCATAACCACCTCCGGATACCCGGCTTTGGATCAGTTTTAAGGTGTCGCCGCTGCCAAAAGATAAGGTGCCATAGTGTTCTGTGCAGTAAGCTACCACGGATTTTACGGCATCCACTGCCCCGGCAGATTCCATGACGTCTTGGTGTCTTCGACCGTAGTAAAACTCTATGGTCATACCGTCCGTTTCAATGTTTTCACGGATATAATCGCCTGCGTAGAGAATTCCGCCTGTTCCGTTACTTTCATACTGCCAAGTAGCAGTTCCATCATTGTTCTTTGCCAAAATTTCAGCTTTTCCAGATCCAAATGGAATCACCATCATGGAATCGGGCAATGTGATCTCGATCGTGGTCGGGTACATTCCTTCATCGGGCAGTACGTTCATCAGGCGGGGCGACAAGGATGCATTTTGCAGACAGACGTACGTTTTACTGATTTCCGCACTGCCTTGTAAAGCAGACATATTGTAGTCTTCTTGTGGAAAGCCTCTGTATTCTATCACCAGTTCCACTTGTTCTTCTGCGGGAATTGAAGTTTCCAGCATCGCCTCATTATACTCCTGGTAATCGCTTACCGTAAAAGGGATGTTAACGCCATTTGCCTGTACGGAGGAGACGGTATAGCCCGGGTTAATTCCAAAAGCGATTGTCTGTTCTGTACCGGAAGTGTTTTGAAACTGATAAGCCGCTTTTCCGGAAACAGTACCGGCGGCGGTATCCGGAAGCACCTGGGCGCTACGATTGGTGCAGACCACATCTTGTGCATAGGGCACTTCGTAAAAAGACATCACTGTTTGATCCGGGTTACTGTGATCCACCATAGGCTGAGCAGCATAAGCAATGCCAGAGCAGATAACAAGCAGCAGGGCGATGATCGGACGGCAGATGCGTCTGACATTCCAAATAAGAGAGCGAAATAAGTCTTTTCCATACCGCCGGATACACAGATAAGATAGACTCCAGATTCCACTTAGCGCCACAAGCCAAGTTAAGCGCATATAAGTCACAGAGCGGAAAATCCGGAAGTTTGAAAAATCATCGGATAATGCCCATACGCAGGGATTCAGCCAGCAAAGCTGCCAGTTCCCAGCCCACACAGTCAGGCTTAATCCCGCAAAAGCGGCAAAAAGTACGAAAGACAGATCTAAACGCCTGGTAAATTGATAGAAGGCGGCAGCAGCCAGAATGGACAAAGGCAGGGCAAGCCCCATCATCAGAACATACGCCAGAACATAATCCACACCGCTGAACACAGAACCGATCCTCCACCAACTGATAGACAGCCAGATAAGTATCGTAAGAGCCAAAGTTATCAAAGCCGATGCTATCAGAGCTGTCAGACGAATCAAAGCCATAGAAAGCGGAGATACCACTGCATCCATCAGTACATTCACACGGCTGCGGTTGCTTCGATCTAGTTCATACACCGTAAGCACTCCAAATAAAACGCCGCCCACAACACCGCCGGCAATGGCAGGATTGGCAAGATACATAGAAAGCATGGTACTGGCAGTGGCTGGCTTATAGAGAATCAGTCCTGTTATAGGGGAGATTACCGTCAGCAGGACGATCAGCCAAGTCAGACGACTTTTAAGGAGCCGTTTAAGTTCCGGAAAAAAAAGTCGAATTCTCTTCATTATGCTCCCTCCTTGGAAATAAGATAGAGATAAGCGTCCTCCAAAGAGGGTTCCTCTTCCTTGGCATAAGCCGGAAGCTTAGATGCCACTGCCCGGCACCGGATGCCCTGGCTGGTGTTCACTCGGGCAGTAATATGAAGTCCTTGCTCTTGGAAAGCATCTTTCTCCCAGAAGACTCCCACATGACCCACAGCCGACTTAATGAGCTGTTCCGGAGTACCGGTAAATAAGATTTTTCCGTGGTTGATCACCACAATCTGATCGCATACGGACTGAACATCTTCGATGATATGAGTGGACAGCAATACCATCCGGTCTTGAGCTGTGCGGGAAAACAAATTACGAAAGTGAATGCGTTCCTCCGGATCGAGACCTACCGTAGGCTCGTCAAAAATCAGGAAAGATGGATTGCCTAAAAGTGCTTGGGCAATGCCTACGCGTTGGCGCTGACCGCCGGAGAGTGTGCGAATTTTTGCTTTTGCTTTTTCTTCTAGGTTAACTTCCTCAATAGTCTTACGAATAGCGGCTTTGGGATCACGCAATCCCTTTAACGCCGCCATATAATCGAGAAACTGAGACACGGTAAGTTCATCGAATAATCCAAAGTCCTGAGGGAGATAGCCAAGCTTTTCTTTCAGTATGCGGTCAGTCTTAGCTAGGGGCTGTCCATCCACCAAGACAGAGCCTCCAGTTGGCATAAGAGCTGCTACTAAAAGTTTCATCAGAGTGGATTTGCCTGCACCGTTTGGACCTAGCAAACCGATAAGACTAGGAGCCTTCAAATTCAATTTCAGGTTTTTCAAGGCTACCTTTCCATTAGGGTAGGTCATACTGACATTTCGAATATTAATTTCCATATCGTCTAAATTCCTTTCTAACTTAAAATGGATTCCTTACATTTTATCTTGCCTTTAGTAAAATCAGGGTGTATTTCTGGGATTATAAAAGTTTTGCATACAGTCCATTTTGTTGTGATACCTCCTTATCTTTTTTGGCAGGAATTCAAAAAGTAATTTCAGATAAATATAAATCTCTGCCTGTTGGAAACATCATAAAAGTACAAAAAGAATGTGGAGTTGAGGTGAAGCTAAGGAGTATTTTAGATGGAGTTTCAGCAAAAAAAAGCCAGGAGGTTTTTGATGTGAAAACCTCCCGGCTGTACAAAATGATAGGTTACTCTTCTATGTGTTTTTCTGAAAAAACGCAGTAAACCTCACACCGCTTTTGGTATTCTCGACTCGATGTAAAACGCCATGATGATCAAGGATCGTCTTGGAGATATATAGTCCCAGACCACTGCCTCCGCTATTGCGGCTGCGGGATTTATCCACTCGGTAGAAAGGCATAAAGATTCGTTTCAAATCTTCCTCTGCGATATGAACGCCTGTATTCTCTACCATAAATGTCCCATCTTGCAAGACTACGGTAATCATAGCACCTGCCGGGGAGTAGGATATTGCATTGCTGATCACGTTGGAAAACACCTTTTCCAGCAGCCGTTCATCTCCTTCATAGGGAACATTCGGCTGTATTTTTAAGTACAGCTTCATCTGTTTATCTTCCATACGTCCCTTTACCTTCCGGCAGATCTTCTGCAATATCCGATCAAGATTCAGATCAGAGCGTACAAGCAAAAAATCGCTGCCGCCCATCCTGGCTGCCGAAAGGATCTCTTTTACAATTTCTTCCATATCATTGACTGTTTTGAGACAATGACGCAGGTAAGTGTTCCGGTCTTTGTACTCTCCCACTTGATAGATCATGCCCTCTAGTTCTCCTTTGATGATAGCAATAGGAGTTTTCAGCTCATGAGATACCGAAGTAAAAAAGTCAATTCGCTGCTTTTCTTGTTCGCGTTCTCGCTCAATATCTTTTTGTAGCTGTTCATTTGCTGTTTTTAGGCTGTCTAAGGCATTACTCAGTCTCTGAGCCATCTCATTTAAGCTGGATGCCAGAACACCAATCTCGTCCTTACGTTTTACGTCACATTTCCATGTCATATCCAGACTGGTCATCCGTCTGGCAACGTTGCAGATCTGGACGAGGGGATTGGAATAATAGCGGGAGCAAATCACTGCCCCAATCACAGAAATCAAAAGAATCATGACTGCGATAAAGGGAATGAGTTTTAGCAGTATATCATAAGACTGAGACACTGCCACCAAAGAGACAATGGCAGAAAGCTGGAAGATTTGACCATTCTGTTGAAAAAATGCCCAGCAGCTCATAGAAGGAGAAGAAAAGCCGCCGTCCTCTGTATTGGAAAAATTTATGGAAAATACGTTGTCTCCATTTTTATCTTCTATTCTCACTGTAGCATTATTTCTCATGGAAAATTCCATTAGAATTTCAGAACTTTCCTGCCATCCGTTTTGCTCCAATACTCCAACCAGATCATAAAAATCTGATGTCACCTGACTTTCCAGCGCAGAATGATAATTCTTTGGCAGAAAAATCATTACCATAGCGTAAATGAGGATGCAGCAGATCACCAGCAGCGACAACATACTGAGGAAGGTTTTAATCCGAATGCTTTCACTGATTTTCTTTTTCAATTTTATATCCCACCCCTCTGATGGTTTCTATATAATCCATCCCCAATTTCTTCCGGATATTTTTGATGTGGGTATTGACGATTTTCTCATCTCCAAAATAGTCATATCCCCAGACACTGTCCAGCAGACAATCCCGTGTTATCACTCGACCTTGATTTTCTAAAAGAAGTCTGAGAATTTCAAATTCTCTGGTAGTAAGAGATACTCCTTTGCCGCCGACTAGAACGGTATAGCTGTCTGTATCCAGAATCATATCCTTATAGTGGATCACATTGTTTTCTGCGGAATTGTTATGTTCCATCCTGCGCAGCACCGCTTTTATCCTTCTTAGCACAAGCGGCATGGAAAAGGGCTTTGTGATATAGTCATCTGCCAATAAATCAAAGCCTTTCATCTGGTTGCCGTCATCATCTAACGCAGTCAGCATGATGATCGGAACCGTGCTCTCTTTGCGCAGAATCTCACAGACAGCAAATCCGTCTATTTTGGGCAGCATTAAATCAAGCAGCACTAAATGAGGATTATGTTTGTGAAACTTTTCGATTCCATCCATTCCATCATCTGCCAATATCACCGTATATCCGGCATCCTTCAAAAACGCCCGCAGGATCTTTTGAATAGCCTCTTCATCTTCTATCACTAAAATCGTCTTTGACATTGTAATCTCCATTCCGCCGCCTTTTATTGGCGGCACAAATAATAATGAAAGTTTCTATACACTTCCGGAAAAAGTTTATCATACAAAGATGAAGTTTTGGTGGAGAATCTTGAGTTTGTTTAGTGGTATAAAAAAAGATTTGCGTACACTTTCTTTTTGTGTACCAAACCTCTTTGTTTGTTTTTATTATAGTATCATGATTTTTTCACTTTTTTCGATGAAACAGTGGTATCTCAATTGGTTCATACAACTTCTTTAACTGTTTTATCATAGTTTCGTTGTCACAGTTTTTGATCCATACATCATATTTTCCTTCAATACTGCCAAATGTTACCGTTTTTTCTATAGGCAACATTTTCTGTAGATAGGACAACATATGTTCTTTCGTTGCTTCTTTATCATAAATTTTAATATAGCTATACCCCGGATAATCTACAGAATCTGTTTTTACCATACGGTACTCTCCAAACCAGGACATTGTTTCTAAACTTTGATAAAGATCTTCTACTTTATCCTTTTTATCAATCAGCAGTAAGTAAACGATATGGTCTAAAATTTGTTCTTTGGCTTTTACATAATTACGAAAAGGAGATTTTCGTTTCCATTCGAAAATGTCTTTTTCTGCTTCGTTTTTTAAATTTTGATAATAAATAATAAGCAGATCATCTACGATAGTATTGGTGAAATATCCAAATCCCTTTTGATTCAAAAAGTCGGTGATTGTTTTCGCTTTTTCCTTCGACATCTGAAATTTCATGGGATAAGAATTTTCGTTCATATCATAAAGTACAGCCCCATCCATAGCAATGACTGGAATTTTCCAGTTTACACCAGGAAGTGCTTCACGTATCGAAGCTGGTGTACGAACGGTAGAAACTGTAAAATTGGCACCAGAATCGATCAGACGATTTAACTCTACTTTGCTGTAAGGAGACAACTCATTTGTGCTTGTTAAAAGTGTTTCATCAATTCCTGATACAAACAGAATCTTTTTTTTCTTTTTTCTTGGCCAATGGACTGAATTTACTCCCAATGCCAGCAATACTCCGATTAAAGTGTCTAGTACACGATTATACATAAATAAAAATGGATTTTCATCCATCATATGATTTACCGTAATACTTAAAAATACTACGCAGGAAAAATAAGAAGTATTTTGGACTTTCAGCAAAACCGTCGTATACAGTACGATTCCTACAAAAAGAGAAATTACAAGATATTCTATAAAATCTCCATGAAATTTTCCTGAAAATCCATAAACTTTAAACAGTAAAACAATCCATCCCCAAAATGCTCCGATAAAAGTGCCCGTCAGTCTGTTTTTTGCCATTTTAATGGTACTATTTTGATAAGGCTGTATACACTGCAAAACAGCTAAAGCAGAATAAAAAGGAATTCCTCGTTCTCTGCGAAAAAAGTAGACAGCAAAACAAAGAATCACCGCTGCCACCGAGCGCACAATTCTCTGACCAATTCTTGGAAGGCTGTGTTCAATTGTTTGTATCATTTCTATCCTTCTTTCTTTTATTATTTTTGGTGATTTGTCGCTTAGATATGTCTCATAAAAGAAATCCTACCCATAAATATCACTTCCTTTTTATCTGTAATTATTTATAGTTATATGATAAAAAACAAAAAAAGTAAAGACGGTTTTAAAACAATCTAAAAATGATACAGATAACTTAAAAGTTTTAGAAAATCTTAAGAAAATGGTAAGGGAAGGGATAAAAAAAGAGAGTTTTTTTTGTTATAATAATCTTAAAATCTTAAGGAAAGAGGGAAATCATTTGCCAAATATTTTACTTGTCGATGATGAACAGTCGATAGCAAATTTAATTGAGGTTTACTTAAAAAATGAAAATTTTACTGTCTATAAATGTTACAATGGCACAGATGCGTTAAAATATATTGAGACAACGCCGCTTGATCTTGCCATCTTGGATATTATGCTGCCGGATGTAGACGGATTTACGATCTGCCAGAAAATTCGGGAACACCACACATTTCCGATTTTGATGCTGACAGCAAAAGATGCAGAGATTGACCAGATTAACGGGTTTGCGCTCGGAGCCGATGATTATATCACAAAACCATTTCGGCCATTGGAACTGATTGCAAGGGTTAAGGCAAATTTAAGAAGGGCGACTTCTTACAATCAGCCGCAAAAGGTAACAGAAGAGATTTTAAACGTCCGTGGACTGTTTCTTAATCAGGCGAGTCATGAATGTCTTTTGAATGAACGTCCTTTGAATCTGACACCGACAGAATTTGAAATTTTAAAAATTTTATGTGAAAATCTTGGAAAAGTCGTCAGTTCCGAAGATTTGTTTCAAAGAGTCTGGAAAGAAAAATATTATGAGAATGCATCGAATACCGTAATGGTACATATCCGACATATCCGGGCGAAAATGAAAGATTCTGCGGAACACCCGAAGTATATCAAAACTGTCTGGGGAGTGGGGTATAAAATTGATGAATGAGAAAAAAAGTACAAATCGTACCAATTCAATTTTAAAAATGATTGCGGGAGTATTACTCTTTATTTTGGCAGTCTCTTATATTTTTGATAATCTTTTGAATGGAATTTTTGCAGACTGGTTTACAAGAAACTTTGTCTGGACAGAAGCAAACTATGAGGATGGTCTTCTTTACAGCGGAATTTACTGGCCAAGACTAAAAGACTTTTTTTTTGGATGTCTTGTGATTCTTTGTTTTGGATTCGTATTTTCGGTCGACTTTTTCCGAAAAGCGTATGCGAAAAAGAAAACACAGGAATTTTTGGGAATGCTTTCGGATCAGATTGATGATTTTTTAGAAGGCAGAAAAGATATCAGTGTATTTTCAAAGGAATTTTCTTCCATCAGTTTAACGATCAGTAAGCTGCAAAAAAATGCAATAGAAAAAGAAAGACTCTTAGAGCAGGAAATGCAGCAGAAAAATGATCTGATCACATATCTTGCACATGATTTAAAAACACCGCTTGCCTCTGTGATCGGATATCTGTGCCTTTTGGAAGAAACGCCCAATCTGCCGGAACCTTTAAGAGAGCAATACACTGCAATCACGCTGGAAAAAGCGTATCGTTTAGAGCAGCTGATCAACGAATTTTTTGAAATTACCCGCTATAACTTGCATACGATTGTCTTAAATCCCGGAAAAATCCATTTAAAACAAATGCTGCTGCAAATGGCGGACGAATTTTTTCCGATTTTAGAAGAACAGAAAAAAAAGATTCGGGTGGAAGCGCCTTCCGATTTCATTTTGATCGCAGATGCTGATAAGCTGGCAAGAGTATTTAACAATATCTTAAAAAATGCGGCGTCTTACAGTAATCCTGGAACCGAAATCTTGGTAACTGTCTCTGTTTTTCCTACTGAAGTCATGATCGTATTTACCAATGAAGGGACACCCATTCCAAAGCATCTGTGTGAAACTATTTTTGAAAAATTTTACCGTCTGGACAGTTCTCGATCAAGTAAGACAGGCGGATCTGGGCTTGGACTTGCCATTGCAAAAGAGATTGTAGAAGCACATCATGGAAAAATTACTGTAAAAAGTGATATCCATTCCACCTCCTTTACGGTTATACTTCCAATACATCCAGATATCAATGGGGTATCTGTATCTTCTTAGTGTGATTGGAATCCAAAAATCAGATCTCATAGAATAAATCTGTGGTATAGAGAAAAATAGATCTTTACGAAACTATTTTTTCTATACCGCAGATTTTTTTATGGAGATGTTTTTTTAGATTCTGCATGTTTGGAAAAGGATTATATTTCCTTAATGGAATCTTAATGATTTGCAAATCTCATCCAAAGAACTAACTTTTTTGTATCTGTTATGATAAAACCAGAAAAACAAAAAAGAAATGATACGGGAAAGGATGTTGTGTTACATGAAAAAAAAGATTGTTGTTTTATTTGGAGGAGAGTCAAGTGAATATTCTGTTTCTTTACAGTCGGCATCCGCAGTCATTCGTGCAATAGATACGGAAAAATATGAACCTGTTTTAATTGGAATTACAAAAAAAGGGCAATGGTTTCACTTTAGAGGAGAGGTCGAACAAATCGAAAATGATACCTGGCAGCAAGGAGATATTACGACAGCCTTTTTGCTGCCTGATTCGTCTATCCATGGATTTATGGAAGTTAAGGATCAGTCCGTCTCTACCCATAGAGTAGATGCAGCATTTCCGGTTTTGCATGGAAAAAATGGAGAGGATGGCACGATACAAGGATTATTGCAGCTGGCGGGGATTCCATGCATCGGATGCGGCATTTTATCTAGTGCGCTTTGCATGGACAAGGATCTTGCCCATAAGATTGCAGCTTCTATCGGAGTCAAAGTGCCTCGTTCTATTAAAATTAACCGGATTGGAACAAAGGATCAGATCAAAGAATGGGTTAAGTCTCTTTCCTATCCGCTGTTTGTAAAACCTGTCCATGCAGGGTCCTCTTTTGGAATCACTCGTATAGAAGAAGAAACAGATTTGCTAAAAGCAGTTGCCTATGCATTTGCTTATGATACAGAAGTAGTTTTGGAAGAAGCTGTGGACGGATTCGAAGTAGGATGCGCCATTATGGGGAAAGAAAAACTGATTGTCGGAGAGATTGACGAAATTGAGCTTTCATCAGGATTTTTTGATTTTACGGAAAAGTATACTTTAAAAACATCAAAAATCCATATGCCGGCACGAATTACAGAAGAGATGGCAAAACGAATCAAAGAGACTGCTTGCCAGATATATCGTACTTTTGGATGCAGTGGATTTGCACGTGTGGATTTATTTCTTTCGAAAAAAGACGAAATTTATTTTAATGAAATTAATACGATTCCAGGATTTACTTCTCACAGCCGTTTCCCAAATATGATGAAAGGAATTGGATATTCTTTTGAGAAACTTGTCATGGAGCTGATTGAACAGGAGGTAGAAAACATATGAAACAAGATTTTTATTTGCAGTTAGTTTCTTCTGAGCACCCTATTTCCCAGATTCCTTCGAAAAAGGATCTGATACCGGCATTTCCTGGAATCTTTGATATCTTGCTGGAATGTCGTGCTGCCTATGCTCTTCGAAGACTGATCAAAGATCTGGATGCGTTTGACAAAATCGTTCCGGTCAGTGGATTCCGAACCAGACAAGAGCAGCAGGATATCTGGGATCAATCGTTAAAGGACAACGGACTTGCCTATACAAGACAATATGTTGCCGTTCCGGGATGCAGCGAACATGAGATGGGGCTTGCCATTGATCTTGCCTTAAAGCAAGAACAGATTGATTTTATCTGTCCTGATTTTCCGCAAGACGGCATTTGTGGAAAATTTCGAAGTCTTGCCCCCAACTACGGATTTATTCTTCGATATCCCAAAGGCAAAGAAGCTATCACAAAGATTGCATGGGAACCGTGGCATTTTCGATATGTTGGGATTCCTCATGCAAAGTGGATCGCAGAGCATCAGCTTACGCTAGAGGAATATCTTTGTGGACAGTCCATACAAAATTTATCAAAGGTAAGTACATTTTGATGACAGAAAAAACATACTCGGCACTTGACTGTTTTCGGATGCTCTGCGCTTTTTTCGTAATTGCCATTCACACTGGCATGTTTGTTTCTTTTTCTGAAACTGCCGATTTTTTCGTGACTGGCGTGTTTTGCCGTGTTGCTGTTCCATTTTTCTTTATGGTTTCAGGTTTTTTCCTGATGCCTAAAATTGCACATCGTTTTGGTGCAATTTTAAAGATAGAAAAAAAATTTTGTCTGCTTTATCTTGGGGCGATCTTTTTGTATCTGCCTTTGAATCTTTATGCCGGACAATATTTTTTTAGGGATGTCCCTTCTTTTTTTCGTGCTGTGATTTTAGATGGAACCTTTTATCATCTGTGGTATTTTCCAGCTGTCATAGAAGGAATCTTGGTACTTTCAATTTTACAGTGTTTTCTCTCAAAAAAAGGATGTTTTTTCGCTTGTCTGTTTTTGTATTTGATCGGTCTTTTTGGAGACAGTTATTACGGAATTTCAGAAAAATGCTCTATTTTAAATGCTTTTTATGAGACATATTTTCAAATTGGAAGCTATACAAGAAACGGTTTCTTTTTTGCCCCTGTTTTTTTATGTCTAGGATGGATGATTTCTGATCGAAAGTACCGGATTTCACAGAATAAAGCAAAGATTTTATGCGCTGTTTCTTTTTTTCTTCTGATAGCAGAAGCAGGTATCTTATATTCTTTTCATTTGCAGCGTCATGACAGCATGTACTTTTTTTTACTTCCTTGTATGTATGGATTGTTTTGCATGCTACTCGTTCCATCTAAAACAGTATCGCAGGAAACGGCACTTTTATTTCGAAAACTTTCCATGATCATTTATCTGATTCATCCGTGGGTTATTGTGCTGGTACGCATGATTTCTCATCTGTTACACATAGAACGATGGCTTTTAGATCAAAGTCTGATTCATTACGGCGCTGTTGCGTGTATTTCTTATAGTTTGGCGGTGATTTTATGGAAAATACAAGAGAATATACAAAAGAAGAAAAAAAGACGCAAAAAATATTTCGTGCCTGGAGTGAAATCAATTTAAACGCTCTGGAACATAATATCGCAGAAATAAAAAAAATATTGCCAGAAGGATGCAAAATCATGGCTGTTGTAAAAGCAAATGCCTATGGTCATGGAGACTTAGTTATCTCTAATTATTTAAATCAAATTGGAATTTTTTCTTTTGCGGTTGCTACGATGGAGGAGGGAATTCGTCTCCGAAAATCCGGTGTAAAAGGAAAGATTCTGATTCTCGGATATACGCCTGCACCACATGCAAAAGAAATCGCTCGCTATGATTTAACACAGACGATTGTAGACTTTACCCATGCTAAAGAGCTGGCAAAAACAGGTATTTCTTTAAAAGTACAAATTAAAATTGATACTGGCATGCATCGGCTTGGCATATCGCCAGATCAAAAAGAAGATATTGTTTCTTTGTTTTTTCAGCCTTCTTTTTCCATCTGTGGTATGTATACTCATCTTTGCGCAGCAGACAGTCTTTTGCCGGAGGATGTTGCTTTCTCAAAAAAACAGATTGCATCATTTCAAAGATTGACAAAAGAATTAGAGAACGAGGGGATTTCTCTTCCATCGCTCCATATTCAAAGCAGCTATGGCATTTTAAATTATCCTGGTCTTTCCTGTGATTTTGCACGAATCGGAATTTTACTTTACGGATGTCACAGTCAGATAGATACTACATTACTGCAGCCAGATGTAATACCAGTTCTTTCTTTGTACAGCCGGATTGCTATGATCCGTGAAGTGGAGGAAGGCGAAAGCGTAGGATACGGAAGAACATACTATGCCGATAAAAAAAGAAAACTCGCTATCGTACCGATTGGGTATGCAGATGGATACCCCCGGTCTTTGTCAAACCGGGGATATGTATTGATTCATGGGAAAAAAGCCAATATTGTCGGTCGTATCTGCATGGATCAGATGATCGTGGATATTTCTTCGATCGAATCAGTCCGCCCAGGAGACCGTGTCACTTTGATTGGAAGAGATGGTTCTTCCATCATCCGCGCCGAAGAACTTGCCACACTTTGCGGTACTATTACAAATGAATTCTTAAGCAGGCTAGGCAGCAGGATTTCCAGAGTGTTTTTTCATGACGGATTCTGAGAAGCTTTTGCGGCAGTGATGCTTGCCGCTGTCGCGGTACACAGTGCAATCTGTTCTGCTACAACGATGGAAATCACACTGTTCATTGCTGCTGTGCGGATTGCCATACCGCTAGAAAGTGTTTCGATTTCATCACTCATAGCTAGAATTCCTGCATACATCAGGCGTTGTTTGGATCCGACTCCAAAAAAGCCAAATCCTCTTTGTTTGGATAAATATGTTTCTACAGAACAGATATCATCCAAAAACAGCTGCTCTGGCGAATCAAAAAGTGCAAGAATCCCGAGTGTAGCAAGCTCATATCCTGTACCATACCGACACCCCCGACTTTTTAACTGTTCAAAAAACTGCAAGGTACGATCACATTTTTCCTTTGCACTGAGATTTGAGAGCGCCAGAATATGGCTCAGAGACTGGACAGAATTGCAAAAGAAAAAGTAGGGTCTTAAAATTTGATAGCAGGATTCCATCTCTTGAAGCGCATCTTCTGGCGAGAGGTCAGAAATTGCAATCAAAGCGGCAAAGGGACTGTCTTCTGCAGAAGTTAAAAAAGGATGTTCTTTTTTCATCAAATCGTAAATGAGTTTCGTCTTTTTTATCATATCCTCTGTTTCTTTCCTACAGTCGCTCAATAGTACACAGACAGCCGGAAGATAAGAGGAAGAAAAAAATTCCTGCTTCAATCTTTCGTAAATCTGTATCATATCTTCTAGCTTTTCTTCCGGATTGTCGCTCAGTGCTAAAGAAGAAGCAATAGCAAGTTTTGCGATTCCACGAAATCCGGAAAAAAGCCCTGTTTTTTTCTTAATCAGTTCACAGCAGAAATGAAGTTTTTCTATGTCAACCATCTGATTTTTTGAAGTGTAAATACTTGCAGCCAGTGGATAAAGAAAAGCATTTTCCCAACGCAGTGCCGATTGAATGGCATCTTTGTTTTCAATAAAAAGTTTACACCTTCCCTGTAAAGAATCTTTCATCAGTAATACCTCCTACTACAATATATTTATGGTTAATATCCCTGTTCTTTTTTACCTACATTTTGAAAGCAAGACGAATGCATGTATACGAATGTATTTTTGAATCAATGGAAAGTTCCATATGAAGATAGCTGCATAATTCTTTTACAAGATACAGTCCCATTCCAGTACTATTTGGAAATTTTCTGCCATTGCTTCCTGTAAATCCCCTGTCAGTCACTCGTCTGATTTCATGAGAAGGAATGCCGATTCCGTCATCAAGTACCTCAATAACCGGGTTTTTTGCCGTCAGAAGAATATGACATCCCTTACAGTATTTTGCACAGTTGATTAAAAGTTGTTTTATCATAAAACACAGTGCCTTTCTGTCTGAAAATACAGTAAAATCTCCTTCCAGTTTTACGCTGATTTTAGCTGCAATCAACAATTCCTTTTGACTCTTTACTGCTTCATCAAGGACAGAAGCGACAGATATTTTCTGAATGTGGACATCTTTTTGAGGAGTCCGCATTCTGGCATAATATAAAATAGTTTCTGTCAGATTTTCTGCTCTTTTTAATTCTCGTCTTAATTTCCTCTCATCTTTGTCATTTGATAAAATCAAAGAACAAGCTGTAAGAGGCGTCTTAATTTCATGAATCCAGCTTTCTACGTAATCACAGTATTCTTCTTTTTCTCGAATTGCTTCCTCAATGGTTCCAATTGCAGAACGAGAGACTGTCTTCATAATTTCAAAATATTTCTGCTCTAAAAATCCAGACGGTTTTGGCAGCAGCTCTCCTAATAAATATTCTTGTTGTATTTGCGATTTTTTTTGTTCCAAATCTAAAATTTGGGCACGCTCTGCAAAAAAAGTAACGGTAGCCCACACAAAAACAAGAAATAAGAAAAACAAATCCATAGCAAACACCGCGAAAACAGAAAAATCAGCGCAGATAAGAAAGGCAGAAAAAGTAATCATTCCGATTAATAAAAAACAAAATGTGATTGCTTTCGAAGACAGATATTCTTTCAACTTCACAGTCGGTATCCCACTCCCCTCACTGTCCGTATATAATCAGAAGCACCGATTTTTTTTAATTTTTCTCTGAGCCGATTGATATTGACACTTAATGTATTGTCATCAATATACAGACTGTTCTCCCACAGATCCTCAATAATTTCTTCACGAGTAGACAGTTCTTTTTTCATCAGACAGGCAAGGATACGTCCTTCATTCTTCGTCAACTCTTCCGTTTTCGAATGATAAGTAACCGTCAGATCAGAAAGATCCAGCATCAATCCTTTGAATGTTAAAATAGAGCTGCTCTTTCTTTTTAAAAGACGTGCAATTCTTGCCAGTAGCACAGAAGAATGATACGGTTTTCGAATGTAGTCGTCTCCTCCGACACTAAATCCTAAAAGTTCATCTTCTGAAGATTCTCTTGCTGTCAAAAAGATAATAGGCAGATCTGATTCAAGGCGAAGTTTTCTGCAAAGTTCATATCCATTTTCGCCTGGAAGATTAATATCTAAAAGAGCAAGATCACACGGCGGTTCGTGGACAGGAAGATAACCGTTGACGCGCAGCAAAGTACATAATTCTTGACGAATACTTTCATCATCTTCGACAACTAGTATTTTTTCCATACACATTCTTGAATCCTTTCTTAAATTTTTCAGTGTTTTTCTTAAGAGTACACTGTTTTTTATTTTCTGTAAAGAGAAAGTGAAAGTAAAAAAAGATGCTTCTTTACATTTTTAGTAAAAAAGCATCTTTTAAGTCCTATTTCCTAAAGATTCATTTGACAGCGATAAGAAGTATCGCTAAAAGTATCGCTTCTTAATAATTATCACATATTAAGGCGTTACCGTTATTTCAACAAGGATACCGCTTTCTTCGTAGATTTCTTCTGAACTTGCGGTTAAAACAGAAAGTGTCTGAGAATCAGAAGCGGCAAAGGTCACGTCAAATACAGCTTTTCCTTGTTTTACTTTTCTGACAGACTCAATTTCAAGCTCTGCCGTTCCGTCTGAGAGTTTGACAAATTCTACGTAAGAAGGAGCTGTGATCTGCAATTGAACTTCTTCTCCGGATTTGATATCTCCTTCATTTAAAACGACTGCAGTGATAGGCTCATCGGATTTATCCGAAATTTGTGAAGCTGCTTCAGCGTGATAGGAAATGGTTGCACCGCTGTTTTCAAAAATGCCGTCTTGTTCTGTATAGACAAGCAAAATTTCATTTTCTGCTTCTTTTGCTGTGAAGGAAACAATCCAATTTCCGTCTTCTGTCTGCTCCGCCGTGGCATAGACACTTTTTCCATTTATGTCAAATAATTTGACATCACTGATATCGTTTGTCGTTGTTACAATGACATCGACGGTATCTCCGGCAAAAATCTGTTTATCTTGTACTTGAGCCGTTGTATCAATAAAATTGCTCATTGAACTTGTCTTTAACACTGCATTCATCATACGGCATACGTTTTCCTGAAGCTGTGCGACGCTGACAGTATCCATCGGATCTTCATTGTTTACACAGTAATCAATATAATCGACCTGAGAATATGGCATTAACAATTCACATCCGGCACTAAAGGTTGCACCAGGTGTTGCCTGATATCTCCAGTCTGTGACATAGACGCCGTCAAATCCCCATTCTCCGCGGGTAATATTAGTTAAAAGTTCTCTGCTTGCCGCACAATACTGTCCATTGACACGGTTGTAAGCAGGCATAATAGAATATGGATTTGCTTCTTTCACAGTGATTTCAAACGGTTTTAAATAAATTTCGCGGATTGCTCTCTCGCTTGCAATGGTATCGACGAATTTTCGATTGCTTTCCTCATTGTTTAAAGCGAAATGTTTGACACATACACCGCCGCCGGTTCCGGCTTCATCTTTTTGAGACTGAATGTATTTGCAGATAGCAGCTGCTTCTTTTCCTGCAAGCAGCGGGTCTTCTGAATAATATTCAAAGTTTCGTCCGATTAAAGGATTGCGATGGATATTGATACCGGGAGCAAGCCACCAGTCAATATCAAATTCAATCATTTCTCTTCCTATCATATCTCCCATCACTTCTAAAAGTTCTACATTCCAAGAACATGCTGTCGCAGAGGCATTTGGGAAACGAGTAGCGTTGTTTTCTTCGATTTTTCCAGTCTCTTCATCCACAACCTCTCTGGTGATACGAAGTCCGGCAGGTCCGTCTGCCATGACGATCGATGGAATGCCATATTTTAAAAGACTGTTTGTAATACCGCCGGAACCGCTGTATTGTCTTGATTTCGAGGCGATATCCTCCTGTCCGGTCAGGCATCCTGTAGAAAGTGTCAGAAGTTCTTCTGTATTAAGCTGAGATACAAAATCTTCTACGCTGATCGTTCCGTCATAGACAGCCTGTAATTTCATAGTAACTGCTGAATAAGGATTTTCTAACTCTTCTGTAGCTACTTCCGGAATTTCTGTAGAATCTACAAAAGAAAAACTTTCTTCGTTTAAACTCAGCTCTGGAGCATTTTGAATTTCTTGTTCTTCTGTATCGTACGTAATTGGAGAATAGCCTTCTTTGCTCAGTTCTTCGGTCAAAGTCTGTTTTGCATTTTCTGTCATACCAAGCTGATTTGTCAGCTGTTCTGTAATGATTTGCTCTTCCAAAACAGCTTTTGCAGCAACGGTGGTATTTCTGGATGAATTTCCGACACGGAATAAGTATTGTCCCGGATCTACTACATACGCTGCTTTTTCTTCGCTGTAAGAAGAAAGATCAGATGTCGGGAAAGTAATTGTCACGACTTCAGATTCTCCAGGAGCAAGTTCTTGCGTTTTCTGGAAACCGGCAAGTTCTTGGTAAGGTTTTTCCAGTTCCTCAGAATCCGGAGCTGAAAAATAGACCTGAACGACTTCTTTTCCGGCAAGTTCTCCTGTATTTGTAACTTTTGCAGTCACGATGACTTCGTCTTTTGCTTGATCAATCGTAACTTCTTCTTCGCTGATATTGAAAGTTGTATAGGACATTCCATAACCAAATTCATAAGGAACCTCTATTCCAAATGTATCAAAATAACGATATCCTACATAAATTCCTTCTTCATAGTAAACACACGGAGTATTTTCATCAATCACAGCAGTATACTGTTTTCCTCCGTTTAACGCAGGGTCTAAGTTAAACTGCTGCGGATGATATAATCCGGCATTCTGCATAGGATCCAACCCATACGTCTTATAGGTATTCGAGGCGATAAAAGGAATTAAGCCATCTGCAGCTGTATTTTCATATTCCTTTTGAGAAACTTCTGTTGTCTGCTCACCATGATACCAGTTTGCGAAATTGTTCGAAGAATAATGATCTTCAAAGTGATATGCCCAAGTATCATTTAATTTGCCGGAAGGATTGACTGTGCCGGTCAAAACATCAACCAAAGCATATCCAGATTCTGAACCTGGAAGCCAAGAAGCAAGAATACCATCCACCTGTGCCTCTAATACTGCTGAAATGTCTGTTGTGCTTGAAGTATTGTAGATAACGACAACCTGATCAAAATATTTACAGATTAAATCTAATGTCTTTAATTCTGCATCATATAGGTTGTATTGTGCTTTCATCAGACTTTCTTCATCGGAACTTAATACACGGTCAGCATTTTCCGATCCGGTTCTTGTAATTACAAAAATTGCTTTGTTATTTCTCTCTGATGCAGCCTGAATTTCAGATTCTTCAATCTCTCGTGTTAAAAAATCATTCGTTGCATTTTCTTCAGGAGCTTCATAAGAATATAATTCTTCAATTCTGGAATCTAATGAAATTCCATATTCCGGAAATAGTTCTTTCATGCCTTCATAGAAGGATACATTCCGTTTATTGTTGACATTTCCTGATCCGGTTCCTCCAAAACACGTCATACATGCCCCGCGTCCAAATACCGCAACAGAATCTCCCTCCTGTAAAGGAAGCACCTGATTGTCATTCTTTAACAGAACCATACCTTCTGATGCAATCTGTCTGGAAATCTGCATTCCATATTCTTCTCTCTCCGGATTTGCCTCAGCAGATGCCGTCAGTGCAAAATTGGCGCCGGCTGTCGTTGTCATTATTGCAGCAGTCAAAGCAATCGTGACACTTTTTTTCAAAATTTTTTTTGCCATACGTTTACCTCCATTTTCAATTCCCTTTTTGATTGATGGAAGTATTGTACCGTAAAATCATTTCTTTTTCATTCTCTGAGAACGACCAGATGTTTTAAAATTTCGACTTTTTATTTAAAATTCCGATCTATTCGTGATAACGGTTGCGGTAATCAAAAGGTGTAAAACCTGTAATCTGTTTAAAAACTGTACAAAAATAAGAAGTTGTCTTAAAGCCTGTTGCCTGTGCAATTTGAGTGATACTCATTTCCGAATAATCGAGCAGTTTTTGGGATTCTAAAATTCTTCTGTATTTAATATATTCTGACAGAGACCTCCCAGTATCTTCTTTTAAAATTCTGGACAGATAATCAGGATGGACATGAACATTGTCAGCTACTTGCTGCCTGTTTAAATCTTCAAAAAGATGTTCCTCGATATATTTCTTTGCTTTTTTTAAAATCGGAGTATAAGGATTTTGCAGGTCAATAGAATAAAAAGAATGAGGATGTTTTTCTTTTCTGCGCAAAAAAGCTTTTTCTATAATCTGACGGATATTTTCTCTTGTCACAGGTTTTAACAGATAACCGTCTACCCCCAGTTCAATTGCTTCCTGTGCAAATTCAAAACTTGGATAACTGGTAATAATGATTCGAATACAGTTTAAATTTTTTTCTTCTATTTTAGAAAGCAGGGATAGTCCGCTGCCGTTTTGCATTTTAATATCAGTAAAAAGCAGATCTATTTTTTCTTTTTCCATAATACGAAGCGCCTGATCACGTCCATACGCTGAAAAAATATGATCAATGTCCAAATCTTTTTCTTGTTCCAGCATTTTAACAATTCCGCGTACAATCGGAAGTTCATCATCTACCACTAAAATATTCATTGTGATTTCCTCCAGTTTTGTTACTGTTCATTTGCGGCGTTTTTTACTTTTTCTGGCCCCGCTTTTTGAAGCTTTTCCAAAAATTCAGGCAGATATTTTTCAGGATCTAAATTCCCCGTTTCTAGTCCAAACGCATATTCTTCAATAATGTTTTCCATAGCAGACAATTCAGATTCATAGCCGGATCCCAAAAAAGCAAACTCTATACTGTCAGGGATTTGAGCCGATTCATTAAATGTCTGCGTTTTTTCCCAAATATCGGAAGGGTCCCCTCCCCAAGGTGTGCATAGATATTGATTTGGAAGCTCCCATCCAAGAGAAGAATAATAAAGACTTTCTTCCTGATATGGAATTGGAACGGCATTCCCGCTTTCGCTGATCTGATAATTCTTCCCTTCTATTCCATAATTTAGAAGATTCATTGCTTCTTTACTGCTATACATAAAATTTAAAAGCTGCATTGCTTCTTTAGGATAATTAGATTGTTTCGAGATTGCCCAGCTGCATCTTGTCTGATTAGAAATTAAAATAGGTTCTGTCAGGATCCATGCTTCCATATCATATCCGCATTTCATACTTTCCTGTGTATCAATTCCAGGTTTATAGTGACAAAAATAGCCGATCAGTTCCTGATTTTTTACGAGATCACTTGATGGAAAATCATTGAGAAAAGCAAGATCTGGCATCCATCCTTTTTGTTTCCACTGATAAAACATAGAAACCATCTGTTTATATTCCTCTGTCTCATACAAAATTTCAATCGTTTCGGTATTCCCGTAATTCATAATGACAAGACCGCCCTCTCCGACAGGAAACCATGTATAATATCGATTCAAAAAACTGCGATTTAATCTGGAAGGTGCAATTAGAAATAAATCTTTTTCTGACTGTGCAATCATACCTAAAATTTGATCTAATTCTTCCAGAGAAGAGGCTTTTTGTGTAATGTTGTGTTTTTCCAAGAAATCTTTCCTTATCACAACACAGGTACATTCTGCAATATCTGATTTATTGGGCAGTCTTATAAGATGTCCGTTTGCTCTTACATGTTCGGCAGAAAGTTCTTCTTTTGAAAAAATATTTAAAATTTCGGATCCATCTGTCTGTAATAAAGAATCGAGTTTCAAAAGATTTTCTTCATCAGTAAAAGGAGAACCCAGGGTACTATTTTAAGGAAGAATTTTTGCTGTTATTTTTGATGATAACAGCAAAAAAACAGCTCAGTATAATTACACTCAATAAAAAAACAAAACGTCCTGCGATCTTTTTCTTCATGTTGATTCTCCAATCTTTTCCTTTAATTGGTCTTTTTCATAGATCAAAGGTAACAAAATTTCAATTAAAGCTCCATGAAATTTTCCATTTGACAGATACAACTTTCCTCTTCCATTATATAACCATTCAATTCTCTCTCGGACATTAGAAATTCCAATATGAGACCGTTTTTCATGTTCTAGCGGTTCATGATGATTTAATTTTTCCAAAATTTGAGGATCAAATCCACCCGCATCATCTTCAATTAAAATTTTAATATAAGAGCTATCTTCTACTTTAACCGAGAAAGCTGACAAAAAAATACAGACTTTACCATCTTCTGATTTTGCATGCTTGATAGAATTTTCCACAAATGTTTGGACAGACAAAATAGGAATCAAACACTCTTCCAGTTCTGGAGAAATAGAAATTTTGCAGGAAAAATTCGGACCAAAGCGAAGACTCTGCATTGCCAGATAATTTTTTATGTGTGCAATTTCATCTCCCAGACAGATCAAACTCCCGCTATTTAAAAGATAACGAATATGATTTGCAAGATAAACAATCATTTTTTCAGCAGGTTCTATCTCTCCTACATAGAGAAAACTTAAAATATTGCTTAAGGAATTCAGAAAAAAATGCGGTTTAATCTGAATTTGCAATAATTGTCCTTTCAATTTTAGTCCCCAAATTTTTTCTTCATACACTTTGCGGTTTAAATCTTCAATTCTTAAGATTGCTTTATATAACATCAAAATATAACAGATTGTAATGATAAGAGCAATGATTCCAAGGAATAAAAAAATCCATAAAATATGGCGAACAGAAGCAAGCATCTTTTCTTTTTCAATTAAAAGCGTCAGTCCGAAATCTTCTCCTTCAAAGTATTGTGTGATAATCAGATAATCATCTTCAAATTGATGATTTTTTGATTCTTCATTTTTTAGCTGAAATAAAATTTCATTTTCTCCTTTTTCCCGGTATTCCTGAAAAAAGTCTAAAAATTTGTCGCCTCGGATCCAGATACCAAACAGAGAATTTTTCTGCAAAATACTACAGTTTAGAAAATAAGATTCTTCTGTCTTAAAAACTTGCCATCCGTCTTGAAATGGATTCTGGTTCTCATTCAGCTGTTTTACCCAATTTTTGATTTCTTTTCTTGCAGGACTTTGCAGTGTATAGCTGCTTTGGGGATTAATAAAAAAGAAATTTTCTTCTTCTCCAATTAAATAAATGCCGTCTATTTCAGGATATAATTCCAATAAATGAGTCCATTGCTGCGCCAAAGAGCGTTTTGCATACAGAATTTTATTTTCTTCTCCTCCTGACACAAAAGAATTTAGAAACTCATCTTCTAATTCATTGTTTGCAACCATAAGCCGATAGGAATCTAGACTTTTTTTGATTTCTGTCATATAGTGTGAAAGATAATTTTCATTTGTTTCAATTGTATTTTGCTTTAAAGTCTGGAACAGTAAAATAGTCCCGCAGATGGCGAATACTGTAAGAGAGAGGGACAAAATCAAAGGAATGCCTAACAATTTTTTTCGTAAATTTTTTTCTTTCATTTTACAGTGACCTATTAAATAAAATTTTTATGAAACGATTTGTTTGTGATAATAAAAGTGTATCATAAAAAATAATCTGTGAAAATAAAAAACAGCAAAAATACTTCTTCTGTGAAAAAGAATTGTATGTTATGGTATAAGAGACAAACTTATAGATTATCCTGAAAGGAGATATGTGGAAATGAAAGAAAATAAATATAATGACGATACTTTTTTTGAAAAATACAGTCAGATGAGCCGAAGTAAGCTAGGATTGGCAGGTGCCGGCGAATGGGAAACGCTCAAAAAAATGTTTCCCGATATAAATGGAAAACGATTTTTAGATTTAGGGTGCGGATATGGATGGCATTGTCGGTATGCCTCTGAAATGGGCGCCGCTGAAGTCCTTGGATTGGATCTTTCTTCGAAAATGCTGGAAATTGCAAGACAAAAAAGCCAAGGATATCAAAAAATTGATTACTATGAATGTGCCATCGAAGATTTTGATTTTCCTGCTTCTTCATGGGACGTTGTTTTTAGCTCTTTGGCAATTCATTATTTAGAATCTTTTGAAAAACTTGCTAAAAATGTCTATCGAACTTTGTCGGACAAAGGAGAATTTCTATTTTCTGTTGAACATCCGGTATTTACCGCAGAAGGATCTCAAGATTGGATTTATAAAGAAAATGGAGAAATTTTGTGCTTTCCTGTGGATCGTTATTTTTATGAAGGAAAACGGACAGCACATTTTTTAGGTGAAAATGTAACAAAATATCATCGTACTCTTACAACTTATCTGCGCCAATTATTATCTGCCGGATTCGAGATTGAAGATTTTGCAGAACCAGAGCCTCCACAAAGTATGAGGAATGTTCCAGGTATGAAAGAAGAAATGCGCCGTCCTATGATGTTGATTGTGAAAGCCAAAAAGCGTTAATTATATCGTCTGACGCACTGCCCCGACAAATCTTATAATTTTGTCAAGGTCTTTTCCTTTTCCGGTATCTTTTTCTACGCCAGAGCTGACATCTACAATATCTGGGTGAAGCAGTTTGATTCCAAGAGAGACATTATCTGGAGTAAGTCCTCCTGCAAGAATCCATAATTTCTGATCTCTTGGGATCTTTTGTAAAATGGTCCAGTCAAATACTCTTCCGCTTCCCGGTTCTGGAGCATCAAAAACATATCCTACAATTTTTTTACAGTTTTGAATCTGTGATAATTCTTTCATATTAGAAATATTAAAAGCGCGAAATATAGGAAGATTAATTTTTTCTAATACATCATGATCTAATTTTCCATGAATTTGTATTGCCTGAAATCCTGCTTTCTCAATTTGACCGCATATTTCTGCTGTAGGGGAAACTGTTACAGCAACTTTATATATTTGAGGATCCAAAGCATGAATAATATGAGAAGCCTGAATCATAGAGACGTTACGTTTACTTTTTGGGACAAAGACAACAATCCCTGCAAATTCTACTTTATTTTGATTTAGATACACTGCTTCTGTCGGAGAAGTAAGTCCGCATATTTTAATTTTTGTCATAGATATTACCTCTTTTTTATGTCTATTATAACATGATCGTAAAAAATAATCATGTTTTTTGTCATGGAATATATGGAACATACGTTCACCTTGTTCTTTTTGGTTAAGATTTTTGTTTTTGTTATTAGTATAATTCATACGATAACATTATAATAACATTTTCTCTTTTAAAAACTATCTATCCTTCTATTGATTGTTATAACTGTAAAATGACAAAGCAATTCAAAAATGTTATAATTTTTTTGGAAGCTTAGATAAAATACTTTTATTTATCGCTCTATCACTGCCATTTTTTATATAAAGGAGATTATTTATGTCAACAATTATTGAAATCACCGATTTTAAAGCACCAGAACTTGATTCTTAACTTCCAGAAAAATTAACTCTCGTAGCATCTACATCTTATTTTATTCATAGTCCCAATCCTCTTCATCAAGGTCTGGATACTGCTGAATATACCCTTTGGATTTGACTATGCATGGCTCAAA
>CALWCS010000054.1 GCA_944376425.1 uncultured Lachnospiraceae bacterium | reverse complement strand
GTAGGCGGATATATGGTGAAAAAGATGATCGAAGCGCAGGAAAAACAGATGACAGGAAACATGGGCAGCATGAACACCGGTAATATGGGAAATTCCAAATTCTAAACAAATCAGATCTTGCCGATCTCTTGTTTTTATTTTTTGATACCAGCCATAAAAATTAAATAAGATAATCTTTAATTTCTATGACCGAAAAAAAGACGGGGCACTTTTTCTTTGATAAGAAGAAATTCTTATAGACAGTAAGAAAGAAAAAGCGCTCCGTTTTTCTGTTTTCCATACTTGTCCTAAAGCATCATATAACAAATTTTGTAAAATTACAACTGTTTTTAAAGATTCAATGTCCCTGAATCTGACATCACATAATGTTCTGCCTTTTTTTTGAGTTTCTGATGTTTTTCTAAAATCAGTTCCGGATCTTCTGTCAAAATCTGATTGACCGCTTCATTTGCATCTTGAAGAATCTTGGCATCCTGAAAGACATCTCCGATTTTGAATTCCATCATACCACTTTGCCGAATTCCAAATAAGTCACCCGGACCTCGCAGTTTTAAATCCTGTCCCGCAATATAAAATCCGTCATTTGACTGATTTAAAATTTCCAGTCTTTTCTTTATCGTCTCTCCTTGTGCTGCATGTATCATAATACAATAGCCCTGATCTTTTCCTCTGCCTACTCTTCCTCTAAGCTGATGAAGCTGTGCCAGTCCAAACCGCTCCGCATTTTCAATCATCATAACAGTCGCATTTGGAACATTAACTCCGACTTCGACTACTGTTGTGGAGACAAGAACCTGAATCACTCCCGCAGCAAAATCTTCCATAATTTTATTTTTTTCCTTGGCTTTCATTTTCCCGTGAAGACAGACCACTGATATCTCTAAAGGCAATGCTTTCTTTAACTGTTCTGTATAATCCATCACATTTTCCGCTTCGATGGCTTCACTTTCTTCTACCATTGGACAGATTACATAAACCTGATGTCCTCTTTCTACTTCCTTTTCGATAAAACGATAAGCTTTTGGGCGATACGTCGTATCGACCACACAATTTTTAATCGGGAGCCGGTCAGAAGGCAATTCATCGATCACTGAAATATCCAGATCTCCATACAGTATCACGGCGAGCGTTCTCGGAATCGGAGTGGCGCTCATGACAAGAGTATGCGGATAATTCCCTTTTTCCAATAATTCTTCTCTTTGTTTTACCCCAAACCGATGTTGCTCATCTGTAATGGCAAGAGCAAGATTTCGATAAACTACTTTTTCCTGAATCAGCGCATGCGTCCCTATAATCACAGATGCTTTTCCTGACTCAATTTCTTCATAGGCAGCCTTTTTCTCTTTTGCTGTCATGGTTCCTGTCAAAAGTGTGACATGATAAGGATATCCATTTTTTTCAAAAAGCCGGACAATCGATTCATAATGCTGTCTTGCCAGCACCTCAGTCGGAACCATCATTGCCCCTTGATATCCATTTTGTGCTGTCATCAAAAGTGCCATAACTGCTATGACCGTCTTTCCAGAGCCTACATCTCCCTGAACGAGTCTTGCCATTGCAGTGTTTTTTTTCATATCCTCTTCAATTTCTTTCCAAACTTTTTTTTGTGCTCCCGTCAATTCATATCCTAAATTTTTTTGAAAATTTTCGATCTCTTTTGTCTCTTTCATCTGGTAGATCGTTATCTCTTTTTCTTTTTTCTTTTTCAATCGGCGCACAGATAAAAGAAAAAGCAAAAACTCTTCAAATACCAGCCGTCTTCTCGCCAGATGCAGTTCATACTCATTTTTCGGAAAATGGATCTGGTGCAGAGCATAACCAATTTCGGCAAGCTGATATCTGCTCTGAATCTCTTTTGGCAGCCATTCCAAAAAACTATCTGTCGATTCCAATGCCACTTTTACGTTTTTTTTCAGAAGATTTTCTGTCAGTCCCTGCACCAGAGGGTAGATTGGCTGCATTTCTTTTTGCAGTTCTTCATATTTTTCTTCTTCAAAAATAGCCGGATGCATCAAAAGCAACTGCCTGCCTTTTTTTGTTACTTTGCCGCGAAAGATATACTTCTTGCCGTTTTGCAACGTATTGGCTAAAAATGGCATACGATACCAGTTGACGGCAATTGTTCCGCTTTCATCTCTTAGCATCCCGATGGTAACCGGAAAATTTTTGGCTCTGCGTGTAATCAGGCTCCCCTCCAGTTTTGCACAGACCGCAGCCGTCTCTTCTTCTCGTAAAGCGGCAATCGGTGCTGGGCTCTCCATTCTCTCATATCCTCTTGGATAATAATGTAACAATTCTTCTACGGTAGGAATTCCAGCTTTCAAAAAAATTTCTTTTGTCTTAGGACCAATACCTTTTAGTGTCTCAATTGGAGCTGTCTCTTTCATATTTTCTTCCACTTTCCAATGAATTTTCTTTATTATAGCACAAATTCCCCTGTTTTTCTATCTTCAATTTTGAGATCAAAAATCCGATAGAATCTTTTAGGTTTCGAAAAAAAGCAAATGGACTTTCCTGTGAAAAAAAACGTGTATCTTCTGTTTTTGAAGATACACGCCTCTAACTCTAGATTTTCTGTTGATATCACGGTATTATCCCAATCTCTCTGCAACATCAGCCATCGCTTCTGAAATTTTAATCTGCTGCGGACAGACTGCTTCACAACTTCTGCATCCGATACAAGCTTTAGGCTGCTTATCCTGAGAGATTGCGCTTAAAGCCATCGGTGCAATAAAACCTCCGCCTGTAAAGCAATGCTCATTATACAGCTCTAACAGCGTTGGAATATCCAATCCCTGCGGGCAATGACTGACGCAGTAATGACATGCCGTACATGGCAGTACAATCTTTTTGAGCATCTTATCTGCAATTCCAAGCAATGATGTCATCTCTTGCTCATTTAATGGTTGATCTGTCTCAAATGTATGGATATTTTCCTGCATCTGCTCAAAATTTGACATACCTGAAAGAACCACTGTAACTTCCGGAATAGTCTGAAGGAACCGGAATGCCCACGCCGGAATGCCCTCTTGTGGACGTAATTCTTTTAATGTCTTTTCATCTTCTTCTGAAAGAGAAGCAAGTTTTCCTCCACGCAGAGGTTCCATAACCCAGACTGGGATGTGATGTTCCTTTAACAAATCCACTTTTGTCTTTGCATTTTGAAACGACCAGTCTAAATAGTTCAGCTGAATCTGACAAAATTCCATCTCGGCACCATATGCATCCAAAAAGCGTTTCATAACTTCGTAGCTTCCATGCGCCGAAAATCCCAGATGACGAATCCGTCCATTTTTCTTTTGTTTCATTAAATATTCAAAAATACCGTATTTCGGATTCAGATAAGCATCAATGTTCATTTCGCATACATTATGGAAAAGATAGAAGTCAAAATATTCTACCTGACATTTCTTTAACTGCTCTTCGAAAATCTCTTCTACTTTATCCATATTTGACAGATCATATCCCGGAAATTTTGTAGCCAGATAATAGCTTTCTCTTGGATAAGCGCTCAATGCCTTTCCCATGACAATTTCCGAATTGCCATTATGGTATCCCCATGCCGTATCATAATAGTTAATTCCATGTTCCATTGCATAGGCAACCATCTCTTTCGTTGCTTCCTCATCAATCACTGCATCGTTTCCTCCGATTACGGGCAGCCGCATTGCTCCCATTCCAAGGGCAGATAATTTCATGTCTTGAAAATTGCGGTATATCATAGCTATTCCTCCTTATCTTTTTTCCTTTTTGTAACTATTTTTCCTTCGCTCATTTAATACTTGCCGGAGAGACTTTTATTTTAATTTTTTATATTCCTGCGGATCTACCGGTTCTACCCATTCATTGGAACCGCCTTCAGCCGGAACTTCTATCGCAAGATGCTGAAACCAGCTGTCTTTTGCAGCCCCATGCCAATGTTTTACCTCCGGTTTAATGTTGACCACATCTCCAGCTTTCAGTTCTCTTGCCGGTTTTCCCCACTCCTGGTACCATCCTCTTCCTGCTGTAACCAACAAAATCTGACCGCCTTTATGGTGAATATGCCACCAGTTAATTGTTGACGGTGCAAATGTTACATTGCCTACTCCGACTCCCTTTGCCGTAAGCATTTTTAAATAGCATTCTCCTGTAAAATACTGAGCAAACGCCTTATTTTCTTCTCCAATGTCAAATACCGCTCCTGGTCCAAGCGCTTTTTTTATCTCTTCTACAGTCACAGATGATCCCTCCATTTCTTTTGCTCTTTTTTTGAGTTTACTACTTAAAGTTAACTTCAAGTCAATAGTTTTTTTCTCAATCTCTTAATTCTCCTATCAAACAAAGTTTTTCCAGTATTTCATACCATAGGAAGATACTTTCCCGTTTTCGTTTGGGAAGATTTTTTTATCATAATCGAGTAGGAGGGGATTTTAAATAAAATCCCCGACCTCTCACACCACCGTGCGTACCGTTCGGTACACGGCGGTTCAATCAACTTAACATTAAACTCCGTCTTTCGACGTAGTAATCTAACATGGAGACTAATCCGAATCGGGTTAGTCTTTCTTTTGTAACAGCGATATTCATGGCTCCTCTTTGGCACACGTAAGCAATTCTTGCCCCACTATATGCTGTTGACCATGCATATTTTCGACTGATACCAAGTTTTATAAGATTCTTTGCTCTGTTCTGTGGAGTTTTCCAATGCTTCCATATACTCTTAACTTCCAGAAAAATTAACTCTCGTAGCATCTACATCTTATTTTATTCATAGTCCCAATCCTCTTCATCAAGGTCTGGATACTGCTGAATATACCCTTTGGATTTGACTATGCATGGCTC
>CALWCS010000053.1 GCA_944376425.1 uncultured Lachnospiraceae bacterium | reverse complement strand
ATATTGACTATGTTGTAGAACATTATGGATATGGAGAACAGTTCCTCTAAATATGAACTGGAATTCGGAAATAAGATGGAACAAACTGGTATGATTTTTCGGCAGGCAGAAGAAAAAGATTTAGACGGTATTATGGAAATTATTAGTCAGGCGCAGGAAGATTTAAAAAAACAGAACATTGATCAGTGGCAGGGAGGATATCCAAATCGGGAAGTCGTTTTAGAAGATATTAAAAATCAAGAAAATTATGTGTTGGAAGAATCGGGAAAGATCATTGGAACAGGCATGCTTTCTTTTCAGGGTGATCCTTCTTATGAAGGAATCTATGAAGGAAAGTGGAAAAGTCAGGAACCTTATGGCGTTATTCACAGGATTGCAGTCAGAAGAGAGAAAAAAAGATCGGGAACTGCAACGAAGATGCTTCAGAATATGATAGAGATTTGCCGAGAAAGGAAAATTTTGTCTGTCAGAATTGATACCCATCAGGATAATATCGGAATGAAGAACTGGCTTAAGAAAAATGGTTTTGAATACTGTGGAGTAATTGATCTGAAGGAGAAAAAAGCAGTTAGAAATGCATATGAACGCAGATTATAGAGAATAACAGTTACCTCTGTCATCCATATCAAAAACAGGAAAATAAAGAAGAATCAAGAAAGAACAGATTGGCAGGCTTAATGCGAAAGAATCTGTTCTTTTTTATTTCACGGTCTACAGCCGTGAAATAAAAAAACTTTGTAAGTTCTTAGAAGAAATAAAAAAATAGAGAGATTTTTAATATTAATCAAAATGTGATTTCAAAACACAAAGGGGCAGATGAGGAACTGATTCTGGAAGGAAAACTGCACGGAAAAATTTTGCTGCTGCATCAGTGCGATAAAGAAGCACATGAAAGGAAGAGGAATAGAAAACTTTAAAAAGGCAGATACAAAAAAGAAAGGATATGCAGATTGGTGATTGCATGAGATAGATAGTGAGGCTTATAATAGTTATAGTAATATCAAGACAAAAACAGATAGCGTAATGACACAGGAGTGAAAAGCAGAAGATGCCAGGTTATATTGTTCATTTGACAGCGGCAAAGTTATGGATGGAACAGAAAAAGAAGCAAGATTCCAAAGAATGGATGGAGAAATTTCTGATAGGAAATCTGCTGCCGGATGCAGTCGAAGATAAAAATACGACGCATTTTCGAGATCCAAAGACGGATGGAAACCGTGTGCAGTATCCAGAATTAGATATATTTTTACAAGCAACCGAAAAATGCAACCGGACACCATTTTGGTGGGGCTTTTATTACCATCTTTATATCGATGCTTGTTTTTTTAAAGAGTATATGCCAAGAATTGTAACGTTTCTTGATAAAAATAATAAAGAGGAACCAAAAATCGATAAGATTATAAAAGCAAAGATTCATAAGAGCGGAAAATATGTCAGCCAGCAGGATTTTTTTTCTGAGGCATACTATTATGGAGATTTCACAAAGATGAACGATATCTTAAAAAAGAGATTTCAGATTGACTTTAGATGGCATGCTCAGAAAGAATTGCCCGATATCTGGAGAATCCGTGTGGAACGTCAGATATCTCAAATGGAAAGATTTATAGAGCAGTCAAAAGGAAAAGAAGGAGAATTTTCTGTATTTGATCTGGAAGATTTGATTTTATTTTTGAAACAGAAAGCAAAAGAATTCGAAGAGATATAATTTTAATGCAACAGCATAAAGAGATGATTTTTCCATTCTCTAAAAGAAGAGTCATTAAAAAAAAGCGAGATCGGGTGTTATATTAAGAGATGAGGTGACGGAAATGAAAGGAAAAATACTGGTGATAGAAGATGAGACGGCAATCTGTGATCTGATCTGTATGAATCTGGAGGCGGCAGGATATGAAACATTATGGAAGATCCTGAATTTTTAGTGCTGGATGAGCCGTTTAACGGTTTAGACTATCAGGGTGTGCAACAGATCCGTGAACTGTTGCTGGAGCAGGTCAGACAAGAAAAAACTATGATTCTGGCGAGTCACAATGCAGAAGACATTCGAATTTTATGCGATGAAGTCTATGAGATGGATGGAGGAAAGATGAAACAGCTTTGTATTAAATGGTAAGATATTCCATCCAAAAATCAAATAATACAGAAAAAATCTTCTGGAATCTAAACAGGAAGAGAATAAGTTTGTCTGACAGATAACTGTCAAACAAACAGTAAAGAGAGAATAAATTCCTGACCCTCTATCCGGCAGCTGACATTTCCCCGGTACTTTTCAGCAGTACAGCAAATATTTTTGAAACCGTATCCATGTTCCTGACGATTTGATTTTGAAGTAACTGGAAAACCATCCTTTAAAAGAGGAGGAGCGGCAAAGGTATTTCGAAAAATCAACAAAACAGAAGTATCCTTTTTTACAGTTTTGATGCTGATATGGCGGTCTTCTTTGAACGGAATCTGCTCACAGCTTTCCATGGCGTTATCAAGCGCATTGCCAAAGATGATACAAAGATCTAACGGGGAGATAAAGTTTAACATAGATCCATCGAGATAAGGGACACATGAAATTTGTTTTTGATGGCATACAGAAAGCTTTTCACTCAGTATAAGATCGATCGTGTCATTTCCGGTGTTCACTAAGGTCTCATATGGATGGAGTTCTTCCATCATTTTTTTTATCTGCTGTTGAGCGGATTCTGTGCCATGCTGATTCTCTAAATACAGCAGTATATTTTTCATATCATGATATTTTTGATTGACTGTATCAATATCTTGCAGTTTCTTTTGAAACTGCTGTTTTTGTATTTGCAAAGCATCTTGCAGTTTCGCAGAAAGCTGATTTTCAAATTCTATAGAGGTATGACCTATGCTGTCAACCAATACAATCATCATCAGTAAACTATACAAAGTCATAATAATTTGAGTAGGCTGACTATAGGAGAAAGAAAACTGACTGCTGAATATGCGGAAATACATAAAAGGAAATATAGACAGAAAAAGAAGGATAACATTATAAGCTTTTAAATGAATTTTTTTCATGGAAGGAAGCAGGCGATGTATCAGATAGAGCAGCCCGCATTCTAAGAGCCAAAAAAGAAAAATAATAGGTAAAAAGTGGAAGAAAGAAGGAGAGAATGTGTAATGACTCCAAAGCCATTCTGAGACAATGCTGAGCATAGGCCAAAGACAATTATCGATCATGTCAAAGAGGGCAGCCATCATCATGCAAACAGAAAAGGAGGCGCCTGACCATAAAAATACAAAAATCATATAATAACACATAGTAATGAGAAATTTTGTCAATGCCGACGGACTGATCTGATAAAAGACAGTGAGATGTCCATGCAGAAATGATTGGATACCGACATGAACACACAAAAAAAGAAGACCAAGTCTGACATTTTTGAAGCGAGGTCTGGGATCCTGATAATTTTTGACAGCAAAAAAAGAATGATTGCTAAAGCCTGACCGGCGGTAATAAGAATCATTTTCTTACTCTCCTTCTCCGATATAAACTGCCCATGCTTCCAGAAATTCTTTTCTCCGATAACGGCTGATGGAAAGCAGCTGATTATTTACCCAGATATCATTTCCCTGTATTTTATCGACATATTTTAAATGAATCAAAAAAGAATTGTGGCATCGAAAAAAAGGAAGCCCTTGTAATTGACTTTCTAATGTACGCATAGAAACGTTGACAGGAAATGAATGTTCTTTTGTATGGATCATGATTTTATGCTGAAAGGTTTCAACAAAACAGATATCAGCGATATCTATCTGAAGAATGCCATCTGTACTGCGAACTTGTATCTTGCGAGAAGTATTTTTGTTTAATTTTGACAAAGCACGATCCAGACGAATTTTTAATCCCATATAGGTGACGGGTTTTACAATAAAGTCGAGTGCTTCTACGCTGTAACCCTGAATGCAATAATGAATCATATTGCTGACGAAGATAATAACAACACGCTCATCTTTGCGGCGGACAAGCCGTGCCATTTTCATACCGTCTAATCGTTCCATTGCGATATCAGCAAGCAGGATATCGAGTCCTTTGGGATAATCAGAAATTAATTCAGCACCATCCTCAAATATATCAATCTGAAAGGATACCTTCTCTTTTTCCTGGTAATGTTGCAGATATTCTAAAAGTAATTTTTGGTCAAAAGCTGCATCTTCTACGACAGCAATCCGATATGAAGTCATATCCTTCCCCCCTCGTACCTATAGTATTAATTTCCCACCGTAATATTTTCCAAATTAAAAAAGTACAAGAAATAAAAAAACAGATTTTTTTATTTAGTTTGTTAGAATTGAGCAATTTATATAAAAAATATCTATATACAAGTGTATTATTCAGCATATTTAATATATCATAAATAAAATAGCAGGTCAAGAAAAAAACAAAACTGTCTGGCAACTTTTAGCGACTAAATAGCAAAAGAAAAAAGAAAAACGATAATTTTGCTATTGTTGTTGCTAAAGAAGTGAAAAAGGCTAAATTAAAAAATAAATATGGTATGATAATTACACAGGTTATGAAAAACATCGATCAGATGGAACAAAAGTCTGAGAGAGGTATCTTTCCTAATGGCACTTAATTGAGTAACAATTAGGTGAATGATATCAGATATCAAAAACAGGATGACGATCCTAACTGTTCTGAATCAAAAAGAAATTCAGACACTAAAAAATGTTCAGAGAGAATACAGCGCTTGTATCGAAAAAAGGAGGAAATTATGAAGTGTGGTAAAAAATTAATAGGTATTGCTGTTATGGCGGCGATTTTTAGCAGTATGAGTGTGACAGCACAGGAGACAGATGAGCAGATTGCAATCCCAGAGGGCGCCATTTTTCATGAAGTTGCAGAAGAAGATCTTGGAATAGAAGGAAGTTCGGCATATATTTATGTGGCAAGTGAATTATATCAGCTCCCAAATTGGGAAACTCCGATTATTTATGTATATCCTGATCAGCCCGTAGAAGATGAAATGGCTGCGTGGGAAGTAATGGAAACGACCGGTCTGCAGACGATTGCAGAAGAGGAACATGCGGCAGTCCTGATTGTAAATCCGGTAAATGAAAGATGGAGTGAAGAGGATATTGATGTATACAATGCTCTGATGGGATATGTATTTTATGTAAAAGAGCAAGAAGATACGACCTTACCGGGATACGCACTTTCTTATCTGAATATGCAGTATATGATCGGAGAGGGAAGCGGTGCAACATTTATCAACGAATATATGACACAGAATGTAAATCGTATCGCAGCGGTTATGACATTTGGCGGCGAAATGCCAGAGGTTTCTGTCTATGACAAACTGCCGGCATATCTTGTTGGAAGTGACAGCAAAGAAGTGAATTTCTATAAGGCTGCGAATGAGGTAAATCGTGAAAAGAAAGAAGATGGAAAAACGATTTATTATAGTGAAGAGAAACCAGTCAATCAGGTAATTGTGAATGATATCGATATCACATCATTTGACGCTGATTTAATTTATGACGCTTATTATTCTTTATTCCGCTGGACCATGCGTATGTCCTTAACAACACAGATCAACCAGGATTTCTATACGTCTGAAATTTTCACACTGATCGAAAGACCAAATCTTGAAGAATTAGGACTGACTCGTATCGATGTCTATGATACAGGTGTAGAAGGGCAGAGCCGTTGGGTTTTGTGGATTCCAAACGAAGCATTAGAAGAAGGAAATACAGAAAAATTCCCTCTTGTAATCGATCATCATGGGGGACATGTAAGTCCAGGATTTGAGCCAGAAGCCCAAGGGTGGATTCAACTTGCCGGGGAAGAACGATTCTTTGTATTTGCACCGGAAGGACCTGAAAAATCAGATGGTGCGCAGATGAATTTAGAGGCGCTTCAGACAATTTTAGAACAGTATCCTATGATCGATGCCTCCCGTATCTATGCTGCAGGATTTTCACGTGGAGGAGGACAGGTAAACGAGATGATAATGGAGTATTCTGAAATTCTGGCAGCTGCATCTTGTATGGCTTCTGCTGATGCCGGATTGTCGTATGAAGATTCAGAATCTATGCAAAATTATGAACTTCCATGGATTTTCTCTGTAGGAACAGGAGAGCGTCCGAATGGACTGAATGAGAGGGATATTCTGGGAGTAAACAGTGCACTTTTAATGAATCATCTTGATGTTCCTGAAGAATATGACTATGAAACATATCCATATTGGGGAATTAAGACAGAAATTGGAGGATTAAATTATACAACAGTGGATGGGTTTGACGTAGTATCGGGAATTGTACGCAATGAGGAAGGCATTCCAATGGTTCAGTTTACTTATGTGACAGAATTAATGCATGTGCATTACACAGAATATGCTCGTATTCACTGGGATTTTATGAAGAATTATGCCCGAGATCTTGAGACAGGAGAAGTGATTTATCTGCCTGACGCAGAATAATATAAGCAAAAGAAAAATAAAATAGAGTCAGAGCGGAAGTTTCCATTTTAAAGAGCAGACATTTGAAAGATTTTTTAAAAATCAGAAAATCAACGAGTCTGCGATAAAATCGAAACTTCCGCTCTGTTTTTAAAATGACAGTGGGAAAATTAAAAAATTATTCCGGCATATATGCGGTATCATTTACCTGTTCAAAGAGCCAGTTTCTTACACCGGCATTAGAGTATGTGGCATTCCAGCACCAGTGCATAGACTGAGGTAATGTTCCAGGCATATAAAAGGTCATCAGATCATCAGAGCCGGATTCATTTGCAAGTGCAATCTGATTTTCTGCAAGCGCCTCTGCTTCTTCACCGCGCAGCAATCCGTTCCACATTAACTCTCCGTCTTCTCCGTATCCGACCGTGATGTTAGCTCCGCCTGCATTTAATTCCTCGGCAATTTGAGCAAGGCGAATTCCCTTTGCACCATTGCCGGAATCATCGAGATAACCTGCAAACATCCAGATCGGCATCAGATCAAATAATTCCTGTGCCTTTTGTGCTGCAAGCTCTTCACCGTAGGTGTCATAAAATTCATGTGAAGTACAGATCATTGCAGCAAAAAGATCCGGATTGGCAAGTGCCGTTGCCCACATAGACTGGGAACCGCGCGCAAGTGAAATTCCGTAGATACGAGAGGTATCGATCGAATATTCTTCAATGACCTGGTTGATAATATTGACATAATTTTGCTGCATGATGGAATTATTGTAATCAATGTCTGCCCAGGTACTGTCGCGTTCACCGCCGACGGTCAGAACAAAGCAAGGATTCTCTTCCTGTGCTTCTTCGGAAGCCCATACGGTACAGTCAGGATGAGTAAACAGTGCTCCGCGGTAAGTTCCGGTGTAGTCTGTATACATATAATCTCCTGAAGGATAGTGGACAACAAGAGGAAGTTCTTGATCTTCATATCCTTCCGGAATATACAGATGGTAATACAGCCATGTTCCGTCTTCTGGATTTTCATATCGGACAGATGTGAAGTCATCAACGCCAAGATTGATTTCACCACTTGTCTCAATTCTTCTCGTGACAGGAATGATATCGCCGTCTCTTGTCTCGATCTCTTCATTCTGATACAGATAGAACGGAGAAAGTCCCTCTCTTGTGCGCAGAGAAGTGTTAAACACAATCTGATCGCGGTATTTATTATAATCTTGACTGTTTAATCCCAAATTTAAGAAGACATATTTTCCGTATAATTGGATATCGTCTTTTTTGCCGCTGTTGTTGACATAGATATTCGTAATATCCCGATCGTTTACAAGCTGATAGGTCAAAAAGCCAGGATGCTCATTACTGTTGGAAATAGAACCGCACCAGATTTCTTCAGAATATTCCAACCGGATTGCAGTGACAGTCTCGCCCCATTCAAGAACTTCGGTAACAGCAAGCGCTTCGACTAAGTGGGGCTGTGTATTTTCCTTTTCAACAGTTTCAGAGGATTCAGATGATGCTGGGGTTGCTTCAGCGGCAAGACAGCCTGATGCTGAAGAAAACAGCATGGTAGAAGCCATTGCAGCTAAAAGTGTAAGGTTCCATAATTTCTTTTTTCTCATAAAAATACCCTCCCATTGAAGTAAGATTGAAATAATTGTTAAATCGTAACGCAGCTGCATAGGAATGGAAAAGTGAATCTGTTCGTTTACTTGCACTTTTCTTTCTGTGAAAACAGTATAACAAAATAAAAAAGATCAGAAAAGCTTTTAAAACGCTGAGTTTTTGACCTATGTCCCGGAAAAAGGAAAAAATAGAAGAAAAAAAGAAGAAAAAGGAAGTGACATAGAAAAAAAGGTCAAAAATTCAGCGGCAATAAAAATAAGAATAGAGCAGAATGAGAAACAGAAAATGGTATAATAAATAAAAAGAAGAATGATTACAAAGTGATTTATGGCGTGAAAATTTTAACGTAGAAAAGCAGATAATCTGATTTCAGTACGGAAAAAGTCAGATATAAGAGAAAGAAGGAAAAAATGAGACAGGAAGGAAGAAAAGAAAGAGGAAAAAAGAACCATAGAAAATATAAAATCGGAATTTTATGCGTTGGAGTGACAGCAGGATTATTGTTAGCTATGACAGGGTTTTTGGGAAAAGAAAAACAAGAAGAAGACAATTATCGTATTGCAGCGATTCTTCCTGTGGAGGAGACGAATCCATTTTGGAATACGGTATGGGAAGGGGTAAGAGACTGTGCCGAAAAAGAAAATGTTTGCCTTTCAGAGTATCAATATGACAGTTATTCAGATGACAGTGTAGAAGACCTTTTAGAAATTGCCATTTTGTCAAAGACAGAAGGAATTATTTTGCGTGCCTCAGATTATACGACACAAAGGATGGAAAATCTCTTAGAAGAAGCAAAAGAAGAAGGAATCCGTATGGTATTTGCAGACAGTGACGGAGAAGTGAATCAAAGAGATGTATTTGTGGGGGCAGATAATGAAGAGGCAGGGAAAAAGGCGGCAGAAATTTTGACAGAACAATATCAGCCTGAAAAAATTTGGGAGATTCGAAATGACGGAAATCCTACTTCTGTAACAATGAGAGAAAGTGCTTTTTATGATTATCTGGAAGAACAGGAAAAGATGCCGGAAATTTCGACGGTGGTACTGACAGGAGCCGAGGAAGTGCGATATCAGACGGCACAGGAAGTAATGCTGCAAGTGGAACAAGGGGATGCAGTAATCTGCCTGGGAGCAAATACGACATTGATTGCGGCAAAAACGGTGGAACGGTTAAATCTTCAGGAACAGATTTTCTTGATAGGATTTGGTGAGTCAGAAGAAGCACTAGACTATACAGAAAGCGGAGAAATTGATTTTTTGTTTGCTCAGGAGAACTATGAAATCGGGTATCAAGCTATGGATGCCGCAATAGAAATTTTGAGAGCAAACACTTTGGAAGACTATAAAGATCGGTATGTAAAAATAGAAGTTTACAGTTCAAAGATTCCGTCTCAGTAATGATGACAGAAAAAATGCAGAAATGGGGGATAGAAGATGAACACGGAAAAGAAAAATATGTACCGTGTCATGATTGTAGAGGATGAGCCGCTGGAATGCATTGTTTTAGAAGAAATTTTGAAAACACAGTATGCAGAAATAGAAAAGATTGATATAGCGGCAAATGGCATCGATGCATTAAAAATGGCGCAGGAATATATGCCCGATATTTTGCTTGTGGATATCAATGTTCCTGTCATTTCCGGGCTGGAAGTGATTAAACAGCTGCATAAACATCAGTTTGAAGGAGAAATTTTGATCGTTACTGCATACGATTCCTTTCAATATGCAAAAGAGGCAATGAGATACGGCGCGGTCGGATATCTGTTAAAACCGATTCAGGATCAGGAATTGTATGAGTATATGGAACAATGCATGGCAAGAATTGATAAGAGGCGCGGCAAGATTCGGCTGGAAGAACAGCTCTCACAGGGAATTGCCTCTTTGTGTTCTTACGCACAAAGTTATCTGATGCATGATTTTCTAAAAGGAAATGTACCGGAAAGCGCTTTAAGTTATGCGTACGGATATCAGACGGATGGGGAACTTCAGTGCAGAATGATCAAAATTCAGTTTGAAGAAGAAATTGATGTAGAAAAACAAAATCGATTGATTCAGATTACAGAGGAAATATTAAGTCCGGTGTTCCGCATGCTGAGTCTGGTTGAAGAAAAGACAAGTTATTTTTTGCTTCAACCATTTTTTAAACAGAAAAAAGAATATCTGGATCTTTGTACCTGGGCTCTTGGAGTGTCCGTAGAAAAGCAGATTTTAGATGAATTTCCCAAAGGGAAAATTACGCTTACGAAAGTTTGCAGCTCCTATGAAGAACTGCAAAGAGAGATTGCACAGTGGACTCAGACAGAGAAAAAAGACAAGACAAAACAAGAAAATGAACAGTGTATAGAAAAAACATGGCAGGAATTTTTTTTATGGTGTCCGGTACAAAAAAGCAATCTGTTTAATGCGCATGAGAAAAAGATGAGAGGTCAAAAAGCGATTCAGCGTATGAGAGAAGGAAATGGATCAAGAGTGGTGAGAATTTATAAATCATATCTGGAATCGGAACAGACGATGTGTGAGGGAATTTATCTTTTGATGAAAGCATTGCTACAGTATGACAGAGAATGCGATCTTGCAGATCTGGTGATGGCAGTCGATACGGAACATGTGGAAGAATCTCTGGAATCATGGTTTTTGGAAAAATTTCAGAGGGAAGAAAACAATAAAAATGAAAAAGATTTGTCTCCTGTCATTCGGACAGCACTTGCGATGATGCAAGAGGAGTATGATTCTCCCAATCTGTCCCAGGCGGAGCTTTCAGAAAGACTTGGATTGAGTCAGGCTTATTTTTGCCGACTTTTTAAAAAAGAGACTGGAAAAAACTTTGTAGCTGTTTTGACGGAAATCCGTATGAACCATGCAAAAGAATTGTTGGAAAGCGGCATTGCTCCGGAGCAAGCAGCAGTACAGTGCGGATACCCGAATAAAAAATATTTTTATGACAGTTTCCGTCAAAGATTTGGAATGACAGTTTTGCAGTATCAGAAAACGAAGAGAGGAACACAAGAATGAAAGAAGAAAAGAGAAAACAAAATCCGCATTCGATTCGGGCGGAGATGATGAAGGTGACAACGGTAAGTATTCTCGCTATGTTTTTTTTATTTCTTTTGTTAATTGCGGTCGAATATTTTGCACTTGCCGATATGAGAAACATGATCGGAAAATCGAGTACTTATACGGCTTATTATAATAGCTGCGAACAGATCCATCAAAGTATGCTCGACTATATGAGCAATCACCGAGAAGAAAGGAAAGAGGAATGTGAAAAAGTACTAAAAGAATTTTCGGATCTTTCCAAGCAGCTAAAAGAGGAATTTGATCATCCAAGATTTATTGATAATTATTATCTTTCGATTGCCTATCAGGAAAATGTAAAAGATTTTCTGGAGATGGAAGGAGAAAATTTATTTGAAGAACAACTTGAAGTATATACGGAAGCAGAGCGTATTCGTGAATATCTGCAGTATAATTCAAAAACACTTCATTCCATTCACAGCGAATTGATCTCAGAGGGAAGTCAGAAAATTTTTGTAAGATGGATGATTCAACTGATTTTCTTTTTAGGAGCGGCAGTATTTTGCAGTGTTTTTATCTGGTACAGAGGCAACCGGATGGTAAAAAAAATTCTATTTCCGATTTTACATCTGACAGAACAGGCAAAGAAGATTCAAAAGGGAAATTTAGAAATGGAAATGGTTTCTGAGCAGCTGATAGAAAATCAAGAGACGCTTGTCCTGACAAAGACGTTTGCAGAAATGATCAAAACGATTCAAAAACAGATGGAGGAACTAAAAGAAAAAATAGCTCTCAGCAAAAAACTTCACTCTTTAGAGCTTCAAAACATGCAGTTTCAATTTCAGCTGACAGAGGCAAAAATGCAGCTGATGCAGTCTATGGTAAATCCGCATTTTTTGTTTAATTGTCTCAACACATTGTCGAGCCTTGCTTATCTGGAACGTGCCAAAAAAACGAGAGATGCCTCCGGGATGATTGCAGGATATTTGAGAAATTCTCTGTCCTTTGTAGGAAAAAAGATTTCTCTGGAAGAAGAGATGGACCATACAAGACGCTATATGGAGATCCAAAAACTGAGATTTGGAGAACGAATTCAATTTTTAGCTGAATGCAGTTCGGATTGTGCCGAGATGATTGTGCCGGGTATGATTTTGCAGCCACTTGCAGAAAATGCAATTTCTCATGGATTAAAATCAATGGCACAAAATGGGTATGTGAAAATCGAGGCAAAAAAAGAAGAGGAGATCGTCAGAATTACAGTGACAGATAATGGAAAAGGAATGAAGAAAGAAAAACTAGAAGCTGTAAGAGAAGAGATCGAAAAAGACGTTCCCTGTAATTCAGGGGGACAGGGGATAGGACTTCACAATGTTGTTCTGCGGATGAAAATGGTTTTTGGAGAGGCGTTTTCTATCCATTTGGAAAGTCAGACGGGAAGAGGTACTAAGATAGAGATGAAAATTCGAAAGATTGATTAAAGGGACTGTCGCACTAGTTATTTAGTGCAACAGCCCCTTTTCATGGATAGATTAAGAAACGTATTGAAATGAAACTAAAAATTATTCAACTGTTATTTTAGAAGAATCAAAGTAAATATTTCCAGAATTATATGTCGCATATGCGCCAACTCTTCTGGTGTAAACGCCGATTGGAAGACTTCCGTCTACAATACCTTGAGCACAGGATTCGATATCCTCTACATACTGGATATAGAATGGCTCTTTATTTTCAGCATGTCCTGGAAGAATTTCAAATGCATTTCCTCTCTCTTCGATTTCAGCAAGGAAATGTTCGATTGACGGCAGATAATTTTCTACATATTCTCCTGTCAGCCATAAATCTCCAGATCCGATAGCATCGCCTGTGAAGATATAGTCATTATAGAAGAATACAACAGAACCTGGTGTATGACCTGGCACTTCCACAACGTCAAGTGTCTCGTCGCCTACGGTAATTACATCACCTTCCTGGATGAACTGTAAGGAGTCACCAAGATCGATGCTAAACTGATTTGTCCATTCCAGAAGACCGTCTTTATCTGCTTCATGAATGTAGACATTTTTTAATTTTCCGGAATTGAACAGAGAAGGAATTCCAAGTACATGATCTACATGATTGTGTGTTAAAACAAGATCAAATTCTGCATCCTTATTTTTCAGAACTTCATCGCGGATGTAAGCATACAGATCAGCTTCACCCATTCCACCCATACCGGTGTCGATTAAAAGAACGCCGCCTTCATTTTCAACAACGTAGATTTGTCCAAGTTCATAGTCGCATACGCGTGTGATCGTATCGCTGATTACTTTTTTACTGAACAACATGGAAGGATCTAATGTATTATCTTCTGTTCTGGCACGGGACTGTACCATCAGCCAGTTGTATGGTGTTCCGATATCGAAGACACGGTTCCAGATTTCATGTCCTGGTGTGATGGAACCGGCAGACCATTCTTCGTATTTAACGCATTTACTTCCTGCCTCCTGCAAAGCTGCAACTGCATTTGCTGTTTCCTCTACAGGGATCACTTCGTCATCGGCAGCGTGGAATGCCCAGATCGGCATATTTACAAGTGCCTTAAAAGCGTCTGGGTTTTCATAGTATTCTTCCGGAACCTGTCCGCATATCGGCATGCCGGCTGCAAATACGTCCGGATATTCCAGAAGCATTTTCCATGTGCCCGTTCCGCCCATTGACATACCTTCAATATAAATACGGTCAGTATCTACATTATTTTCTGCGATGACTTCATCGAGCGCCTGTTTTACAAGAGCGATATTTTCGTCTGTAGTCCAGTCTTCTTCCTGACATTGAGGAGCAAGAACGTATGCCGGATTCTGATCAGCCAGTTCTACCCAAAGGGTTGCGCCCTTGTTTGCTGTCAGCTGTGCTTCATTATCGTCTCCTACTGCATCTTCTCCATGCAGGAATAAAACGAGCGGATAAGACTCTTCACTATATCCGTTTTCTGATGGATCATACAGGCGATATTCCATTGTTTTATCATCAATGGTCGTCTCGCCGGATTCAAATACAGAAATATCGACAGCGTCTGCTTCTGTTGCTCCCACAGCCAGTGCAGGCGCCATGCAAAAAGCAGTGATGCCTGATAAAACTACAGGTTTTAAAATTTTTGATTTCATAAAATACCTCCCATTAAAAAAATTTACTGCGGAGAAGTTTCCGTATCAGCTCCGCATGTATCAGATAAGATAACTATATCGGAGTTTTTTTGAAAATTCTATCAATAATGTTAGAAAAAATTTAAAAAATGTTAGTTAGTTATGGTAAACATATGATAAAAGATAAGATAAAATTCAAGAATTATAGTGAATTTATATAAAAAATAAGGTATGATGAAGAATAAAGATGAAAATAGAAAAGATAAAAGCGTTATAAAAAATTAAAAATATCAGTGTGACAGTCAGATAGGAGTGATAGCCGTGGTCACAGAGCAATGTAAGACAGGACAAAAGAAAAAGACGCAGAGACGAAAATCCTATATGAGGCATTCGTTAAATATCAAATTGCTGATCTGGGCACTCGCATTTATTGTTCCGATTATCGGATTATTTTGGATCGGCGTTTCGCTGGCAATGAATTCATTTGGGCAGCAGCTGATTCTGACAAATCGTCAGATTTTAAAGCCTTATCTATCCGAGATGGAAGTGACACTTGAGACAATTCACAGCTATGTGGCAAACAGGGAAATTCCGTTTAGTCTTTTAAAAGAGCTGGAATCTGATTCAGAATTAGTCAGAATGAACGCGCTTCAGGAACTGAATCAGGATTATACTGCCGATATTTTTGCTTATCCGAAAATGGATGCAGTTTTTTTAAAAAAAGACGGAATATTTCGGTTTATCCGAAATGTAAACAGCGACTATTCGCAGCAGTGCGATGCAGCCGAATATGTAGAAAAGTATACAGAGGCGATCAAAGAAGAAGACAATCCGTTCCAGGATGGATATCAGATGTTTGAGGCAGATGGAGTTCCTTACTTTTTACTTACAATAAAAAACGAAGGCGTCATATGGGGATGCTGGATTTGCGCCGATAACTTTTTGGAAGAAATTGACAATAAAGATATTGATGGACTGGAGAAAATTTTTTTGAAGGACGAAAAAGGAATCTGGAAACATGAGACAGAAAATGAGGAAGAATTTTTTATAGTGGAACAGGCTTCTACAGATGGAAGTTTTCAGATTGTGGCATGGCTGGACCGTGAGACGGTATTTCGTCCATTTCAGGAATTAAACGGAATTATGGTAGTTTTGATTGGATTTTCGGTATTGCTTCTGATTGCATATTTGGTATATTTAAGCGTTCACTTAAGAAAACCGATCAGAAACCTTGCCGTACAGATGAATCGGATTAAAAAAGGAGATTTTTCAGAATGCGTAATTCCGCAGAATACAGACGGAGAAATTTTGGAAGTGTATGAAGCTATGAATTCGATGACGAGTGAAATTTCTCAGTTAAAAATTGATATTTATGAAGAAAAACTAAGAAAGCAGGAGGCAAATATGCAGCTTTTGCAGATGCAGATCAAACCGCACTTTTTTCTGAATGCTCTTACAACGATTTTGGGATTTGCGCAGGCAAAAGATTATGAGATGGTACAAAAAATGACACTGTGTCTGTCAAATCATTTTCGTTATATTTTATACCGGGACAATTTTATTTCTGTGGAGGAAGAATTGGAACATATTAAAAATTATCTCGAGATTCAGAAGATTAAAAGACAGACAGATTTCCGGTATGAAATTGATGTCGAAGAAGAAGTATATGAAGAAGAAATTCCGATTTTAACGCTTCAGACATTAGCGGAAAATGCCCTGAAACATTCGTCTAATCAGAAAGTGACTGTTAAGATCAGAGGAAAAATTGAAAAAGGGGAAAAAAGTGAGGAGCTTATTTTATGCGTAGAGGACGATGGGAAGGGATTTGAAGCGGAACAATTAAAAGAGTTGAATCGAGGAAAGAAAATAAGTCAGGAGAAGAAAGAGGGAGGCATCGGACTTTATAATATCAGTCAAAGACTTGATATTTTATACCATGGAAAGGCAAGGATGTATTTTTCAAATAAAAAAGAAGGCGGGGCGTGTGTGGAAATGAGAATTCCAAAAGCGAAAGGGATGACAAAACAAAAATGAAACAAAAAACAGACGGTCCAAAAAAACGAAAAGAAAAAAGAAAGAGCAGAAGGAAATATTTTCGGATTGTTTTGACAGCGATCATGCTTGGTACAGGGGGAACTGTTTTTACTTCGGCGCAAGAAGAAACTACCTTAAATGTGATGCTGAGATATGATTTTGAAATTCCGGATGATTTTGAGATGGTTGCGGAAAAAGCAGATCAGATGGTCTGGGAAAAAATAAAAGTCCATGTAAATTTTATTCCGGTTTTGCCTATGACACAGGAAAATGAAAGAAAAGTGGCGGAAAAAGAAGGAGTCGTCATTGACGTTGCTTCTGAGATCGCAGGAGATTTTACATATCAAAAATTAGATGATCTGTTGCCGCTTTACGGAAAGGACATCTTGAAGATTGCCACGCAAGAAGAGATTGAAAATACGAAACAAAACGGATATCTGTACAGCCTTCCGTCAAAAGCAGACTATGCGGCATCGGCAGGTATTGCGATGAGAAAGGACATTTTAGAAAAATATGAGATTAATCCTTCTTCTATTGAGACATTGGAAGATGCAGACGAATTGTTTGCCTTTTTAAGTGAAAAGGAACCGGAGCTGATAATGACATCACCGCTTTGGACACAGCGGGGATTTTTGCTTCGGTATTACTTTTTTGATTCCATTCCAAACAGCATTTTTGATGTTTCGAGGGAGGGAGGAGAACTGATTAATTTTTATGAGACAAAACAGTATCAGGAATGGATATTGATGTTTCGGAAGTGGTATGAACTGGGATATTTGCCCGAAGAGCTGCCATTACAGAATATTAAGGGATCAGAGATGGTAAAGGCAGGAAAACTGTTTTCTTATTTCTGTGCGTGGAAACCCGGGATTGAATGGGAAGAAGGTGTCAGTTCCGGAAGAGAGATGGTAATCGTTCCTCTTTTAGAACCTTATATTACGAATGCTTCTGTGCGGATTTCGCCATGGGGAATTACGCAGGAGTGCACACATCCAGAGGAGGCGATGAAATTTTTAAATCTGCTTTACAGCGACGCTGAATTTGTCAATCTTTTGATTTATGGAATAGAAGGAATACACTATGAAGTTTTGGAAGATGGAACGATTGATTTCCCTGCCGGAGTAACGGCAGATACATCTGGATATTATCCAAATATGGGATGGAGTTTTCCAAATCAGATGATTTCTTACATTTGGAATGGGGATGATCCCGATCTTTGGGAGAAAACGAAGCAATTTCAGGAACAGACGCAGACAGCAGAGGCGACAGGATTTTATTTTGATGATGAGAAAGTAAGAGAACAAAATGAAACGTTAAATCAGATTGCACAAAAGTATACTTATGGATTAGAGACAGGAATGCTTGATCCGGATATTTACCTCCCCAGAATGCTTTCAGAAATGGAAAACGCCGGTATAGAAGAAGTAAAAGAAGAAATTGAAAGACAGTATGAAGAATGGAAAGAAGGTAAGACAGAATGAATCTTTTGATTGTAGATGATAATGTACCGATGGTGCGGGGACTGAAAAAATCTGTTGATTGGGAAAAACTTTCTGTCCGCCATGTATATGAAGCTTTTTCGATCGCACAGGCGAGGAAAATTTTAGAAGAAGAAACGATCGATCTTTTGCTGTGCGATATTGAGATGCCAAGCGGAAGCGGGCTGGATTTGCTGGAATGGGTCAATGAACAGAAAATCTGTTGTGTTTCTGTTATTTTAAGCAGCTTTGCAGATTTTCACTACGCTAAAAAAGCAATCAGTCTGGGTGTTTCAGAATATCTTTTAAAGCCTGTGGAAAATGAAGAGTTAGAACGTGCCGTGATCAAGGCAAAAAAAATGCTTCCTGTTAAAAAAGTTCAAAGGGAGAGTGAAAAGAAGCCGTTAAGGACAACGTCTGAAGCGATTGAGAAGATGAAGCAGTATATTGAGGAACATCTGACAGGAGAAATTTCAAGGAAAGAACTGGCTGATTTTGCAGGTTTTAATCAGGAATATCTTTCTACATTGTTTAAAAAAGAAACAGGAGATACCTTATCAGAATATATTCAAAAACGCAGACTATCGGTGGCACAGAGACTGCTGACACAGACAAATCTTCCGATTAGTCTGATCAGTCAAAATTGCGGCTATGATACACTTTCTTATTTTTCCAGTGTGTTTCGTCAGAAGTTTGGCGTATCTCCAAGAGAATACCGAAAACAATATCTGCAAGATATTGGAAAAACAACAAGATAGTGCATTCATTTGTTCAAACATTCACATGAAAGAACAAATATATGGAATGAACAAAAATGCAGAAAAATGATATAATAACTCCATGCAAAATGTCAATTCTGTTTTCCCTGACAGAGAAAACGGAATTGATAAGAGGTGAGGAGGTATTAATATGAAATGGAGTAAAGCAGCAGCCGGTGTGTTGGCGGGGATTATGATGATGGGATTTGCAGTCCAGGCAGAAGAAGCTGAGGTAACGGGGGATATGGTACAGCTTACGCAAGTGACAGCAATTGCAGAGACACTGGAAGATGGACAGGCAGTAACAGCTGTGATGCTTGAATATCCGGATGAGATTAAGGCAGGAGACGTTACTGTTTCTACCTATCATGTTCCAGGACGCAGCATCACCAGAGTCTATGTTAACAATACCGGCGTGAAAGGAGAAGCTGCATCTCAAGGCAAATATGTCTTTGTAGAATTGGCCGTAGATCCGACACCAGGCGTGGGAGAAGGCTCCACTTTGCTGTATGCAAACGGAGAGAATCAGAGACTGCCGATTAATCTGACGATCCAACAGACTGCAAATGTTACCATGATCTCGGGGGATATCGTGGAAGCAGGAGGATTTGAGAACACAGCAGAGCAGAATTTGATTGCAGATGAATTCTTAAAACTGACATACACAAATCCGGAAGACGGAAGTGAACTGCCATATCGTCTGTATGTGCCGGAAGGATATGAAGAAAATGGCGGCGAAGAGGCTCTTCCGCTTGTTGTCTTTTTACATGGTGCCGGAGAATCGGGAAGCATCGAGGCAAATAATGAAGCTCAGCTGCTTGCCAACGCAAGTGCGATTGAGTTTGCGAGAGAGGACGCACAGGAAGAACATCCGTGCTTTATCCTTGCACCTCAGTCACCAAGTCACAGCTGGTCTCAGAATAACGGAACAGAAGAAGATCCGGAATATGGACCAAATCAAGATGGAGAAAATGTGAAAAATGTGATTGATGAATTGATCACAGAATATAATATCGATACCAGCCGTATCTACGGAACCGGTTTGTCGATGGGCTCAAGAGGAACTTTTGCGCTCAGCACTGCTTATCCGGAGCTGTATGCAGCACAGATCAATATTGCATCTGCAGATACTTACAGCGAAGAAGGGCTAGCAGCAATCGCTGACAAACCAATCTGGGCACTCGTTGCAAGTGATGACACCGCAGATCGCGTGGAAGGTTTCAGAAACAATATTGCTGATCTGGAAGAACAGGGAGCAGTTGTAGAACGCAGAATGGAAGAAGAAGGCTGGAATGGATATTTAAGAGGAGAAGAATCTGAAATTCTCGCTCAGGAGCAGTGGGATGCAGCAGAAGAGTCAGGGGCAAATATTCTCTATACAGAATATATTGCAGGAACTACCGTTCCAAATTCACACTGGTCATGGCGCCCATCCTTTGCAAATGATGTGATTCGTGACTGGCTGTTCGATCAACAGTTAGAAACACCTTATACACCATGAAAGATAAGGAAGTAAAGAGAAACAAAAAATAAATGTTTTCATTCAGAAACCGGCGTGACTTTTGTCACGCCGGTTATTTTGTCTGAGAAAACGTCTGCTTTTCAGCAGAATCGTTACTTTTTCATGAAATCTGCGCCGCTATGCCATGCTTGACCTACTTTTTTTCCAATTGCATAATATCCATTTTGCATTTGGTCAAAAGCAAATGCCTGAAGTTTTCCGGCATCGATTTTTCCTGAATGATCCAGCACTTTTTCATCTGCAATTACATTGACGATTTTCCCAAGAACGCGTAATCCGTATGGCTGAGACTGCATTTCCAACACTTCACACTCTAAGGTAAGAGGATATTCTGTGATGACAGGCGCATCTACACACTCACTTTTAACAGCGTGGAGCCCGCTGCGGGCAAATTTATCGGTCATTTTGTTGGCGGTAGCAATTCCAAAAAAATCGGACTCTTTTAGAGTATCGATTCCCGGCACGGCAAGAGTAAAAGCTTTTCTTGCTTCAAGATTCGTTACGGTCTTGTGTTCGGCTTCAAGATTCAGTGCCACCATGTCCTCCGCACAGATTCCACCCCATGCCATCATCATCACATCAACAGTGTCATCTTCATTGTAAGTACCGATCATATAAGTCGGCATAGGAAATAAATAAGGGTTTACTCCAAAATTTTTTGTCATGATTATAACTCCTTTCCAGATGGCAGAATTAACTTTTCCATATCATAGGAAAGACATTGTCACAATAAAACGTGCTAGTATTTTCCTAAGATATAAAATGTTTCGCAAGATGCAACAGCCGCCAAATAGAAGAGTGATCCCTGAAGGGACGTGCGGCTGTGCGGGTAATCCCGCAGAGCAGGATTGATTTTTTATTTGGTGATAAGATAATCATAAACATGAATCATAAAAAAAACAAGTACGCACATAAAAGTATGATACTTACTATAAAGAAAGTATCAAATGAGTACAAAACATAGGAAGGACATTAAGAAAAAAATACGGAAGTTTGTCTAAGGATAAATAGGTTATAAGAAGAACCCGGATATGAAACGATTTTTTCAAATTTTGCCTCTATCTGACTGAGTCTGAGAGTGGAAAATTTATTCTCTGTAAAATAAAAAAGATAAAAAGAAAAAGAAATATGATATAGTAGATAAAAATGAGAAATGGGGGTCAGTTATGAGAAAGGTTATGGTATCTGCTCTGGCTTTTTTTATTGTGACGAACGTGATTTTATTCGGAAGCATGGAAGGAGCAGAAAAAATAGAAGACATGGGAAAACCCAGAATCACTCTGATTGCAGCGTTCGCCAATGAAGCATATTGGGGCAGTATGGCGAACGGGGTTACAAAAGCAGGAGAAGACCTTGAATTTAGCACAAAATGTATTGGGTTTACAAAAATTGACGTGGAAAAGCAGATTGAAGCAATTAAGAGCGCAATTTATGCAAAGACAGATGGCATTATAACGTCCGGGACAAAAAAATCAGAAGCCTTTAATGAAGTGTTAAAAGAGGCAAAAGATGCCGGCATTCCGGTTATATTGGTAGACAGTGACGTAGAAGAAGCAGAAAAATTGTGTTATATCGGCACAGATAATTATGAGGCAGGAGAGATCGCGGGGGAGGATATCGTCGCGGCAACTGGAGGAATAGGAAACGTAGCTGTAATTGTTTCGAATCTGGAAGCAGAAAACCAAAAAGAGCGACTGGAAGGATTTCAAAATACGATAAAGAATTATCCGGGAATTCAAATTGTGAAGGTAGTAGAGGGAAATTCTGATGTGAGAATTTTAAATGAATGTATTTCAGAGTTGCTAGAAGAGGAAGAAGATCTGGCAGGGGTTTTTTGTGCAGAAGGATATTCAGCGACAAGCATCTGTCAGCTGATAAAAAATGCAAAAGGAGAATACGATGACCTGAAAGTGGTAGGTTTTGGAATCAGTCATTCAAAACAAAAAAATATAGAAGAGGGTATCTTATACTCTACGATTTACCAGGATTCCTATGAAATGGGATATCGTGCAGTGGAAGCTTTAAAAGAGACGATGGAGGGAAAAACGGTTCCAGAAGTCAGTTATACTGATACGAAAAGCATCAAAAAAGAAAATATGGAAGAAATCAATGCAGATGAGGGGATGGGAGCACCATGGCATATTTATTGAGAGAAGTACAGTTAACGACAATAAAACAAAGATTGATGATATTTTTTACCATGACGCTTAGTATAGCAGTTTTTTTAAATATTTTTACAGTCGGCGTTCATGTTATGGTTGCAGAAACATACGATAAGGGGATGGAGCAGCTGTTAAATCTCAATCAGTTTTATTTCCATCTGGATGAATTAAACGGGTATGTGCGCAACTATACACAGGCGGGAGACTTTGACGAAAAAGAAGTGATGGAGCAATGCAGAGAAAATATGAATGTTTTCTTAGATGCCTTGACAGCTCGAAAAGAGAATACTGTTTTTCGAAGGGATATTACGGATGTCAAGGGACTAATTCAGACGTATGAAGAATCGATTGAGCAGATCTATGAATATATGGAAAAAGCAGCCGAAGAAAAAATGGAACCAGAGCTTGCTGCAAAGATTAACCGGGAATATGAACAGATGCAGTTGATCTATCAGATTATCCGGAATGAATTTAAGACACTGGAGATGGAGATGATGGCGGATATCAGAGATGAAAGAGAAATGGTAAATAGCAGAGAAATTTTCTATTATATCGAACTTTTTGCCGGACTGGTTCTGATGCTGGGGATTGGACTGTTTTACGCCAGAAAACTTTCTCAGAAGATACATATTCCGATTAAGGCACTGACAAAAGCTTCTGAAGAAATTCTTTCAGGGAAACTTGCCCAGTTTCAGAAAGTAGAGATAAGAGATGAAGATTTAGATACGGAAATGAAACTTTTAGTAGACGCCTTTAATACGATGATAGAGCGAATTAAAACACAGGTACGTCAGATTGAAGAAAATGCCAGTGCAAAAGTAGCGCTTAGAGAAAAAGAACTGGAGAATCTTCAGATTACAAATCTTTTAAAAACAAGTGAATTAAAAGCTCTCCAGATGCAGATGAATCCCCACTTTTTATTTAATACACTCAATATGATTGCCAAGACGGCGTATATAGAAGATGCCGATAAGACTGTATTTTTACTGCAAAAAACAGCACAGCTGCTAAGATACAGTCTTGATTATATGGGAAAATCAGTAACGCTTGCACGCGAAATAGAGATGTTGGGAAATTATGTCTATTTACAAGAACAGAGATTTGGAGAGAGAATTGCTTTTGAGTTTAAATTAGATGAGAGATTTCATCAGATGCAAATTCCTTGTCTGATCTTACAGCCTCTTGTAGAAAATTCTATTACTCATGGAGTAGGAGCATATCTGCAAAGTGGAAAGATTAAAATACAGACATATTATGAGGAAAGAGAAAAAATGGGGGAAATTTCGATCGAAGATAATGGATATGGGATGACAAAAGAACAGATGGAACAGTTAAAAAAAGATTTAGAAAGTCCTAAGATGCAGAGAGAAAAAATCGGATTGGCAAATGTCTATATGCGTTTAAAGTTGTTTTATGGAGGAAAAGCAAAATTTGAGATGGAAAGTATTCCGAAAGTAAAAACAAAGATTCGGATTCGAATTCCGTATCAGTTAGAAGAACCGGAAAAGAAGAAAGAGGAAAGGAGCGCGCAAGGAAGATGTATCGAGTTTTAATTGCAGATGACGAGCCGATTGAATGTCAGGGACTGGAGATGATGCTGAAAAATTATTTTGAGGATATGGAAATTCTGCCAAGCGTCTATAATGGAGTAGACTTAATCAGAAGTGTGACAGAACAAAAGCCGGATATTGCAATTGTAGACATTAATATGCCAGGAATCAGCGGTCTAGAAGCATTGGAGATTTTGAAGATGAAAGAAGTTTCTGTAAAAATGATTATCAATACTGCGTACAGTGATTTTGAATTGGTACAGCAGGCGATTGTATTGGGAGCTTCCGATTATATTTTAAAACCGACTGATCAGGAGAAATTTTGTCATACGATGAAACGAGTCTGTGAAATCATTGATCAGGAGAAGGAGAAAGATCAGAAAACAAAAGTGTCCACACAGATGCTTTATCAGATGAAAGAGATCATAGAAGAAGAAATCATGTCTTCAATTATTTTAGGAACACCGAATGAAAAAAGTTTTTGTCTTTACTTAAAAGAGGAAAAGATAAAATATAGAGGAAGTATGTTAGTCGCAGCAATTGCTTCAGAAAGACGCGACAGTACACGGCTGGAAAAAGTAGAACAGATTGTAAGAGCAGAATTAAAGAAGTTTTGCCGTTTTCAGACAAGAGTATATCAGAACATTTTATATTTTCATCTAATCCCGGGAATTCAAACCGCAGAAGAAAATTATAGAGAATGGATAGAGAATCTGGCTCAGGTACTGAAGAAAAAGATCTGGGAACAGGAAAAAATAGAGATGCGTTTTGGAGTCAGCAGCTGGAAGTATGAGTTTGAAAAGATGGGGGAAGCATTGAAAGAAAGCAGAATTGCAGTCCAGCAATCTGCAAAACATGTGACTTTTTATGAAAAAGGAAATGTCATTGACAGACAGGCGATCTTTCCTGATACGTTTGCCGAAGAGATAGCCGTTTGCTTTCAAAGAGGAGAGATGGAAAAGATAAAGAAGGAGCTGCAAAATAAATCACAGCAGATTCAAAAAGGACATTGGTTAAGAGAAAATGTACAGATGGAAGCGATTTCATTTTTAATAGAGATTTATAAAAAATTGCATGACAGACAGGAACTGGATGTATTTTGCCAGTTTTCATATCAGGATATTATGAAACAGATGAAAGAATGCGAAAACGAGGAACAGATTTTAAATCAGACAATAGAAGTAATCAAGCAGTTTCAGAAAAAAACAAGAAAGGAGAGAAAACACAGCTCTTATGAGGAAAAGGCAGTTCTTTATATGGAGCAAAATTATATGAATGATATCTCTCTTGATGAGGTTGCGGAAAATGTAGGAATTAGTTCTTTTTATTTAAGCAGACTGCTCAAACAAAAAAATAACAGTACTTTTGTAGAAATTCTGACAGATATCCGGATTAGGGAAGCGATCTTAATGCTGCAGCAAAAAGAAATACGAATCAAAGATATTGGCAAAAAGGTTGGTTATCTAAACCCCACTTACTTTTATAAAGTATTCAAAAAAAACACAGGAATGACAGTCGGAGAAATGAAAGAATATTTTGACACATTGGAGGAGAAATGACAGGACTTTTCAAAATAAAAAAGCCCCGAGCATTTTTTAAGAATTTTTATATATTCTTTAGGAAATTCTTTAGCTTTCTTAAATTTAGCGGAACCATATTGATTTCTATCTGATTTATTGCGATAATAATTTCATTATAGAAGAAAAGTTCGAAAAATATTATGTAAACTAAAAAATTGTAGAGCAGAGGTGGGGAAAAGGCAAAATAAACCGGAGAGAAGAACAGCTCATTTTTGAAAAAGTTTTAATATTTAGAGAATAAAAGTAAAAATTTTTAGAGAAATAGGTATTTCAACAGCGGGGAGTTCATAAAAAAGAGAATGAATGGGGGAAATGGCATGAAAGATGTGATGATTATTTCTTTAATAATTATAGTAGTATCGTTAGTAGTGTTTATGTATTTTGAAAAAAGACGAGAAACAAAAACATTGATGGATCAAAAGACGATAAGAATAAAAAAAGAGAGTGAAACGGCAAGAACAATCCAGGAGCCGTTTATGGAAAAACCAGTGCATGATATGGCAGCACAGGATGTAACGATTTGGGATATCTATACAACAAGAGAAAAATAAAGAAACACAAAAGATACTGTAAACAGAAAGAACGGTTTAAGAAAACGGAATTCTGTTTACAGTATTTTTATTAAAAATTTTTCTCTTGAGAATAAAGATTTCTTGTCTCCTGTTTTTTTAAATAAGGATTCAGTACAAGTAAAAATATAATAGTAGACTGGACAGAACTGATGAGATCTGCAAGCGGTTCGGCGTAAAAGATGTTTTTTGCAGAAAAAAATATCGGAATTATAATCGTAAAGAATATATAGCAGCTTTTCCGAAACAAGGAAAGATAAAGGGAAAGCTTTGTACATCCGAGTGCAGTTAAACCATCTACAAAGATATATTGGAAACTAAGCGGAATAATAGCAAGCGTAAAAACTTTGATTCCCCAGACCGATAATTCCTGGTATGCCGGATCACTGGTAAAGATTGCCGTAAAATACTGAGGAAAAATACGGGATACAATAAACATCACAGATGTAAAAATAAGACAAAGTTTTAAAATATGCCATTCTGCGTTTTTGACTCTTGAAGAAGCCCGAGCGCCGTAGTTGTAACTGATAATTGCCTGAGTCCCTGAACTGATACCAAGCATCGGACCGGTGATCAGCATAAGATAACTTTGTACAATCGTGGCGCACGAGATCAGCATATCTCCTTGGGAAGGACCGCCTGATTTTTGGAGAACAGCATTCATAATAATAATGATGACACTGTCCGTAGCAAGAATCAAGAAAGGAGAAAGCCCTAGAACCAAAACATTTTTCATAATCGACTTAGAATAATTTCCAAAGGAAATACGGATCGGAACATGTCGGCTAAAGAGAAAACCAACTGCGAATACGCAAGATGCAAACTGTGCAATCACGGTTGCTATGGCAGCTCCAGCAACATCCATATGTAAAACAAAAATAAAAACGGGATCTAAAACAATGTTTGTGACTGCCCCAATCAGAACAGTTATCATTCCGATCATAGAAAATCCCTGGCAAGTAATAAAATAATTGAGCCCCATTGCCATTAAGGCGAAAAAAGTACCAGCTGTATAGATAGTCAGATACGTGTCAGCGTAAGGAAATGTAATTTCACTTGCGCCGAACCACATTAAAAGCTGGTCTTTAAAAATTAAAAAAAGAATGGTTAAAAAAATGGAAAAAAGAGTCAGCATGAGAAAACAGTTAGATAGAATCTGTTTTGCTTTTTTGTGATTGCCTTCTCCAAGTTTCATTGCCATTAAAATAGAACCTCCAAGACCGATTAAGGTTCCGAAAGAACTTAAAAGAGAGACAATGGGACCGCACACGCCCACTCCGGCAAGTGCCAGATTTCCGATGCCTTTGATATTGCCGATATACATACGGTCGATAATACTGTAGAGAACATTGACAAACTGTGCAATCATCGTAGGAATTGCAAGTTTGAGAACGAGAGACGGAATCGGATCCCGTCCAAGATCATTTGCGCGTTTCATATTTAAGAAGACTTCCATTTCTAATAGTTTTTTAGCGGAACAAAAACCAGACTTTGTTTCGCATTGCTACTATAGCAGATGAAATAAGATTAGTAAAGAATAATCCGGTTTTTCCTTTAAAATATTTATCTTTTGACAGAGTGAATTTGGCTTGAAAAAGTGAATTGCCCATGATACACTAAAAACAGCAAAAACGTGCAAAATAGGGCAAAATTTATAAAAGGCAACCAGATAGAAAATACAAAATGCGGCAAGAAAGCGATTCAGACAAAAATATGCAAAAATGGGATGGAGGAAAAACGATGAAACAGGATATGATTGTAATCTTGGATTTGGGTAGTACAGAAAACACGGCGCTTGCAAGACAAATCAGAGCGTTGGGAGTCTACAGCGAAATTTATCCGCATGATATAAAAGCAGAAGAATTAAAAGCACTGCCAAACGTAAAGGGAGTGATTCTTTATGGGGGACCAAACAATGTTGTAGATGGCGTTCGCATTGACGTGTTACCGGAAATTTATGAGTGTGGTTATCCGATTATGGCGATTGGACATGCCGCAGCGGCATGCAGCAACAAGCTGGATCGGCTGCCGGCTGGAGAAGCAGAGACGGTAGAGATTTTGGAAAAATTTGTGTTTCGGGAGTGCGGCGCTGAGGCAAACTGGAATATGACGAATTTTATAGAGGATCAGATTGAACTGGTCAGAAGACAAGTGGGAGATAAAAAGGTTCTTTTGGCACTTTCCGGCGGAGTGGACAGCTCGGTAGTAGCTGCATTGCTGATTAAAGCGATAGGAAAACAGTTGGTATGCGTACATGTCAATCATGGACTGATGAGAAAAGGTGAATCGGAAAGTGTTGTAGAAGTATTTCGCAATCAGATGGATGCCAATTTAATTTATGTAGATGCGACAGAACGCTTTTTGGAAAAGCTTGCGGGAGTTTCCGATCCGGAGAAAAAAAGAAAAATTATAGGCGCTGAGTTTATACGGGTATTTGAAGAAGAAGCAAAGAAACTGGAAGGGATTGACTTTTTGGCACAGGGAACGATTTATCCTGATATTGTGGAAAGCGGAACAAAGACAGCAAAAATGGTAAAATCTCACCATAATGTAGGCGGATTGCCAGAAGATCTGCAGTTTCAGCTGGTAGAACCGTTAAGACAGTTATTTAAAGACGAGGTGCGCCGATGTGGTTTAGAGTTAGGATTGCCAGATGAGATGGTATTTCGTCAGCCATTTCCGGGACCAGGACTTGGAGTGCGCTGTCTTGGAGCCATTACAAGAGAAAGACTAGAAGCAGTCAGAGAGTCGGATGCTATCTTGAGAGAAGAGTTCAAAAACGCAGGATTGGATAAGAAAGTATGGCAGTATTTTACGATTGTACCTGATTTTAAATCGGTTGGAGTTCGAGATAATGCAAGATGCTTTGAATATCCGGTGATTATCCGGGCTGTCAATACAATAGATGCGATGAGTGCAACGATAGAACAAGTTGACTGGGAGGTCCTCATAAAAATTACAGAACGCATCATGAAAGAAGTAAAAAATGTAAATCGTGTCTGCTATGATTTAAGTCCTAAGCCAAATGCTACTATAGAGTGGGAATAAAATGAAGCAGAAGATTTGTTCTTTCGGCTGGAAAAACTGATGGCAACGGAAATTGTAAATACTGAATTGACTTTCGTTTAACAGGTGAGCGGTAGAGATTAGTTTCTCTACCACTTTTTTTGAAAAATTCATTGACATTTTTCTATGTGTCGTATATAATAACACATAGATATTTATCTATGTGAGGCGATTAGGAGAGATGGACGAAAAAAGAATTGCGGCAATTTTCAAAGCGTTTTGCGATGAAAACCGCATTAGGATTATAAAGCTGCTGCGTTCAGGCGAAAAATGCGCCTGCAAGCTGTTGGAAGAAATCAATGTTACACAGCCCACGCTTTGCCACCATATGAAAATACTATGCGATGCAGGGATTGTTGTCGGGCGCAAAGAGGGAAAATGGACGCACTATTCCATTTCAGAAAAAGGTGTAGAACAAGCAAAAGAATGTTTGCGTCAGTTGACAACACTTGCTGTTGAATGTGAAAACAAACCATGCTGTGAAAAGTGAGGAAGTTTATAAATCGCTTTTCCGCACGGTTTATATTTGGAACTATAAATAGACATATTTCAATACGACTATATGAAAGGGGCTTTTTATGGAGGTATTAAAAACAGCATGGGACTTTTTTCAAAATGAAGTCCTCGGTATGAACTGGCTGAATCGCCTCATTGAAACATTTTTGAACACTTGCGGTTTAGATACCACGGGCAAAATAGGAGGAAGTATTCAGTTTTTCATCTATGATACTGTAAAAATTATGGTACTGCTCGGCGTGTTGATTTTGATTATCTCGTATATTCAAAGTTATTTCCCGACTGGAAGAGCTAAGAGGATTCTCGGCAGATTCCACGGAATATGGGCGAATATCATCGCCGCCCTGCTCGGTACGGTGACACCGTTTTGCTCCTGTTCCTCTATTCCGTTGTTTATCGGGTTTACAAGCGCAGGCTTGCCGCTTGGCGTTACATTCTCCTTTTTGATTTCTTCGCCGATGGTTGACCTTGGAAGCCTTGTCTTACTGATGAGTATTTTCGGCTGGAAAGTTGCTGTTTTATATGTAATATTCGGTTTGGTAATCGCTGTGGCTGGCGGAACGCTAATTGAAAAGTTGCACCTCGATAATCAAGTGG
>CALWCS010000052.1 GCA_944376425.1 uncultured Lachnospiraceae bacterium | reverse complement strand
ATCAACAATAAATTTAAATGCCAGTTTTATCAAACACATATTCAAATTTTCTATATTATATCTTGTGTTCATTGAAATCGGCCAATCGTTTTTCCAATTCCGCCGCAGTCATGTCGTCCCAATAAGTATCATCTGTCATAACCTGATGGTATAAATATTTTGTCTGCTTCTCTGTAAATTTTGGTTTATACATTATATCTTTTTCCTTCTCTAATTTAATCTAACCATCGATAATTTCATGAAAGACTTTTTAACATTAAATACATTTCAGGAATACCATTCATTACGGTATCGTATATGATTGTTAAATCAATAAAACCATAATCGTGAACGATCCGATTTCTCAAACCTTTTATCTCCCGCCAAGGAAGAGCCTTATGCTTCATCTTAAATTCCTGAGTAAGTTTGTCGCTATTTTCGGCAATCTGTACCAAACGAAACATAATACAATCAATTAAGACAGGAATGCTTCAACCTCATTATAAGATTTTCCATGAGTATGTTCGATCAAAAATTTTAGATCATCTAAAACTTTACCCAAATAATACTTGTCGTCTTTTTGTTATCCATAAATTTTGATTCCATCCTTTAATATCTCTCGTACGAGCACCGTATTATTATTCAGTTGATCCAAATCCAGCACATCAACTTTTTTTCTTAACTTTTCCCGAAGTGTTTCTACCAATCCGAAAAATTTAAGCCCGTTTACAGGCATTGCTACAAGTAAATCCACATCGCTCTTTTCTGTTTGTTTTCCTTTGGCATAGGAGCCGAATATGTAGCAATATTCTACGTCATATTCTTCAAATACCGGGGAGCAAATTTTTTTAATTTGATCTACAGTCAGAAGTCCGTGTTCCTAATCGATTCGACCATATTCATTTAACGTCTGACAAAAAAATTTATGCTTGGCCGCAGATAGTTTCCCTTCATCATTTTCATATTTAATATAGGTTCTTCTGCTAACTCCCAATATCTGCGCCGCCTGCACTTGCGTCAATCCTTTTTCCTGTCTGATACTTCTAAGTTCCATTCTAAACACCTCAAATACATTATACTACTCTTCACCAATCTTGTCAACAGGCAAGTGCAAAATTTGCACATTTATTAAATATACAATGTGCATTTTATTCATATACGGCAAAATACATTAGTGCATTTTTATATGTGTGCTATCATCAGGGAACATTGATATAGTGCCAATATGGTATTATTTTATAAGTTCTTCGATCGAACAATTTAATGTTTGCGCAAGGGCATACAGCGTTTCAGCCTGTGCTTTGGCTATATCTACCGTGCCTTGTTCATACGCCTTAATGGTACGGAGCGGCACATTTGAAAGGTTTGCAAGCTGCGTCTGACTGATACCACGTTTTTGCCTTATCTCCTTGAGAGGGCACACGGGCTTTAAGTATTTTGCTATCAAGTCCATGCTGTGCGTAATATCCATTTCATGATAGGGGAAATAGTGATCCAGAATTTTGCTGCAAGGTATAGCGGCTATGATTGCGGCATACGGTTTATTGAAATACCACTGCGCATAGGCAAGCACCCAACCCACCCAATATTCGGGCGAGGCATAACTGCCTGTTTCTATATTCAGAGGCTCATTGCCTAATATTAGCGCCAAAAGCTCGTTTGCCGACTTCCCAAGTGCATAGACAGGATCGGCGACTTCAAGTGCGTGGCTTACTGGAGATGATACGAATTTCTGAGCAAAGGTATCGATTTCGATATGTTCTTCCAAAACTGCAAGTTCAAACATTACAGATACTTTTCTTTGGATGATATCAAGGAACTGTTCATTGTAGGCGTGGATCATCAGGTTCAACACCTCCGCGAATAATGTCGTTCAGATAAAGGTCGTCAGGCGAAAGTATTCCCCGCCTATTGCTCAAAAATTCCATACGCGCCTGCTCATTGCGGGCTTTTCTCAAAGGATAGTAAGTCGCCGCATCAGCTGTTTCGTAGCCTAAAAACCTTAACTTACCAAATGACTTTTGCGACATTAAAACGACCTGTTCACCGAGATTGCCTAATTTAAGAGCTTCCGAAAGTCTCTGAACGGAAATTGTGTTATTCAAAAAGCTTTCAGCATAGGCAAAGTAAGAATCATCGGCGCGATAACCCTTAATAATATCATACTCTTTTACAGGAAGAGAGAAATGCTCAATTAGATATTTTTTCCCTGCCTTAATAATATCGTTTTTAAGTGTAAACACGCGATTCTGTAAAAGCAAAGTTATCCAATGTAACGTAGTAAAACCCTTTTGTGAAAGGTCTAATATCTTCAATCCTTGCAAATCAAGCGAATACTTATTTGCATATCCATCGCGGCTCTCTTCTACCGCCCACTCTTTTGCAAGATCAAGGGACTGCGTACAATAAAATCCCAGACCATAATCGTTGTGTAGTTTGCCTTTGCCGAAAATAGGCTGCTTAATAATCGAAACAGAGCCGTGGTATAATATCATTTCAGCCATATCGATTGCCCTCCTGTATGGATATTATATCATTACAATGTTCCAATGTCAAGATAAAACAGCAAAATAAAGAAACAGCATCATCATTCCTTAGTTTCGGAAGGATGATTTTTTAACAACGCATCATCCAATTTTTGTTTAAGCCTTTCCATCACCTGCTCACCGGGAATAACACGACCTTTTTCGATATCCTGCAAGCCCTCCGATATTTTCAAACACAAATCAAATTTAGCCCATTCAGATTCGGATGGTAGCTTGATAGAAAAAGGAATACTTTGAGTATATAATATCTGATACAAAAAAATATTTATTGCTTCATTCAGCGAGCATCCTAAATCATATAAAATATCTGACGCCAGATCTAAAATCCTTGCATCTACGCTAACTGATATTTTTTTCTTTTCAATTCTTTTCATTATTTCGTAAATTAAATTTTACCACGATTCCATCCAATAAGTTTTATTTTATAAAACTATCTGGAGAAAATAAATAGATTTTCCGCTAATCATCAATCATAATGCAATTCACTTTTCCGCTATATGCAGTGCAGCCGTCGATTGCAATAATTCCTTCTGAATAGAAAGGAGAAAAATCGGCATCATCCCCAAACTCCGCCTTATTATTTCCATAATTGAAATGTCCATAAGAAGAATGAAAATGCCCACATACAATGGTTTTATGAGGCTCTTTGACGTTCCACGAACAGGCACAGTCTATTCCATTATACCATCTTGCATCCTCCCAATCAGCAGGCGACGCCTCCCTCCACTTAGGGTTATAATAGAACTCTCTCGGTCGATGCGTGCATCTATCTGTAAGACAGGGGATCCAGCCATGAACAAAAACATAATGCTCGGTTTCAAAATAGTCTTTCATTGCCGGGATAATATTACGCACATATGCGGTTGCCCGCGCTTTTTTCACAAAAGCAGGAATATCAGACATAGCATTCGAAAGACTTATGCCCGTCAGTTGTAAAAAGGAATCTACAGTCCCATTCCGATAGTGATGCGTGAATGGTAAATATAGTTTGTCGCCTAAATAGTTATTTGCGTGAGCAAGAAATTCAAGAGCCAAATCTTCATGATTGCCGCGAATCAAAATAATATCTTGATTGTGCATCAGGTGCAGAATCAATTCCTGCATTTTAAGCGCCTCTTTCCCTCTGTCCAAAAGATCACCGCAAATAATCAGTTTTCGTGAAACAGTATCGGTAAAAAAACCTTTATTATATATACTTCTATAAGACGATGAACAATACTTTATTTTCATTTTTCGGACGAAAACTTATA
>CALWCS010000051.1 GCA_944376425.1 uncultured Lachnospiraceae bacterium | reverse complement strand
ATATTTTATCATATTTACTCGATTTTTCAAGAACAATCGCCTTTTTCTGCTGAAATCATGGGATTTTTTTCACCTCACATACGTCTGCTTATGAAGACGAGAGTTAATTATCATGGAAGTTCACATTGATATCTACGCCCGTTTTACGGAAGGTCAGCTTTTAAACCGTCATGAACCTGAAAAAGGTATCTTTATCGCTGAAAGTCCTAAAGTGATTGAGCGTGCCCTTGATTCAGGCTGTATTCCAATCTCTTTTTTAGTCGAACACCGACATCTGCACTCTCAGGCAAAAGAACTGATAAACCGATGTGCAGATATTCCAGTCTATACAGCCGAATTTGATATTTTGACACAACTGACTGGATTTCAGCTCACCCGTGGTATGTTATGTGCTATGTATCGTCCATCACTGCCAACGATAGAAGAGGTATGCTCACAGGCATACCGGATTGTCGTATTAGAAAATATTGTAAATCCAACTAATGTCGGAGCTATTTTTCGCTCTGCTGCTGCATTGAATATGGATGGTATTTTGCTGACCTCTGCTTGCAGCAATCCTCTGTATCGCCGCGCAATTCGTGTGAGTATGGGAACCGTTTTTCAGATCCCCTGGACATTTTTAGATTCTTCTTTCTGGCCGCATAGTGGTGTCCGTTTTTTGCATCATTTGGGATTTCAAACTGTTGCAATGGCATTAACTGATCACTCCATCTGCATTGATGATCCCTCATTAATGCGTGAAGAAAAACTTGCTATTATTTTGGGAACAGAAGGCGATGGTCTCTCCTCTTCTACCATTGCCCAGTGCGACTATACTGTTCGTATTCCTATGGCTCACGGTGTGGACTCTTTAAATGTTGCTGCTGCAAGTGCTGTAGCTTTTTGGCAGCTTAGTCGAAAAAACAGATAAAAATTTTGATCTTGAAAAAATTTAAAAATATGGTATGATATAGTGCAGAAATAGTTTTAATTCAAACTATTTTAACGCTATATCATAAAATAAGGTGGTGATCCTATGCTAGAACATGAATTACATTTTTTGCTGCTTCAGGCTTTTCAGTACAACAGCAAAGCTATTACAAAAGAAATTTTATCACTTGGTCTATTTCCCGGACAACCTAAAATTCTAGAATATCTTCTAGAACATAATGGAGCAGTCGCAAAAGAAATCGGAACAGGATGCGTCTTAGATAAATCCACCATTACTAGTCTTTTGCTCCGTATGGAAAAACAAGACCTGATCGTCAGGAAAAAACATGATTCTGATAAGAGATCCTCTTATATCTATCTGACACAAAAGGGGATGTCTCTTGCCCGAAAAGTAAAAAAACTCTTTTCAGAAATCGATGAAACAGCGTTTCAAACTGTTTCTGAAAAAGAAAGAGAACATTTTTTAGAGACACTGCAAACTATCATTCATAATCTTCAGGAGGCACAGTCATGACACATGCAAAACAAATGATTTTACGTTATTTTTATTTTATTCTCGGTCTTGCTATCAACTCTTTCGGTGTTGCCTTTATCACCAAAAGTGCTTTGGGAACTTCACAAATTTCCAGCATCCCTTACGTTTTTAGTCTTCGTTTTCCCTTCGTCAGTTTTGGAACATTTACATTTTTCTTTAATTTGATCTTTATTGCACTTCAAATTATCCTCTTAAAAAAGGACTTCCATCCTATACAGTTTCTTCAGATCGTCACCAATCTTTTATTTAGTTTTCTAATTGATATCAGCATGAATGCTCTGACCTTTTTTCAGCCTTCTTCTCTTTTTTTAAGACTTCTCAGCTTGTTGATCGGCTGTGCTATCCTCGCTTTTGGTATCAGTATTGAAGTTGCTCCCAATGTTGTCGTCGTTCCGGGAGAAGGTATGGTACGTGCAATTTCTAAAGTAACAAATCTAAAATTTGGCACAACTAAAATTTATTTTGATGTTACATTAATTATCATCGCATCCGTTTTTTCTTTTATCTTCTTTGGAAAATTAAATGGGATAGGAATTGGTACGATCGCTTCAGCAGTCCTTGTCGGCAAATTAGTTAATATTATCAACAGTCATTTTAACGGAATTCAGAAGATTTCTCATCTTGCTGCTTAGTTCTTTTCGTAGAAAAATTGCTAAACATTAATGAGAAAAGACTGATACACTCAATATAATAGTGTACCAGTCCCTTCCTTTCCCTTAAAAAATTGTCTGATCTATCCCCGTATAAAATTCGTAAACATAGTTGGCTTCTCTTGTTTTGGGAGTTGGACTCCCATCTTTAACGCCATCTCTTTGCACTTTAAGAAAAATGTCATATTTTCTCCTAAAATGCGCATTGTCTGCATACCCTCTAAATCCTTTTTTACTTCTTCTGGAGTCGTTCCATGAACAATGGTCCAATAACGTGAAGTCATAATCGGCATTTGCATCAGTGCAAAATATTTATTCATCTGATCCCAAGTTGCGGTAGTTCCCGCACGCCTTGCCGAAATTACAGCTGCCGCAGGTTTTAAATAAAATCGTTTTCCTCCTCCGCAAAGATCAGCATAAAAGGCTCTGTCTAAAAAGGATGTGATGCCTCCGCTGGCAGCTCCCCAATGAACTGGTGTTCCAAAAATAAATCCGTCATACTCTCCCGCTATTTCCAGGAATTCGTTCACTTTATCCTCAAAAACACACTTATTTTGTTTTACGCAAGTTTTACAGGCAATACATCCTGATAACGGCTTGTTTCCGATCCAAAACAAATCTGTCTCGATTCCATTTTTCTTTAGTACTTCAGAAACTTCGCATAGCGCAGTGTAAGTGCATCCATTCTTATGAGGACTTCCATTTGTCAATAATACTTTCATTCTTTTTCTCCTTGTCTCCAGACTGATTCATTGGTTTGAGCGTTCAGATATTTTTACTTTAATTTCATACCATCTCCAAATGCATTTCCAACTTTTTCTCCCAGTTTTAAATAAGCATTGTGCACTGGATCAAATGTGATCGGATTTAGCTTTGACGGATCAATCTTTCCATTTTCATCCAGTATTCTTTCTTCTGCACTGACATTTATAATTTCTCCTACTAAGCGGCAGCTTTCCTCCTCATAACTGATCAGGCGGCATTCTAACGTCATCGGAAGTTCCTCAATGATCGGTGCATCTACTAATTCACTTTTTTGCGTATGAAATCCTGCTCTTTCCAGTTTATCCGGAACTTTATTTGCTGATACAATCCCCACATAATCACATTCTGCCACATGCTCTACGTCTGCCATACTGACTGTAAAGGCGCCTCGTGCGAGAATATTTTTCACGGTTTTATGCTCTGCACTCAGACACATAGAAATCTGATTCGTTTCACTGATTCCTCCCCATGCCGCATTCATTGCATCAGGGGTTCCGTCTTCTCCATATGTTGCAATAATCAAAACAGGCTGTGGATACAGATAAGGTTTTGCTCCAAAATTTTTTCTCATAATTTTCTTCCTCCAAATTATTGATTCTTTATTTTCCCTTCCTAGTCTGTGTCGGCTTTTCATCTTCTTGTACACAGTCCAGGATTGATTTTTCTAGCTTATAATGATATTAAAAATCGACGTGTTATGTTATTTTTTTTCTATTTTTTGTCTTTCCTAATTTTTTTATCCCCTTAGAACTATAATGTCCGATCCATATAAACAGTCCCATCACTGCAAGGTAGTCTAAAAAGAAAAAAACGATGGGTTCTTCAAAATTAAAAAATACAAAACTGCTTTGTAGTGTCATATAGATTCCAATTTCTCTTTTAAAGAAGGCATAAATGCCGTATAATGCAATCAAAATTCCAATGATTTTTCCTACCAAAGAACGGATCTGTGAAGGTTCTTTCATCATTTTTTTTTCCATTCCTATCATCATAGACCAATGCAGTCCCAGATGCACAGACATTCCTGCAAATCCCCAGTACGCCGCTAACATATGAATGGTTCTCGCCCAGTTTCTTCCTCCTTCTATGTTTAAAAAGGAAAACGCATAGCGAGACAATACCATACCGCTGACCATAGAAGCAATCATAGAAATCAGAACTGCCATCGCAATTACACTCTGTAGAATCCGAAATGGTGTATACTTTCCTTTAAAAAGATTTTTTATCCAGGTACGGTTTAAAATATGATGTAGTACAAACAGTACAAACATTCCGATTCCAATCCATTCATGAGCTTCTCTCCCCACCATCTCAAAAGCCATCAGCAGCATCAATAGAACTGTCATTCCTATATCTGCTGCAATCTTTATCTTCATCTTTTTATTCATCTCATTTCCTCCTCATGTTATACTGCTGCAGTTATTCTGATTCATTTTTTAAAACGGTGCCTATTTTTCTCTTGTCTACGACATGATCATACTGTAAAATATAAGAAAAGTAAAATACTCATTGTGCAATAAGCTATAATTCTGATGCATACCATTGAATGAGGAGGAACAAAAATGATTGATATCTCTTTGCTTGAACAATTAGTTGCCTTTTCCCAATGCGGTACCCTTTCCGCTGCCTCTGTACAACTTCATATTTCCCAGCCGGCACTAAGTCGTGCTATGCAGAAATTAGAAGAACAGCTCGGAGTTTCTCTTTTTGATCGCCAAAAAAGCAAGATGTCTTTAAACAAAAATGGCGAGCTTGCTGTAGAATACGCCAAAAATCTGATTCATCAGGAACATACTATGATCGAACAGATCCGGGAATTCGATCGAAAACAGCGAACCATCTCAATTGGCGCCTGCGCTCCGATTTTGCTTCCAGATCTTATTTCCCTGCTTTCCCGTCTGTATCATGGAATGACACTTTCCTCTGAACTGGCTTCCGATGAAAGCCTAATCGAAGGATTAGACAAAAATTTTTATCAGTTGGCAATTCTTCACATCCAGCCGGATGAATCAAAATTTTGTTTTTGTACAATGGGACATGAACAGCTCTATGTTTTTCTTCCTCCTGCTCATCCTCTCGCAGAATCAGAAGGTCTTTATCTGCGTGACCTCGATGGTCAGACTTTTTTGCTCTATTCTCAAACGGGTTTTTGGGATGCTCTTTGCCGTAGAGAAATGCCATCTGCACGTTTTCTTATGCAACCCGAGATGGAAGTATTAGACGAATTAGTTGCAGCCTCTGCTCTTCCATCCTTTACTTCAGATTATATCATGAGACGTGTCGAAAATCATACAAATCGTATTGCAATTCCTATTCTGGATTCCGAAGCATCTGCTACTTACTATTGTACCTGCCGAAAAGAACTGAAAAATTATTTTCAGGGAGTTTTTCGTTATTATGAAGCGCAATCATCTTAAATTTTCCATTTTTCTATTTTCCTTCAAAAGCAGGATCTATCATGTTCGCTCCAGATGTATGTAAATCGCAATTCTTATATTTCATTTAGGCTGATAAAATAATTTTAAGAATCTTTTATATTTTAATTTTTTGTTTTTATTGTATCAAGATTTTAGTAACAATCAATTTAGAATCTCAATTAAATTCATTAGAAAAACTTATCTATATCACTGATTTTCCTTCGTGTAAAAAGGAAAAGACTTTTTCGCCTTTTCCTTTTCTTCCCTATACTATTATGTTTACAATCAGTCCGCTGATCAGAGAAAAAAGCATGATATATGCAATGTACATCAAAAAATGTCGGATTCCCAGTACAATTTTTAACGCTCCTAAGTTTGTAATCTTGGTTGCCGGTCCTGTAATCATAAATGCAGCTGCAGATCCCATACTCATTCCAGATGCAAGCCACTGTTGAAGTAACGGAATTGTTCCGCCGCCGCAGGCATATAAAGGCACTCCAATCGTAGCTGCAAGCAGTACTCCAAATCCTTCATTTTGTCCAAATAATTCTCCAAAAGCATCACTTGGCACATATCTTTGAAACAGCGCGGACAGCAACACACCGATCAGAAAATATACACCTGTAGCTTTTAAGTTTCTTCCCAAATTTTTTAAAAATCTTGCAAAAAGATTAGGGTCAGTATCGCGGCTGGCTTTTGGTTCAAATCCGTCAAAATGAAAAAACGGCGTTTTTCGAGATCGAAAATGAACGAAAAGTCCTGCTGTGATTCCGCAGAGAATACACGTGACAATTCTTACCGTTAAAGCTGTACTTCCCAAAGCCGTGCTGTAAAGCATCAACTGCGGATTCAGCAAGATGCTGCTCATCATAAACGCTGCAAGCCAGTCATCGCGCATTCCCTGTCTGGAAAATGATGCCGCAATCGGTATCGTTCCATACATGCATAAAGGAGAAATAGTGCCCAGCAAGCTTGCCGGTACAATTCCCCAGATTCCCATTTTTTTATCTTTCATTCCACCGAACAGACTGTGAATCGCATCTTTTGCAAACACGGAAATCAGAGAACCAATCACCATTCCTGCAATCCAATACCAAAAAATCTGTCGGAGTTGTACCATAAAATAATAACTGATATAGATATATTCTCTCTGTATCACTTCAAGCATGTGGTTCCTCCTTGGCTATTAGGTTACCATTTTATACATCAATGGATACCAGCTGATAGCTTCTATTTCCAAGCCCGATTTCTTCTCCATGCTGCAGTACATGTTCTGCGTTTCTTGATTCCATTCTCTGTATCAGCGCAGCACCGTCTTCTGCTTCATAGATCAAATCTACACTTGCCTGATCTAATGCAACCGGATCTGTCGATGCCAAAATTCCAATATCGTGCATATCTGGTTCTGCTGGACTTGAATCACAGTCACAGTCAACGGACAGACGATTCATCACGTTGATATAAAGGATGTTTCCATTCACACTATCCTGAACAGATTTTCCAGCTTCTGCCATGCACTCCAAAAATGGATCCTGAGCTCCTCCCCATGGACTTGTATGACTTGCTCCATCTGTATGGATCAGACATTTTCCCTCCTGTGAGGCCATACCAATCGAAATATTTTTGATTGCGCCTCCAAAGCCAGCCATTGCATGTCCTTTAAAATGAGACAGCACAAGGAAGCCGTCATATTCCGGAAAATGTGCTCCTACTAAGTTTTCAGTCATACGTGTTCCGCCTTCAACAGGAATACTGACGGAACCGTTTTCATCCATGATAACAAAATCCGCAATATTCGTAAAACCATGGTCCTCTGCTACCTGATAATGCATTTCTGTCTCTGTTCGAGATCCTTGATAAGCCGTATTACATTCTACTATGGTTCCATTTACATATTGAACTAAATCTTGGATTAAATCTGGCTGCAAATAATTACTGCCTGGCTCTCCTGTAGATAATTTTACCGCAATATGATCTCCTGTCAGTTCTACTCCAAGTGCCTCATAAGCGTTCATTAATCCCTCGGGGGTAATTTCTGTCGTCATATACACTGTTGATACATTCCCCTGATCACCTTCTCCTTCTAATACCAGATGCGACTGGTGTTCTTCTGTCAGTTCCACTGCTCTGATTGTAGAACTGAGCATAGGCCACATCCGGTATATATAATATACCATGATAATCACTACGATGCAGAGTATCGTCGAAATTCCTATTACTACTTTTTTTCTCATTCATGACTCCTTTCTTTTTAAAGTTTGTTTTTTTCTTTCTATCAGCTGTCTTTGTATAATTTATTTGTGTACTTTTTTGAATATCATGTTTTCTATCTGAAAGATGCGATCGAAATGATTGGGTTCTCTTTTACATACATTCCATCAAAATATCATAAATCTCATCTCTGCTCAGTTCTCGCGGATTACATGGGATCACGTTGCATGTCTGTGCTACCTTAGAAAGGATTTCCGGTGTAATTTCCACTTTTGATTTCAGTTCTTTCATTTTTGTGGGCAATTTACATTCTTTAATAAAATCAGTCAGTGCCTCTACACCTTTCTCTGCCGTATCTGCATGGAAGACTTCTTTTGCAAAACGGTTGAATTTTTCTTTTGCATCTTTTACAATGTGACGATAATAAGCAGGATGGATCACTGCAAGCCCCTGACCATGATTGCAGTCTGTAAAAGCTCCAAGCTGATGTTCTATCTGGTGTGCCTGAAAATCTGTCACTCTTCCGACTTTAAGAATTCCGTTCTCTGCCATCGCAGAATCCCACATCAGATTGCCACGCGCCTCGATATCATCAATATTGTTTATCAGACGCCGCATATTGACTACTGTATTTCTCATAATTGCCAATGCTACGTCATCAGAAACATTATCCTGGTCAGAATTTCCAAAATAAGTTTCCATTGCATGACTGAGCGTATCAAAGGCGCCTGAAATCACCTGCATGTGCGGAACTGACATCGTATAGTCCGGATCTAGGATCGCAAAACGCGGCGGTTCTGCTATCATCCCCGTTTTGATCTGTTTTTCTTCATTTGTAATGACGGCTCCGCCGTTCATCTCTGCACCGGTACCGGAAGCCGTAACCACAGCTCCCATCGGAATCACATCCGTAGGATACTGATGCTGTATCATTTCCATTTCCCACAAATCTTTCTCTGTTTTTGCTTGTGCTGCAATGATCTTACAGCAATCTATCACAGATCCTCCGCCGACAGCCAAAATAAAGTCTATCTTTTCTTTTTTTGCCAGATTTGCTCCTTCTTGTACCTTTTTATACGTAGGATTTGACATAATACCCGAAAAATCAATCACTGTCTTTCCCGTATGTTCTAAAATTAATCTCAGTTCCTCATAGATACCGTTTTTCTTGATGGAGCCGCCGCCATAGGCGAGCATCACACGATTGCCATACGCTGAAACAGCTTCCTCTAAATGTTCCTTTGCAGCTCCTTGCCCAAAATATACTTTTGTCTTATATTCGTAAACAAATTTTTTCATGATGTTTCTCCCTTCGCTTTCTTATTCTTCTCATTTTATAGTCTGCAAATATTTTTCAGATCACTCTGCCGTCTGTTTCTTTCCCGTTTGGCTGCCTCCTTTTATCCCATAAAATTTTTAATCTTTTCTTATAGTATAAAATTTTTCTGTCTTTTATAGAAGATTCCATTCGTTTTTCAGTTTTAACCTATTGGTTTTCTCTTTCAAAACAAAGCTTCTAATCAAATAAATCACAGAACATCTGTTTTTTCTTTATTTCTTTTTATCTCTTTATCGATTTGTCATGCTCAGCATTTCAGGGGCGTATCTCTCTCCAAACACAGGATAATCATTCAATATCTGTTCCAATTCTTTCCAGTCTTCTTCAGAAAGTTCTACATAAGCAGCACTCATATTTTCTTGAAGATGTTCTAATGTTTTTGTTCCCGGAATCGGAACAATCCATGGTTTCTGCCGCAAAAGCCAAGCCAGTGCAACCTGTGCCGGTGCAAGTTCTTTTTCTTCTGAAAATCGATTGATTGCCTCTGCAAGTGCCTGATTTTTGGAAAGATTTTCTATCTTATTAAATCTTGGAATTGTATGACGGATATCGTTATCGGGAAAGATCTGATATCTTGTCAAAGTTCCAGTAAAAAAACCTTTTCCGAGAGGGCTAAACGGAACAAATCCAATATTTAGTTCTTCCAAGACAGACAGAGTTTCTTTTTCTGCCTCCCTATACCACATAGAATATTCACTTTGCAGCGCTGTCACATGAAAAACAGCATCAGCACGGCGAATCGTATCCACACTTGCTTCTGAAAGACCCCAAAAGAGAATTTTTCCTTCTTTTTCCAGTTCGCTCATAGTTCCTGCCACCTCTTCAATCGGAACATTTGGATCTACCCTATGCTGATAGTAAAGATCTATATAATCCGTGCAGAGTCTTGTAAGAGAACCTTCCACTGCTTTTCTTATCGTTTTTGGTCTGCTGTCTAAACCACAGACTTTTCCATTTTGAATATCCCATCCAAACTTTGTCGCAACAATGACCTGCTCTCTACGTCCTTTCAATGCCTCTCCCAGCAGTTCCTCATTTTTATAAATACCGTACAGTTCCGAAGTGTCAAAAAAATTTTCTCCCATATCTACTGCCTTTTGAATAAATGATATCATCTCTTTTTTATTTGGAAAAGGCGGATAACTTTGGCTCATTCCCATACATCCAAGACCGACAGAAGCTACCTCCGGACCGCCCTTTCCTAATTTTCTATGTTTCATACTGTTTCGCTCCTTTTCTTTTTCTGTCTTTATTTTATCTGAGACCTCAATGCAAAACAATCTCGATTCCCGATTCCATAGATAAGTTTTCCTAATTTTGCGAAATATTCCTGTTCAGTAAAAAAGCACCCGAACAGCATACACTGTACGAGCGCGCAAAACGAGATCCTTTTACTTTTATTCAATATTTATTCTATATATTTGAGAGACAAGATATATTGTCTTAGTATATAGAGATATTTTTATTAAATAGATCAAAATTCATTTTTACTTATTTTTCTTTTTATTAAATCTTTTGCAAAACATTGTTACAAATTCTTCTATATAATAATTGCTTCTTTCTTTTTTCCAAAATGCACAGTAATTAAGCTGTATCGGCTTATAATTTTTATCAAAAAGATGGAGCCGTTTCATGGCTTTTCCCGTTTCCGGCAAGTTTCCCAGATCTGCAACCATCAAAAATCCCCTATTTCCAATCACAGCAAGCCTTGCATCATCCAGACTCT
>CALWCS010000050.1 GCA_944376425.1 uncultured Lachnospiraceae bacterium | reverse complement strand
TTTGAGCCATGCATAGTCAAATCCAAAGGGTATATTCAGCAGTATCCAGACCTTGATGAAGAGGATTGGGACTATGAATAAAATAAGATGTAGATGCTACGAGAGTTAATTTTTCTGGAAGTTAAGATAATCAGAAAAAAGAAATCCCGTCTCCTTTTTAAACAGACTCGAAAAATAAGAAGGGCTTAAATAGATCTGGGCTGCCACCTCTTCTAGAGTCAAATGTTTTCCGTAATGTTCGTCAATATAAGTTTTTGCTGCTTTTATAATCCTAGAATAGGAAATCGCCTGAGGTACTTTCTGTCCCAGCTTTTTTTTCACATTTTCAATTGCCTTGTGCAGTTCTTCTCCTCTGACCGGTTTTGGTAAAAAGTCTTCCACGCCGAGCTGGATTGCCTTTCTGGCATATTCAAAATTGGCATATGCACTCGTGATGATAAATCTCGTTGCCATTCCTCTCTCAAGCGTACTTGCAATCGTCTCCAGTCCGGAATGTCCCGGCATACAGATATCTGTGATCACAATATCCGGTTTTTCTTTCTCTATCATTTTAAGCAGTTCATCTCCATCTTCTGCAATCCCTGCGAGTTTTGTCTCTTCTTCTCTCTTTAGCAGTCTCTCCAGAACCATTCTTGATAATTCCTCATCATCCGCCAATAAAATCCTGTACATCAATTTCTTCCCCCTTTTCTTTCTTCTGATAAGGAAACCGAATTACAATTCTTGTCTTCACATTTGGTTTACTTTCTATTTCCGTTTCAATCCTTCCATGAAAATAAACGCGCATCCTCCAAATCACATTGACTAGTCCGATTCCCTGAGTATCGTCATAGGAAGATTCCTCTGAAATCCGTTTTTGTATTTCTAAAAGTTTTTCTTCTTCTATCCCGCATCCATTGTCTTCCACAATACAGCAAATCTGCTCTTTTTCTTTTCTGACGTCAATCCAGATGCTGCCTCCTTTTGTAAGCGGTCCGATTCCATGAATCATAGAATTCTCGGCAAGCGGCTGTAAAATCATTGCCGGAACAAGAGCATCCAGACACACTTCCTCAGCATGAACTTCAAATTCCAGCCGTTTTCCAAAACGCAATTTCTGAATCATAAAATAATCCCTTACGTGATCTAATTCTTTTTTTACTGTTACTACTTTGTCAAGATTTGCAAGAGAATAACGCAGATAATCCCGCGTCCGTATAATCACATCTTCTGTGCGCTCTGCATTTTCAAGAAATGCAAATTCTCCGATCAGATTGAGCACATTAAATAAAAAATGAGGATTGACTCTTGACTGAAGCATTTTTAACTGGGTACGATCCAGCTTTGCCTGTATTTCCAGTTTACTGATTTCTTCTTCTTTTAATTTCTGTTCTAAAATCGCTTTTTTCTCTAATTCCTGAATCTGTGCTTCAATCGTTGCCACCATCTCATGAAATGCAGCCAGCAATACCTGCGTTTCGTCTTTTTCCTCAATCGGTAAAAAGCTCTGCTGCGGACGAAATTTTTTTTGTATCTCTCGAACATCGGCTGTCAGATGTTCGATCGGTCCTAACAATTTCTTCGCAAACTGATATACAAAAGTTACACTGATGCTTAAAATTAAGCCTGTGGCAATCACAACAGCAACTGTCTTTCCGATATTCCACTGAAAAAGTTCTCTTTGTACATTATCTCTATCCTTTTCCAAAACACTGAAAAAATTTTGATGAAGTTTTCTGATTAAAGCATTTTGTCTGTCTATTTTCGTATACTGTTCTAGTCTTTCATTACTTCCTTGTGAATCACGATTTATCAAAAACAATTCTTCTGTCTGTTCTCCATATTTTTTCATCATATAATAACAGTCTAAAATTAAAGGAGAATCTAACATGTCTTTTAATTTTGCAATCGAATCTATCATATCATTTGTAGAATCTTGACACCTCTTTTTGTTCGTATCGCTTGGAGTTTGGGCATATGCATATACGTTTCGATTTGCTTCTTCAAGCTGATTAAAACTCAGAGCAAAAAGATGTTGTTTTTCTAGCAATTTTTGTTCTTTCGAAAGATAGATCTGATCTGCTGCCATCACTAAAATACTGATCAAAAATACAAATCCGATCATAAAAAAGCAAAAGCTCAGCAATCTTCCCTTTAAAGAACTCCTTCTTTTTTTCATACCATATCTCCCAATTATCATAAGTCCTTACTATGCTTACATTATGACCTGTTTCTTACTCATACTCTGCTATATTTTCTTTTGTTACAATCTTACATTCCAAATAAATCTCTTTTGTTTCTGTGTTTTTCGTTCTCCTAGAAAGTTCTTCCATACAAATTCTTCCGCATTCCTCTGTCTGCTGTACCATTGTAAAGTCAATCACGCCTTCTTCAATCTTTTTTTTAATTTCTTGTGTCATGTCAAAGCAGATAATATGGACTTTTCCTGTCAAATTTCTTTCTTTTATAACGCTTGCCGCTGCCTGTCCTGTAATACTGTCGGTACAGAAAAGCAGATTGATTTGCGGATAGTTTTCAAGCATTTGTTCTGTTGCTTCTGTCACTTTTAACAGACTGTTTAATCCCGTTTCTTTTGCCAGTATTTTTATTCTTTCGCTTTGTGCCACCACTTCTTCAAATCCTTCCTGTCTGTCAGAAAGGCTTGCTACAGGCTCATTTTGAACATCTCTTTGTTCATCTAAAATTCCTACAAAAATTTCTCCTTCTATTATCTCTAATGCAAGAGATGCAGCACGTCTTCCTTCTTCTACATTGTCAGTGCCCACATATAGAATTCTTCCGCTTTCCGGTACATCTCCGTCTAAAAGGACTAGTTCTATTCCTGCTTCTTTTAATTGTTCATATCCATTTTTTACTTTTTCCCCAATTGCTCCATGAGCAATCAAAATATCTGTATCCATGCTGATTGCCATCTCAATTTGTTCGGCATAATTAATTCGTTTACTGTCTTCTTGTTCATAAATGCTCAAAAGCAAGTTGTCATGTTTTCTTGCTTCTTCCGTAAGTCCTTGAGCAATCTGTGCCCAGACGTTATTTTCCTGGTATAAATTTTTTTCCCTTGAAAAATATAAAATCCTCGTTTTTTCTTTCCAAGCCGATCTCTCATCTTCTTTTTTCTGACATCCGCTTAAAATAGCTCCTATTAAAAAGAAAATCAAAAATCTTTTTCGTTTTTTCATTTTTCTTTTCCTTTCTTTCTCTAACTTACTTTTCACCTCAATCTTATCTCTTCATAATTTCTCTTTTCCATATCTTCTTTCTAAAAACGGAAAGAAATTTTCCGATATAGAAAAAACTGCTGCAAATGTCCTCCTTCTTTTCCATGCCAGATTCTTAAGCAATCTGTACATAGAAAAAGAAGTTTTCGAACTTTTGCAGCAGCTCCTGCATTTTTATTTTATTATTTTTTATGCTTTTTCGGCATCTTTTTATTTGGCTTCAATAATCAATTCTCCTGTTTCCGGATTTCTGCTGAACTGTTCAAAGAAATCCCATACGATGCTTGCAATTGATGGAGTCGGCCAATGAGGTGCTCCCTCGATACCGATCTGTACATAAACCGGAACTCCGTCTTCGTTTAAGTAACTTCCTTTATAATACTGTGTTCCGTCTAATTCCAGAACTTCTGTCTCGGTAAAGTCTGCACCAAGTTTTCTCTCCACGATATCTTCGGCGCTTTCAGCCAGTTCTCTGCTTCCGTCAACGGTAACTTCTTCTCCCTGGGCTCCTGCAATCTGCATCCAATCCATAAATCCTCTTGTTTTCCATCTGGCTGCCCAACTGTCATTTGTCTTTCCCAGCGGATACATCTCACCCATATCGTACATACCTGCATAGGCTAAAACAGGAACCTGGTACTCGATTGCCTTTTGGATTGCGCTGGTATCATAATCTTTCATCGGTGCACCGCCCGGTGCTGCCGCTGCAAAGAGTTCCGGGCAAGCTACCACTACTTCTTCTGTAGCCTGACCTCCTTTGGAAAATCCTGTCACATAAACTCTCGACTCATCAATCGGATATTCTTCCCGCAGAACTTCCATGATTCGCTGCACTTCTTCTACAATTATCTCATCATTATCCGCCCACGGCATAACTGTGATATATTCCTGTTCTGCCCCATACTGTGCAAACCCGTATGTTTCCGCCAGAAACAGAGGATTATTGTTTCCATGAATACAGAAAACAACCGGATATTTTTTATCTTCATTTCCTTCTTCATAGGCAGAAAGCGGAGTATAAGAAGTCCATACACGTTTTTCATCGTCTTCGTCATGAATCTCTTTTTTTATGCCGATTCCTTCCCAGTAAGAAAGCACTTCCGGATCCATCTGGTCTGCATAGGTCAGAAAATAATACATATTGTTGATTACGCCTTCGCCCATTTTGCTGTTGACAAACGCATCCATGTCAAATCCTTCTGATGCCATATTATTATGTTCATACGCTGTCTTTGCATCCGTCCAGTAAAAATTGTCGGTCTCTTTAAACCAAAGATCTTTGTTTTCATAATCATATTCTTGTGTCTGTTCGTTTGCTGCTTCTGGTGTCGCTTCCTCAGCAAATGCAGGTACGGCTGACATTGTCAGCATCATAGCAGCGAGTCCAATCCCTAAAAATGATTTTCTTTTCATAATACCCCTTCCTTTTTGCCTTGCTTTGGCAAAGATATCCTTTTGATCTTTTTTTGGAAACCGGTTTCTTTTATGAAATGATTATAAGATGTTTTTTTTGTTCCGTCAATCGCCTTGCTCTATCTCCCATAGATTCCCCCTTTTTTCGAAAAATCCCCCCTGATTTTGACAAACTGTTTTCTTTACTTTCCATTCAATTTCTGTTTTTCTTCTATCTCTTTTCTGTCATTCCAAGAAAAGCTCCTAAATTTCCTCTTCTTCCTTTTGAGGCTCTGTGAGAATATAAAAATTCTGCATTGCAGCAAGTACAAAGATCTGTCACAGAAATATGTTCCGGTACAATTCCGGCTTCCAGAAGAACAAGTTCATTTGCCTTCCATAGATCCAGCTGATATTTGCCATTTTCTTTTTTATCATACAGCTGGTTTTGAACTTTCTCATCAAAATTTTCCCTAAACTGTTCTATTACATCTTCACTTACTTCATAGCACTCCTGACAGATCGAAGGTCCGATTCCCACAAGGATATCTTCCGGATCACACTGATAGAGCCGTTCCATTGTTTGAATCGTCACAAGTCCCATTTTGTTTACAGTTCCTCTCCATCCGGAATGACTTAATCCGACTGCTTTTTTTACAGGATCAACAAAAAACAGCGGAACACAGTCTGCATAAAAGGTTGCCAGTACCACTCCCGGTTCTTTCGTTACCAGACCGTCAATATTCTCATAATCTCTCTGTATTATAATTCCTTTTCCCCTGTCTTTTCTTGTTGCTTCTCTTACATTTGTCGTATGAGTCTGATCAGAAAGTACAAGCTGATCAATAGAAAATCCGATCGCATCGCCCATTCTTTTAAAATTTTCCAATACGTTTTCTGCGTTTTTTTCTCTTGAAAAGCTTAAGTTCATGCTGGAAAGATCTCCTTTGCTGACTCCTCCAAGCCGTGTGGAAAATCCATGCACAATCCCCGGAATTTTCTCCAATTCCGGAAACACCAGATAAGGTATGTGATTTCTTTCTCTGTATGCCATCCCTTCCCTGCTTCCTTTTCGTATCCATTTGATCTCTTTCTCCATGTCTCCTCCTCTTTCCTCTCTTTATGATTTCCCGGTGTAAAACTCAAACGCATTTCTTATTAGTGTCACGTTCTCTCCTAAAATTCCAACCACATCAAATCTGCACGGCTGACTTGTCGCAATTTTTTTCTCCATTAAGTAAATCAGTGCTGTCTTGCAGATCTGAATCTGTTTTTTCTTTCCTACTGCACTGAAAGGATCTCCTTTTTTTAAGTCTGTTCTATATTTTACTTCCACAAAGACAAGCGTTCCTTTTTCCACAGCAATCAGATCAATCTCTCCTGTCCTGGTTCGATAATTTTGCTCGCAAATTTGATATCCTTGCTGTTCTAAATAAGAAGCCGCTATCGACTCATAGCGGCTTCCGATTTCACGCCGATTGCGGCATTTTTTCTGTTCATTTTCTTTCCATTCGTATGTTTTTATTTTCCTCCCTCTCTCCTCTCTTTTAATTATTTTTTCTCTGACATCCATCCTGTCCTATAGAGGCAGCTTTTCTTTTCTACAAAATATTTTTTAAAAAGGTACGTCTGTGAATGGGTGAAGGACCGTATTTTCGGATCGCTTCCACATGTGCCGCGCTCCCATATCCTTTATGGCTGGCAAAACCATATTCCGGCATGATACGGTCATATTCCTGCATCAGATGATCTCTCGTCACCTTCGCAATAATACTTGCGGCGGCAATGGAAATACTCTTTGCATCGCCTTTGATAATCGGAACTTGCGGGATTGCCACATCTGGAATTACAACCGCATCATTCAGCAGAATCTGCGGTGCTACTTTTAGCTGTCCTATAGCAAGACGCATAGCCTCATACGTTGCCTGCAAAATATTAATTTCATCAATTCTGGACGGACTGACAATGCCTACTCCGACTGCCACTGCCTTTTCCATAATCACTTCAAACAGCTCCTCCCGTTTTTTTTCCGAGATTTTTTTAGAATCATTCAAATATAAAATCTTACAATCTTTCGGCAAAATCACAGCTCCTGCTGCTACCGGTCCCGCAAGCGGTCCTCTTCCGGCTTCGTCGATGCCACAGATCCATCCAAGATGCTCATACTGGCGTTCATATTCTTTCATCCCTTCAATCCGTGCCATTTCTTTTTTCAAAGCTTCTTCTTTTTTTTGATACTGTCGAATTAAGCCGACAACGCCAGCTCTTGGGTCATTCGCATAGACTGCGAATAACTCCAAAAGCTTTTCTGTGCCGGCTTCCTCAAATTCTCTTTTAATTTCTGAAATTCTCTTTTCCATTTGATTCTCCCGTTACTGATGTTTTAATACACCAAAAGAATCCAAAGGCCAAATTCTTACCCCTGCTCTTCCAATGATATCAGAGCGCTTAATATTTCCGACTTTTTCTACCCGGCTGTCACTGCTGTTATTCCGGTTATCTCCAAGCACGAAATATTCATCGTCTCCTAGCACAATCGGTTCTGCTGCTCTTCCCGGATCTTCAATCACTTCTTTTCCGTAATTTTCCTCCAGCACTTCCCCATTGATGTAGATTTTGCCGTCTACAATCTGAACTGTCTCGCCTGGAAGCCCGATAATGCGTTTAATATAGTACGTATGATCTTCATATTGGTATGGAAAAACAATAATATCAAACCGTTCCGGATCACGGAAACGATAAGAAATTTTGTCTACAATCAAATTATCTCCATCGTGCAGGGTAGGCTCCATGGAACGCCCGCTCACCTGTGTTCTCTGTCCTACAAATTCAATAATCAGAAAAACTGCCAGCAGCATCACCAAAATCCACACAATCGTGCTGACCACGTTTTTCAATCTGCTGGTATTTGTCTCCTCGTTTTCCTTTATTGGGTTCACTGATTCTCCATTGCTCATATTTTCACCACTTTCTTCTGTCATTATCTCTATATTACTCAATTATGTCTGGAAATTCAAGTGTAATTTTTCCGATTCTTCCATTTCTGAAATCGTCAATTAAAAGATTGGCTGCCTTTGCCGTATCAAGTTCGTCTCCTTTTAAACGGCATCCGCGATTTTTTGCGATTTCTGATAACACAGAAACTGGTTCCTGATTTTCTTCACACTGGTATCTCTCTTTTAAGACTCCTTTGTAATTTTGCTTCAAAAACCGGATCAATTCCAGAGCCAGTTCATCTAGATTTAAAATTTCATCTTTGATCGATCCGATCATTGCCAGTTTCATTCCAACACTTTGATCTTCAAATTTAGGCCATAAGATCCCCGGAGTATCCAAAAGTTCTACATTTTTATTCAATCGAATCCATTGTTTTCCTTTCGTCACACCAGGTTTATTTCCAGTCTTGGCACATGCTTTTCCTGCAAATGTATTAATAAAAGTAGATTTTCCTACATTTGGAATTCCAACAACCATCGCACGGACAGGACGGTTTAAAATTCCACGTTTTCTGTCTCTCTCAATTTTCTCTTTACACGCTTCCTGAATCATTGCATGAACATTCTTCATTCCCATCCCCATTTTGGAATTTATCTTTACAACAAAAAATCCCTTCTTCTGAAAATGCTCTGTCCATGCCGTATGATATCTCTCATCAGATAAGTCTGCCTTATTTAGCAAAAGCATTCTCGCCTTATTTTTTGCCAGTTCATCAATGTCCGGATTCCGGCTGCTCATCGGTATTCTCGCGTCGACAAGCTCAATCACTAAGTCAATTAGCTTTATATCTTCCTGCATCATTCGTTTTGCTTTTGTCATATGACCAGGATACCAT
>CALWCS010000049.1 GCA_944376425.1 uncultured Lachnospiraceae bacterium | reverse complement strand
GCCTCAGACACGGTAAGGAGACAATAACTTCTGATGGAGAGGGGAATCCCTCCTTCAGTTATTCATTTAGACGATGTGACTATTAACTTGTAGTCATTATGGACTACACCATTATTATACTAGGAGGCATAGAAATGAGAATTGTTGAAAATCAAACTTTTGATATAGAACGTGCACTTTATGGAAGCAGAGATATTCTGATAAAAAACTGTGTATTTGATGGTCCGCAAGATGGCGAGAGCGCGTTAAAAGAAAGCGAAGAAGTTCAGGTGGATCATTGTTTTTTCAATCTGCGGTATCCGTTCTGGCATGATCACAGATTAAAAATTCAAGATTCTGAGATGACTTCTCTGTGCCGTGCAGCATTGTGGTATTCCGATCAGATTGAGATTTCTAATACAAAAATGCATGGAATAAAAGCATTGCGGGAATGCCAGGAGATTATTCTGAAAAATTGTGATATTATTTCACCTGAATTTGGATGGTATGTAAGAAATATGAGAATGGAGCACTGTACTGCGGAAAGCGAGTATTTTATGATGCAGTCTGCAAACTTGAATTTTTCCGATGTTCAATTAAAAGGAAAATATTCCTTTCAGTATATTCAGGATTCTATTTTGGATCACTGTGTTTTTGACACGAAAGATGCTTTTTGGCATGCAAAAAATGTGACAGTGAAAAACAGCATGGTAAAAGGAGAATATCTTGGATGGTATTCGGATGGACTGACACTGATTGATTGTAAAATTATTGGAACACAGCCTTTATGCTACTGTAAAAATTTGAAATTGATAAATTGCGAAATGATTGATACAGATTTATGTTTTGAAAAATCAGAAGTTGCAGCGACGATTACAAATGTGGTAGTCAGCATCAAAAATCCGATGTCGGGGCATATTGAAGTACCGGGAGTAAAAGAAGTGATTATGGATGATGAAAATGCAAAAGGAGAGATTATTTTGAAGACTCCCCAAAATGCATCTTCTAAAAATAAAATCTGTGTGTGTGCTTAAGTGTTTGATTGAAATGAAAAAATCCCAATCTGTTTTTAAATCAGTGAATTTTTGTATTTTTTGCGCGAAAGACTCGATTTAAGGTGTGAACGATAGATGAGTCCGATGACAGAAGAGAACGGAAAATGATAAAATAACTATAACAAATGACGAGATGATCAATGGAGCGTTGGAGATCGCGTCAAACAGCTGATTTATAAGGAGGGGATATTTTGAAGTTAAAAATTCAAAAGGCTGTAGCATGTACGTTGGCAGGAGCAATGGCTTTTTCATGTACATCTACGGTAAACGCAGTGGAAATTATTCAGGCAAGTAATTACAGCGATGCAAGCAGCAAGCAGGACACAACAGAAATGTTTGCAGATTTGAGCAGACAAATTGCAGGCGAGAGTATTGTCATGCTGGAAAATAACGGTGTACTTCCTCTTGAGAGCGGCTCAAGGATTACACTGATTTCAGCAGGCAGTTTCCGGTTATCCGGTTCAGGCTCAGGAGGCAGCAATGCTTCAGAGGAAGCAACGATTATACCGGCGGAAGGAATTGAGGCAAATTCAGATTTAGTATTGGTACGTGAAGTAAAAGATGAAGAACAGCAAGGCGGAATGTTTGGACCGCCAGAGTCGACAGAGCCAGAAGCAGAAGAGGAACTGGCAAAAGACTTTACAGAATTTGTCAGCAGTGAAGAGAAAGCCGCAGAATACGCAGCAGATTCAGATACTGCAGTGATATGGATCAGCCGTTCTCCAGGAGAAGGAAATGATCGCTATGCGGTAAAAGGTGACTGGTATCTTTCGGATGAAGAAGAAACGGCATTAGAGTACGCAACAAAATATTTTGAAAACGTAGTAGTATTTTTAAATCTTCCGAACATTGATATGGCATGGGTGGATGAGTATGATGTGGATGCCGTGCTGTTATATGGATATGCAGGAGCACAGGGTGGAAACGCAGTTGCAGATGTTTTATCGGGTGCGGTGAATCCGTCAGGAAAATTGACAGATACGCTTGCGTCAATTGAGAGCTATCCATCCACACCAAACTTTGATACGTTTGCACTGGCGGTGGAAGAATTTACAATGACAGACAGCTCGCTCCGCCATTTCCCGTGGTGGCTGGATACGCCAAATCCGGCATATGGATATGATAATGGAACATGGATTCGTCCTTACGATGAATACTATTTTACGAAGTATGAAGAAGGAATCTATAATGGATACCGTTATTTTACGACTTTTGAAGACATTATAGCAGATTATAATGCAGGGGCATCCGAGGAAGATCAGGCTGCGTTTGAAGTTTACTATGACTTTGGATATGGATTATCTTATACAGACTTTGAAGTTGAGATTGTAGATTATACGCTGCCAGAAGAAATACCAAGCACAGAAAATGATCTTCAGATTTCAATCACAGCGAAGGTCACGAATACAGGAGATACTGCCGGAAAAGATGTTGTGCAGTTCTACTATGGGGCACCAGATGGAGTATTGGAGAATCCATCTATGGAACTGGTTTCCTTTGCAAAGACAGAGGAACTGCAGCCAGGACAGTCTCAGGAAGTAACGGTTACTTTTGATGTATATGATATGGCAGACTGGTATGAAGAAGATGCAGCCTATATTTTAATGGGCGGAGATTACGGTCTGTATGTCGGAGACAGTCTGGATGGAGCAAGAGAAAACAGTATTACCTATACGTTGGATGCAGAGGATTATACAATTGTGCGTGAAGGCTCCAATCTGGCAGGTCCGGATCAGGAAGGCGGCACTTATGATCAGTATCTTGATGCTTTTCCTGAAATTGAGCTGACAGAGTTAAGCAAATACGATTATGAAAATACGAAACCGGATGGAGAAGAAGGAATCAGAAAGAATGATACAGCGATTGAAGATCAGGCGATTGATTCAGACGGAGCAAAGAGAAATCGCTATGAGGCCGTGATAAATGGAGAAGACGGAACAGAAAATTATGAAAGTCCGGACAAAGATGTTTCCTCTCAGGAATATTATACAGATCTCTTAGAAAAGACAAATGAAGCGATTGCTGAGGCGCAGAATCTGTATGAGGAAGAAGGAAAAGCGCAGTACCAATTGCTTGATGTCTATGAAGGCAACTGTACAATGGAGGAATTTTTAGAGCAGTGGACAGACATTGAACTGTGTACCTATGTGCTGGGAGCAGGAAGAATCGGACAGCAGTTTGGCGATGAAGAACAAGAAGAAGGAGCAAGAAATCCAGATGGTGTTCAGGGAAATGCCAGACTTGGCGTACCAGAGTTTTCGGTGTCAGATGGTCCAAACAAAGTAGGAACAAGTAATGGCTGCACAACGACGGCATGGCCTTGCGGAACAAACCGGGCTCAGACATGGAATGAAGAACTGATTTATGAATTAGGACAGGCAACCGGATATGAGTGTCTGGCAGGAAGTACAGAAATTTTATTAGGACCGGCTTTGAATATTCACCGGAATCCTCTGTGCGGAAGAAATTATGAATATTTTTCAGAAGATCCTGTTTTGACGGGTGTGATGGCTTCAGCTCTCGTAAGCGGTATTCAGGAAAGCGGATGCGGCGTGTCACTGAAGCATTATGCAGCAAACCAGATGGAAGGAGAAAACAATGACCGATGGAATAAATTAGATTCTATTATGTCAGAACGTACCCTTCGTGAAATTTATCTGAAAAACTTTGAGATCGTTATTAAAAACGCAAATCCTACCAGTCTTATGACCTCTTATAATATGGTAAATGGAAAATATGCATCTTGTGCAGATGAGCTGCTTCAGATTGCAAAAGAAGAGTGGGGATTCAACGGAATTTCCATGACAGACTGGTCTGGCGACTGGGGCAATGCAGTTGCAATGTTCCAGACAGCAACGGATCTTGGTATGCCTTCTAATATCTATATGCTGACTTATCTTTATACAGCTCTGACAATTTCGCAGGAAGAGGGAAGGGGATTATCATACCAGGAAGCAGGAGGAAATTTCGATATTGGAAGAATGCTTACAAGAGAAGATCTGGAAACAATTGTACAAAATACATTAAACACAACGATGAGAATGAAAGTATTCGCAGATTATTATGGACTGGATTACAGCGAAATTTCTGATTATCAGGCAACCTCACAGTTTGATGTGACATTAGGTGAGATCGAATAAAATCAACAGATATGGCAGAACTTCATAATGAATCATGTTTTTGAAATGAGAAAGGAGTCATACCCGGTAGGTTACCGGGCTATGGCTCTTTTCCTAATGGATCAGAAATTTTATCTCTTACGCAGTGAAAATTTCGGCAATCACACTGCGGCAAAAAGAAATTCTGGCATTTCTGCATTCTGCTGAAGGCAAAAGAAGACTGGCACAAAGGAGAGAATCTCAAATGCTGTGAAAGATATTGGAAAAAAGGAAAGAAGTTAAAGACTTGATGTCTCTATCTTGATATAATGAAAAAAAAGAAAGGAATATCAAAATGGAGACATTAAAGCAATTTTATAAAAGAACAAACGAATTTACAAGAAGTAGCCTTCCGGCAATAACAGAAGGATTTTACACTAGCCAGGGGATTTTTAAGAAGGTAAACGAAAGCGGAAAACTTTTAAACTTTTATGGAGATACGATTGTTTTTCTCTTAGATGAAGAAAGCAAAGAATATGCAGAAAAGATGAGAAAAATCTTGTATCAGAATTGCTCTGAGATGTTTGCCGATCCGCTTTTAAAGGCAACCTTTCATGTCACACTGCATGATTTAAGCAACGGAATATCAGAAGAGGAAATTCGAACGAAGATCTGCCATAACCAAAACGCATCCGAACAAATTTTAAAAAAAATAAAAGGAGATCAGGAACAAGAGATTCAAATGAAAACTACGTATGTGTTTAATATGGTCAATACAAGTGTTGTACTTGGACTAGAACCAGTCGATGAAGAAAATTGTACGAAATTGATGGAATGGTATGATATGTTCCAGACAGTTGTAAATCTTTCCTATCCCTTGACACCGCATATTACTTTGGGATATTACAGACCAGGCTATTATGCTCCTGAAGTTTTGAAAAAATTATATGATACTTTTGAAATATTAAATAAACAAAAAAGAAAACAGATTTGCTTAAAAACGAAATCTCTTGTCTATCAGTATTTTCGAAATATGAACGATTTTGAAACCTATTTTTGATCATATAAATTTTCCGGCAGCAAGAATAATGAAAAAAGAATCTTTTCTTTGTGTTACAATACCTCTTCGGAAAGGAGGAGCACAATGCAGGGAAAGACAACTGATATTGTTTCGCAGGCAATCCGGTATATAGAGGATAATTTAGAGAATAAGCTGGAACTCGATATCATAGCGGCAGCTTTATACTACTCTAAATTTCATTTGCATCGAATATTCAAAAAAACAGTTGGTTTGACAATATACGATTATATCCAGAGAAGACGGCTTACAGAAGCTGCAAAACTTTTAGTATTTTCCCGAAAGCCGATTATTGAGATCGCTCTTATCAGCGGATATAAAAGTCAGCAGGCGTTTGCAGGGATTTTTAAAGCAATGTATAAAATGACGCCTGCAAAGTTTCGGGTAACTGGGGAATTTTATCCGTTACAACTTGAAATGGATCTGATACGGGAACCTGTAAAAATAAATTTTACAAAGGATGAGATACAATTTGCAGTACTTTCTGATATCAATGATTGGATGGAATTAGTCAGTCTTACTATTGACGGATATCCTTGTCTGAAAGAAGCGGAATACCTTGAAAATTTATATCGGTATATTTCTGACAAGAAAGCCTTGATTTTGCGCGATGAAGGCAGAGCAATCGGCGCTATGGGATTTTCAGCCGACCGGAACAGTATAGATTTTCTGGCGGTACATCCGCAATACCGCAATCTTGGAGTCACAAAAATTTTTCTTGATAAACTGTCAGATGAATTTCTCCGGGGGAAAGAAATCAGTCTAACGACGTACCGTAAAGGAGATAAAGCCGATACAGGTTATCGGGAAGAATATTTGCAGCTTGGCTTTGAGCAAAGAGAATTGCTGGTAGAATACGGCTATCTGACACAGCGTTTTGTGTTTTCTCCAAAACACAGGGAGGAAACAAAAAAATGACACAAAGAAAGAGGAATTGGAGGAGGAAAATAATCGTTTTTCTTATCAGTCAGTGCATTACCTTGTTTGGATCACAGGTAGTACAAATGGCAATTATCTGGTATGTGACACTTCATACAGCAAGCGGATTTTGGGTAGCGGCTTTTTCGATAGGTTCTTATCTGCCGCAGTTTCTGATTTCTTTTTTTGGCGGAATCTGTGCCGACCGATATCATCGAAAAGCATGTATCATCTGTGCAGATGCAGGAATCGCTTTGGTTACATTCTGTATGATGATCCTTATGCCATTTTTTGTGTCGGAGATTTCATTGATTTGGGCATTATTGTTTATGGCAGTGCTTCGTTCTGTCGGTGCAGGTATTCAATCTCCGTCAGTGAACGCCGTTATTTTACAGCTTGTTCCGAAAGAACATTTGATGCGATATAACGGTATCAATGCTGCGATGCAGTCGGCTGTACAGTTTTCTGCTCCTGCTGCGGCAGGCGCAGTTCTTACAGCAGGAACATTAAGGTCAACGCTGATGATTGACGTTTTCACCGCAATTTTAGGGATTGGATTATTTTCTTTCGTGATGTTGCCAAAAAAGGAAGGAGGAAACACAGCTACTTCTGTTTCAGTGAATATGAAACTTGGTATTCATTACGTGTTGTCCCATAAAATAATTGGAAAGCTTCTTGCCGTTTATGGAGGTTTTACTTTTTTATGTGTTCCGGGAGGGTACCTTTCCGGTTTGCTTGTGAGCAGAGTTTACGGCAATACGTATTGGCATCTGACAGCAGCTGAGTTATGCGGGTTTGGAGGAATGGCGGCAGGAGGAATCCTGATGAGCATTTGGGGCGGTTTTAAAAGTCGCAGGAAAACTCTTAAGATTGGACTGTTTCTATTTGGTGCAATGGCAATCGGTATGGGATTATCACACCGTTTTATTTTCTATCTTATCTTTATGATGTGGTACGGTATTGCTCTGAGCTTAGTACAGACAACGATAACCACTTTACTTCAGGAAAACGTAAAGATTTCAATGCAGGGAATAGTGTTTGGATTTGCTGGATCCCTGTATTGTGTATGTTATCCTGTTGGAATGGTCATTTTCGGTCTCATGGCAGACAAAATACCATTACAATCGATTATCGTTGGCTCCGGCATATTTTTGATTCTAATCACTATTTTAAAAGATTAATTTTTCTCATCAAAAAAGTGACAATGTCCATTCATGACAAAAGCAAACATTTCATGACATTAATCTTGTAAAGTAACACCTGATAAGAGTATAATTCAAATCATAGTGAAGTCGACTTTACAAAAAAAGTTTTGGGCGGGGGTTTGGATTCCGGATGAAATAAGGAATTCAAAAAAAATTTTTATCAGTAAAAACTATATTAAATGTAAAAAAGGAGACAACATTATGAAAAGGAGAAACATTTCAATGCTGCTTTCGTCAGCGATGATTCTTAGCGCTTTGAGTATGCCGGTTATGGCAGAAGAAAGTAGTGCAGAAGCGAGCAGCGCACAAGCAAGTTCTGTGATTCAGGAAAGTTCATCTGGCTTTTATTATATTGAGGAAAACGGCGAGCAGGTTCGCTTAAGCAGTCAGAACGCAGATGGATTTATTCAGGTAGACGGTTTGTATTTCCGCGATCTGGACAAAGATGGAGAATTGGACGTATATGAAGATTGGCGTGCAGACCAGGAAGACAGAGTTCAGGATCTGTTATCAAAGATGACGAATGAAGAAAAAGCGGGAACACTGATTTTTGCTTGTGTTTTTGGAAGCAATGGAAGTACTGTCAGTGATCTGAGCGGAGATGTAGAAGACGGAGGCAGTACGTCGATAACAGGAGCTCCTTATGTGACAGATCCGGAAACTTGTCTGTATTCAACCGATCCTACTGTAGAAGTAGATGGCAATACCGTTATTCCTATGGCTTATCAGATTCAGGAAACAAATGTTACAACTTATATTGCAGCATTTACAGGAAATCCGAAAGATCAGCTCGATCTATTTAATGCTATGCAGGGGATTGCAGAAGACTCACGTCTTGGTATTCCATGTGTATTTTCAGGAGACCGTTCCTATAATACCTGGGGCGGTATGATCGATATGGCACACTATGCATTTGGTGTGGCTCATGATGAAGAATTATTATATGATCTCGTTTCGGAATATTCGAAAGAATCAGCAGCAATTGGATATCATCAGGTATTCCATGGCTATGGAAATGAAATCGGAAGCTTCTATGGCGATAATCCAAACTATCTCGCAACGATGTCTTCCATTGAGACAAGTGCATATCAGGACAACGGCATAAGCGCTCATTCGAAGCACTTCATTGCCCGCGGCGGAAGAAATGCCTATGTAGATGCAAAATCTCCTGCAAATCTGCTTGAAAGCTGGATGGTTGGATGGCAGGCAGTCGTAGATGCCGGCACCGATTATATTATGACAAACAATAATGAAGGTATCACCGAAGGCGTACAGGGATATATGGATAAAGATACGTATTCCATTCTGCGTGACGATCTGGGATACGAGGGTGTTGTATGCCTTGACTGGCCTTTGGATATCAGCAGAATTATGAGCCAGACAGGCGTTACTTCTGATGGAGTAGATATCTCTACGTTGTCAGCAGTAGAGCGTTATGCATTGATCTTAAATGCAGGCGTGGATATGTTCAGCTGTTATGGAGCAATCCTTGGAACCGATACGGACGCTTATGCAGAAGAAGTTTCTAACCGTGCATTCCCGGATCTTATCGTTCAGGCAGTAGAAGAAGGACTTGTTACAGAAGAAGATTTCAATGAGCATGTAGCCCGCGTTCTGCGCAATAAATTTGATCTTGGAATTTTTGAAGATCCATACTCAGACTGGGAAGACGCATTAGAAGTGATTGGATCAGAAGAATATCAAGAAGAACAGTTCTCTGTAATGAACAATGATGATATCAACCGTGCGCGCCGCAGTGAAGTGACAGAACTGGAAGAGCAGCTGATGGTAGAATCTACAATCCTGTTAAAGAACGATAATAATATTCTTCCTCTGGCAGAAGGAACTAATATGTACATAGATGGTTCTTCTGATGATATCAAAGAAGCTGACAAAGAAGCTCTGGCAGCATATGGAACAGTTGTAGAAACGATGGAAGAAGCAGATGTTTGTATTTTCCATGTAACGACATTTGATGATAATTATTACTATATGATAGAGGATGCACAGGCAGCCGGAAAACCAGTTGTTTTGATTTTTGAAGGTACTGTTACTTCTGAGCCGGGACTGGAGCAGGTAGAAACTTCAGATGCCTTGATCATGCAGACATATAACAATACACCTGACCACGGATCATCCGTTGGAAGCTTCTACCGCTATGTGACTCCTTCATTAACAGCGGACATGCTCTTTGGAGAGAAGGAACCGGGCGGCAGTACCGTATATGAGACTGCTTACAATGAAGGCGACTATGAATTATCTTGGGGCGAACTGCAAGATGATATCGGTGTAGATACAGAAACTCGTCTGTATATGGCAATGCTGGCAAAAGAAGATCCAACGATTGAGATGCCAAACAACTTAGGAGATGTGCTGTGGACTACGGATTACGGTATGAGCTATAGCGATTCGGCTGAAATTGAACTGAGTCTTTTGAGCGTACCGCAGACAACAGAAGAGATGGAAGTAGAAAGTTCTTGGGGAACCAGCGTGGAGACAGTAGCTGTTAATGCAACACAGCAGGCAGGCGTTCCATTCGAAATCTGCTTTGTAGCTCAAAACAATGGCGGAGACGGACATGTAACAGTTCAGGTAATGGACGGTGAAAATGTAGCTGCTGAAAAATTCGTAGCTCTGGATGCAGATCAGTTCCGTGTTATTACAGTTGAGCTGACTCTGGAAGCAGGCGAACATGTGATTACTGTTGGAGACATGAGTGAAACAATCGTTGTAGAATAACAACAGGAAAGGCTTTGCAGAGATAAGGGATGAGATAGAAAAAGAATAGAAAAGAGATCGTGACAGATCTGTGGGCGCTGCTTGAATGGCAGCGCCTATTTTGGCATGAAATCAAAAAGAAACAGCAAAAAAATTAAAAAATAGATCACTTACTATAGACAAAATGCAACAAATAATATATAATAACAATATCAAAAGATTTCTAAAAATCAAATCTAGGTTTTGCCATTCGGCAAATTATTTTCCAAAACAGAAAGAAATAGGAAAGAAAAAATTTATTTTATCATTAGAAAAGACATTGTCACGATAAAGCGTAAAAAAACAGATAAGCAATCAGGTCGTATGTCAGATAAATTTGTTATCAATAGATGAGATCAGGAGGGGAAAGATGGAGATAGGGCTGTTTCTAATGACAGCAGGAGCAGTAGTGACTGATTTAAAAGAACAAAAAATAAAAAATAAGTGGATTGGCTTGTGGATGACTGTGGGAATCTCGATTGCTATCTATCGGGATGGAGTAAAGGGATTTGTTTCGGCTGCGGGAGGAATACTTTTGCCGATTTTCTTATTATGGTGTGCTTTTTACATAAGAAAATTGGGAGCAGGCGATATCAAACTATTTTCAGCGATTGGAAGTTTTCTTGGAATCGGCAGGATTTTAGAATGTATGATGGCTGCAATGATATTTGGACTGATTTTTATGGGAATAGCAAGAATAATAGGAAGAAAAAAGAAAACGATCCGGCTTTCGATACCGATTTTTTTCAGTGTACTTTGCGGAATAGGAGGGATCTATTGAGAAAAATAATTCTTACTATATGCGACAGGGAAGAGAGGTATGCAGAAAAATTAGGTGAATATTTTAAACAGAAACAAGGAATCCCATTTGAAATTCTTATTTTTACAGATTCTGATATTTTCTGGAATTTTTTTGAACAAAAAGAGATTGGATTTCTGCTGCTTTCTGAGGAGACAGTAGATAAACAAAAGCTGGAAAAATTTAAAGGATGTGTCGTAATTTTGTCAGACGGATCTGTTTCATCCGAACTGCTGAGATATCCTTCCATCTGCAAATATCAATCCTGCGATCAGATTTTTGAAGAAATTTTAAAAGTTTATGCGGAACATAACACGGAGAAAACAGAAAAACCAGTTCATCTGTTAAAGAAAGAGACGAGATTACTGGCAGTTTATTCCCCTGTCAGAAGATGTGGAAAAACGGGATTTGCCATAACAATAGGACAGATTCTGGCAGAAAAATATCCGGTTTTATACTTAAATTTAGAACCGGTTGCAGGATATAAAAATGATTCGGATTTAGAAGATCAGGCAGATATTTCTGATTTGATCTATCTATTTCGCCAGAACCGCAGTAATTTTTTGTACCAGCTGGGAGCGGTCGCAAAGAAAATTAGAAAATTGGATTATATTCCTCCTGGAATCGGATGGGATCTGACAAAGGTAAAGACAGAAGAATGGATTAATATGATAAAAGAAATTTTTAAGTACAGTACCTATGAAATTATGATTTTGGATGTAGACGAAAGTGTGGAGAATTTACCGAAACTTTTAAATTTTTGCGAAAAAATTTATATGCCGGTTCTGGAAGAAGAGACAGCAAAAGAAAAAATAGAACAGTATGAAAAAATGATAGCGAAAAGCCCGAATATAGAATTACTGCAAAAGACAGTCAAAATCTCATTGCCGTTTTTCAGCAGGAGAGATCCAGAAATACTGTTTTTTGGAGAAATGGGGCAATTTGCAAGAAAACTGCTGGAGCAAGAATGATCCGGAAAAGTAAAAAAGACAGCGGTAAGTACAGTAATTTTTTAAAAGTGAAAAACAAAAAAGATTTTATATGATTAAGTAATTTGTAAAGGGGAGAATACGGATTCGGAAATATGGAGGAGAGAGAAAACCAGATAGAGAAAATAGAGAAAATGGAACGAGAATTGCGCAGCCAGCTGCAGGGAATCAGAGATATTAATGACCAGGAAATTTATAATCAGATAGACCGGCTGATTCTAAAAGAAAGTAAGAAAGAATATCTCGCTCTGGAACAGAAACAGTCAATTCGAAAGAGACTGTTTAATACTGTCAGACGGCTGGATTTTTTACAGGAATTACTGGATGACGATGAGATTACAGAGATTATGGTCAATGGGACAGACGGTGTTTTTATTGAGAAAGCGGGAAAGATCAGAAAATGGGACCACTATTTTTTTTCAAGAGAACGCCTGGAAGATCTCATTCAGCAGATTGCGGGCAGATGCAACCGAGTCGTAAATGAGGCAAACCCGATTGTCGATGCCAGATTAGAAAACGGAGATCGTGTCAGTATTGTACTGTTTCCGGCAGCAGTAAACGGACCGATTTTGACGATCAGAAGATTTCCAAGGCATCCGATCTCTATGGGACAGCTGATTGAATGGAATAGTATTACAGAGGAGGCATCAGAGTTTTTAAAGAAATTGGTAGGTACAGGATATAATATCTTTATCAGTGGAGGGACAGGATCAGGGAAGACGACTTTTTTAAATGCACTGTCTGATTTTATTCCGAAGCAGGAACGGATTATTACCATTGAAGATAATGCGGAACTTCAGATCAGAGGAGTGGAAAATTTAGTAAGGCTGGAAGCAAGAAGGGGAAATATTTTAAGGGATCATGAGATTACGATTCGGGATCTGATTAAGGCAAGTCTTCGTATGAGACCGGATCGGATTATTGTTGGAGAGGTAAGAGGGGAGGAAGCCATTGATATGCTGCAGGCAATGAATACAGGACATGACGGTTCTCTTAGCACAGCACATGCAAACAGTACAAAAGATATGATGATGCGTCTGGAGACAATGGTACTGATGGGAATTGAATTGCCAGTTTCTGCTATACGCAGACAGATTGCGGGCGGTATTGATATTATGGTGCACTTAGGAAGGATGAGAGATCATTCCAGAAAAGTTCTGGAAATTTTAGAAATTACGGGATATGACTGTGAAAAGGAAGAAATTAAGACACAGATTTTATATCAATATGAAGGAAAGGAAAAAGGGAAACTGAGAAGAAAGGCAGATCTGGAGAAAACGGAAAAATGGCAGCGATATGCGGAACATTAAAAAATAAGAGAACAGGAGAAAAATGAAAAAAGAAAAGTTTTATGAGTATGGAAAAAAAGAGTGGTTCAAGGGAGCAATACAGTTTTTGATATTGGACATCATATTGAGTCTTTTATTTTATGATTCTATCATTCCGGCATTTTTATTTCTTCCGACATGCTGGACTTATGAGAGAATACGAAGAATAGGAAAGATCCGAAAACAAAAAGAGAAGGCAGAACAGCAGTTTTTAGAAGCAATGCGCGGCGTGGGAAATGCACTTCTTGCAGGATATTCCATTGAAAATGCGATAACAGAAGGATGGAAAGAATTGAAAAAGATATATGGAGAGAAAGAAAAAATGGTTCAGGAATTTAGAATTTTAAAAACACAGATTGAATTAAATCAAACAGTAGAAAAACTTTTCTATCATCTGGCAAAAAAAACAGAAATAGAATCAATTGAAGATTTTGCAGAGGTATTTTCAGCGGCAAAGAGAACAGGTGGAAACCTAGCAGAGATTATTCAAAAAACAAACCAGTGGATTTTGGAAAAAAATGAAACAAAACGGGAGATTCAAACATGTGTTGCGGGAAAAAAGACAGAACAGAGAATTATGAGTCTGATGCCATGCGGGATGATAGGATATGTAGCATTCACTTCACCTGGATTTTTGGATTCTATGTATCATAATATGTTAGGGATTATGGTGATGAGCGTTTGCCTTTTTATTTATATAGGAGCGTTTTTGATCGGAAAAAAAGTAGTGGAGATTGAGGTATGAGACGATGACAGTCAGTATAATTTTATTGGGAATATATGGAGGTCTATTTTTAATTTCAAGGAAGATGGCAATACCGTATTCATGCAGAAAATGGGAACAGCCTTTTTATAAAATTGCAGTTTTTTTTCAGAAAAAAAGAAGAAAAAAGAAAGGCAATCAGGCAAGACAAAAACAGTTGGAGTCTTTATTTCCAATTTACCATATCAGTTTAGCGGAATATGAAGCCAAAAAGATAACAGTCATATTAATGACAGGATTTGTTTCGTTAAGTTTTTCAATAATATTTTCAATTTTTTTTCAAAAACAAGCAGAGATGTTTGCGCTTTTGAAGAGACCATCTTATGGAGAGAATGTAAAAACAGAAGAATTAGATGTAAAAATAGAGGGAATAGAAAATACATATCAGATTCCGATACAGTTATCTCCCAGACAATATCATACAGAGGAGGCAAGAGAAAAGGTACAAAAGGTACTTGCAGAGCTGGATACTGTATTACCGGGAAACAATGTATCCTTAGATGAAGTGAGGACTGATCTGGTTATGCCAAAGGTAATGGAAAACGGAATTGTGGCAGTAACATGGAACGTAATACCTTATGGAATTGTGTCAGAGAGAGGAGAAATTGTAAAAGAGACGGGAGAAGAGGGGGAAATTGTAAAAATAGAAGCAACCGTACAATGTCAGGAAGAAAAAGGAATCTATACAGCATTTGCAAAAATATTTCCAAGGAAAAAAGCGACGAGGAGCTGATGGTACAAAAATTGGAAAATGCTGTACAAGAAGAGGAGAAAAGGACAAGGGAAGAACAGCAGATGATTCTTCCAAAAGAACTGGATGGAAAGACGGTAGTCTGGAGTAAAAACAACATTTCAATTGCTGCTGCGATTTGCGGAATCGGGGGAGGACTTGCTGTTTTTTTCTGGACACATCCAGATCAGAAATTAGAAAAAATGGCAAAAAAGAGACAGGTTCAGTTGAAAATGGATTATAGTAATTTACTTTTTAAAATTCGTATTTTGATAGGAGCAGGAATGACAATTCGAAACGCATTTTTTCGAATTGCCTCAGAATATGAAGAACGAGAGAAAAGAGAAATTCGTTATATTTATGAAGAGATGGTGTATTCCTGCAAAGAGATGCAAAGCGGAATTTCAGAAGAAAAGGCATATGAACATTTTGGGCAGAGATGCGGACAGACTAGATATTTAAAATTGGCGCGTATTTTGGCTCAGCATATGAAAAAAGGAACAGAAGGATTAGAAGAAATTTTGGAACAGGAAATGCAGCAGGCTGAGGAAGAGCGAATTGCTATGGCAAAGCAGGCAGGAGAAGAAGCAGGAACGAAATTGTTAATCCCTATGGGGATGATGCTGATTGTTGTTTTAGTAATATTAGTTTTACCGGCGTTTTTAAATTTTTAAAAGAAGACAAAAATAAATTTTGATGGGAAAGGAGGTGATACAGTATGGATAGGATCAAAGCTTTTTTGTCAGAAGAAGATGGGGTTGGAGTCGTAGAAGTGATTTTGATTCTGGTGGTTCTGATCGGTTTAGTATTGATTTTTAAAAGTCAGTTGACAAGTCTGGTAGGAACCATATTTGAAAAGATCACAAGTCAAAGCGGAAGTATCTAGAAAAGGGGAAAAGACAACAAGACAGATGGAAAAGAGACAATACAGAGGAAGCATTACAGTATTTTTGAGTCTATTGATTTTGCTGTTTCTTTTACTTATCTGCACTGTTTTAGAAGGAGTTCGGATTCAGGGAGCAAAAGTTAGGGCAGCAGCGTGTCTGGATATGGGATTGTTTTCAGTGTTTGGAGAATACGAGAAAAATCTTCTCTCAGACTATCATGTGTTTTTTTTAGATGGCAGTTATGGAACCGGAAATATGAAAAAAGAGAAGATCACAGAAAGACTCGTTTTTTTTATGAAACAGAATGCAGATTTAACAACAGAAACATCGGATGTAGACTGGTTTCGGGTAAAAAATATAACGACAGAAATGGAAGAATTTTTGACTGCTACAGATGAAAACGGCAAAGCATTTTTAAGACAGGCATGTCTGTTTATGGAAGGAATTGAAAAGACAAAAGAAAAAAATATCGGGATGTTAGAAGCGGAAAAAACAAAAAACAAGTTACGTTTGTTTAAACAGATAAAAACAGAAGTAATGATGTTGGCAGAAAAAACAGAAGAAGAGTTCCAAGAACAAGAAGAGGATAAGATCAACCTAATAAAATGGCTGGAAAAGAAACAGCAAGAAGACTTTTTAGAAGAGATGGTATTGTCCGGATTTCCGGTGTCTTTCAATGAAATAAGTGAATTTGAAAAAGTATCGGAGCGATCTTGCATTGAGGGTAATATGAAAATTCCGAGAGGTTCTGAAAAGGAAGAAAATCTTTTTAAGGATTATTTGTTTTTTACATTTGGAAATGCTGTTGGGCAAAAAGAAAGAAATGGACTGCAATATGAACAGGAATATCTCCTGAAAGGAAACAGAAGTGACTGGGAAAATCTAAGAGAAGTTTGTGAGGAACTATTAGAGATACGATGGGCAGATAATTTTTTAAGTGTAAGAAAGGAAGAAGAAAAAAAGAAACAGGCAGAAGAAATAATTGAGATTTGGAAGAGACAGACAGAAAATAGAAAAGTGAAAAAAAAGGATATATTAGTCGAAACAGAAAATGTAAAAAAAACAGAGACAGAATTATTTCTGCTTGCCTGGGCGTATCAAGAGAGCATATGGGATGTAAAAAAATTATTATTGGGTTTTTCGGTTCCTCTCGAGAAAGTACAGGATGAATGGGAGACAGATACAAAATTTTGGCTGACCGAAAATTACATGGAACTGCAGACAAAAGAAATAACAGATATTTGGAACTATGAGGGATATTTAAGACTGTTATTTGAAATGAAACAGACTTCAAATCTGCCTATGAAAATGCTTGATCTGATAGAATGGGAAATAAAAAGCAAAAATGAGACATCTAATTTTCGAGTTGATTGCTGTATTGGAGGAATGAAAGTAGAAACGAAATGGCAGATCGATCCGATTTTTTTCCGAATTTCCAATGCATTTTTAGGAATGGGTCAGAAAGAAATGATATACACAGTAAAAGGCAGTTTTATGTATGAAATGGAGGAGTGATAGGGATGTTCTTTTACCGCAGAAATTTAGAAAGAAAGGAAAAAGGCTCTCTCCCAAACCAGCCAGAAACTGGCGGTGAAAGAATATCCTTATCACCCTTTCATAATTTTCAAAAAGGCAGTATGACAGTAGAAGCTTCCTGTATCATCCCTTTATTTTTACTATGTATGGCAGGTTTTCTAATGTTTGGAAATCATCTTTTAGAGGCAATTTCAGTACAGACACAACTTGCCTATGAGGCAAAAATGGAAGCAATTCAATATTCAGAATATTGGTGGAAAAACACAAAAGGAGAAGGACAAGAAATCGGAAGTATGATCTCAAAAGAGAAAAAAACGGAGTTTTCAAAAATAGGATTTATTGGCGGTTTTACATGGATACAGAGATTTCATGTTCGGACATGGACGGGAAGAAATCCCGATCTGTATTGGGAATGGGAAGGAGAGGGGAAAGAGACAGAAACTGTCTATATAGCATTAAACGGAGAGGTATACCATACCGATCCTCAATGCAGCCATATTCATCTATCAATTCGTTCTATTTTGGATTCACAGTTAGATCAACTAAGAAATGATAACGGAGAAAAGTATCATGCATGTGAATTGTGCGGAGGAGGAAGCGGATCCGTTTATATCACAGATTCAGGAAATCGTTACCACAGTTCATTAAAGTGCAGCGGATTAAAGCGAAGCATTTTAGAAATTCCTCTGATACAAATGGAAGGCTTAAGACCGTGTTCCAGATGCTGCTGAAAAAGAAAGAAAACAATAGAAAGAGAGGGAGAATCGATACGGGACAAATGATAAAATGGATCACATTATGGATTTTGATGATCGCCGCTATATTTGACCGGAAATGGAGACAGATTCCCGGATGGCTGGTGATGGTGACAGGAATAGGAGGGATATTCTATGCGATAGCGGTAAAATGGTCAAAGATAGACTGGATTGTTTGGATGATAGGCAGTATGGCATTTTTGAGTTTTTGCAAAATGACAAAACAGGCAATTGGATATGGAGACGCTATGATGTGGAGTGTTACCGAATTATATCTTGGAATCAGAGAAAATGGAAAATTATGGATCACAGCATTTTTATTGATATTTCTTTTTTCAATAGCAGGATTACTATTAAAAAAAATAAATTCAAAGACACTGCTCCCGTTTCTTCCATTTTTGGCGGCAGCTCATGGAGTTCTTATGGCAACAGGGAGGTGAAAAATGAGAAAACAAGAACAAAAAAGAAAAGGATGGAAGGGAAGTTATACGGTTGAAACATCATTGATTATGGGCATTTTAATCCCTGTTCTTTTTGGAATTCTATGGCTTGCTATTCTTTTATATGAACGCGGTATCTTGCAAGGCGATGCATCAGAAGGTGTTTTTTTACAGAATATGAAACTAGAAGAGGAGAGAGAAGAAAAAAAAGAGACACAAAAATTAAGTCTGGGAAAAGCAAGACTTTCTCTGGAGTTTTTATATTCTGAAGATCATGTAATTGCGTTGGGAAATGGAATGGTTTTTATGCCCGGAGCAGTGCCGGGGATATTTCAAGAGGGAATATTAAAATGGAAGGTACAGGAAAAAAATTCTTGGGCAGACAGCACAAAAAGAATACGAAACATTTGTCAGCAGATTGCCAGTGAAAAAAGAGGAGACAGCAGATGAGAGAGTCGTATAAAAAAGATCGCTGTCATAGCTATCTTATCTTAGAAATGGAGGAAAATTTTCAGGAAAGTGAATATTCGATTAAGATGATTACATATAATCAGATTCCTGGACTTTTAAAGTGTGAGATCAGAAAAATGAATGGAAGCATTTCACTTTACTATGACACGACATCAAAACAGTCGATAGCACAGATTTTTGAAAGAAGTTCTATTCAATATGAGGACATCAGGCAGTTTTTAAAAGGAATCAGAAAAGGATTAGAGAGCGCAGCTGGATATCTGCTTGATGAGAATGATTTTTTGCTGGATTCTGCACATCTTTATATGGATGGAGAATCAAAAGAAGTATTTTTGTGTTACGTTCCGGGAAGAAAAGGGAATTTTCAAAAAGAGTTTCAAAACTTTACAGAATATATTCTGAAAAAGCTAGATCACAGTCAAGAAGAAGCTGTAATGTTAGGATATGAATTATATCGGCAGGCAATGCAGGAAAGAGAAAGTATTGATCAGATTATGCAACTTGCTTATCGTGAGATACATCCAAGAAAAGAAGAAAAAAAGAAAGCAAAAAATAAATCGTCCAAAGAAGAAAAAAAAGAAAATTCTAAAAAAATCACAGCAGAAAAAGAGCAAAAAAGACAACGGCAAATAGATAACGCTAAATGGAAAAAATGGGGGATCTATTTTGGAGGCACCTTGGGAATTGTATGCCTGATAGGGGGAAGCATGACACTTGCAGTCTATTTGCGTTGGGATCTGACAAAATTTGGAGGAATACTGGCTGTTTTTCTTGCTATATCAGCATATACAGTTTCTTTTCTAAAGAATAAAAAAGAGGAAAAAAAGAAAGACAGCCAGCCAGGAAGAAGAATAGTAACATATGAGGGAGAAAAAAAGCAAAAAGATGTAAATTTAATAGAGAACGAAACGGAAGAAGAGACAGAGTTACTGCCATTTGGAGAAACAGTGGTATTAGAAAGTGAAAAAAAAGAAAAAATATATGAGCTGATCAGTCAAGACAAAGAAAAAGGACCAGATATCAAAATTAACCAGACCAGATTGATCATCGGAAAAATGCGGCATTATGCAGATATTATTCTTGAGGAAGAACATATCAGCCGCGTGCACGCCAGAATTGAACAAAACGGAGAAGATGTCTACTTGATGGATTTAAATTCTACGAATGGAACATTTGTAAATGGAGAACGATTAGAAACAAATGAACGGCGCAGATTATGTCAGAATGATGAGATAGTATTTGGAGGGATTATATATCGATTTGATATTTCTTCGATGAAATAAGAGTGTGCGCCTATAGACGGCAAGCAACCCCAAAATGTCAGCGGCACCAAAAATCAATAAAACAGACAAGCCAATCATAAATGAAGAGGGCGGAGCTGATATCTTGGTTGCTCGCACCGGAAAAGATATTATTTACGCAGAATTTCAAAAGAAAAAGGGGCTGTCGGGAAATAGATAGTTCCAAACAGGGGCAGGCGTGGCTCATACGAGTCATGCCTGCCCCTGAAATTTATCCCTTAAAAAGAGAAAAAGATGGCTAACGACAACCATCTTTTCCCCGTTCCATGTTATAATGGAACTATGCTTACCAAGGATTATTATAACGACTTTTTTGAAATTGGGCAACAGAAAATTAACTTCAGTTTTTTCGAATGGAGTTTACCCGATGACGATCCAGTCTATACCCTGAAAAACGTAATGGAGGAATTAGATTTTTCGGGCCTGCTGGCCTGCTATTCAGATAAGGGAAGAACCGGGTTTAACCCAATTATGCTGTATGCTGTTGTTACCGACGCAAACATGCGCGGGGTCAGGGCTGTTGACCGTATTGTAGACTGATGCCAGAGAGACCTTGCCTTTATCTGGCTGACCAGAGGGCAGAAGCCTCAGCGGGATGCTTTTTACGATTTTAAGGGGAAAAAGCTGACAGGGGAAGTCCTGGATGAATTGAATTATCAGTTTATGCGCCGCCTGGAAAAAGAAGGGCTTATCACATTGAAAGAGCTCTACATAGACGGGACAAAGATCGAGGCGAACGCGAACCGCTACACGTTCGTCTGGCGTGGGACGGTCAATTACCATCTTGCCTGCCTGCTGGACACTATAGATGCCCTTTACGCAAAGTACAACGCCTTTTTGCATGAAAATGGATATGGGGCGAAATATGACCTGGGAGACGCACATATGTTTATCATTGAGGGGATGGAAAAGGTCCGGAAAGTGATTGCGGAAAACAGGTGCAGGAAGCTGACCAAGCATAAGAAGCTCCCCAACAATACCATCATAGAGATTGATAACTGTTCCCCGCTGGAGATCTTAAAACTGCAGAAGAACCTGATGCGGATTACAGAAGGGGAAGGAATTGGGTTCGTTTCCGGAAAAGGAAAACATAAGCCGGAGATCCAGAAGCTTTATGAGGAGCTGGGGGAATGCGGGGAGCGCCTGATGGGCTATAAGGAATGTTTTGAGATCATGGGGAAAGACCGGAACAGCTACTCCAAGACCGACCTGGAAGCCACCTTTATGCGGATGAAGGAGGACCATATGCTGAACGGGCAGTTAAAGCCGGCATACAATGTCCAGATCGCGGTAGAGAATTATTTCATAGTCCATAGCTATATCAGCAATGACAGGACCGATTACAATACGCTGGTCCCTGTTTTGGAAAAACATCAGAAAGCGTTTGGGGACAGGCTGGAGGCTGCTACTGCCGACAGCGGCTACTGCAGTGAGAAGAACCTGCTGTATCTGAAAGAGAATGGGATCCGCAGCTTCATCAAGCTTCAGGATCATGAGAAACGGAAGACAAAGGCGTATAAAGAAGACATCGGGAAGTATTATAACATGACATACGCCGTCTTTGAGGATGAGCATTATTATATCTGCCATGATGGAAGGGAGCTGCGCCATATCCGGACGGAACAGAAAGAGCAGGATGGATACACCCAGACGGTGGAAGTATACGGCTGCGCGGACTGCAGCGGCTGTGTGCATAAATCCAAATGTCTTTATAAAAACAATGCAGAAAAAAATCCAGACCGGAATAAAGTCATGAAGATCAACGAACGCTGGGAAGAACTGAGGGAGGAATCCAATGCAAATATCCAGAGTGAGGAAGGGATCCTGAAACGGCAGACACGATTGATCCAGACGGAGGGACACTTTGGGGATATCAAAGAGAACGAAAACTTCCGGCGTTTTAACTACCGGTCAGAAGAGAAAGTATATAAAGAGTTCATGCTGTACGCGATTGGCAGAAATATGATGAAATACCATCGCTTTTTACATCAGGAAATCAGGAAATACGAAGGGAAAAAGGAGCAGAAAACAGCGTAGATGAGGGAGCGCTCTCCAAAATCCAGACAAGGGGTTTTTGCGCCCTGAAATAAGGGGAATAAGAAGGAAGAGGCAGTCCGCTGAAAAATTCAGGCTTTAAAGAAGTCCGAATTTTCAGGGATTGTCTCTTCCCTGTATGTCAGGGGCTAAAAATCGGTATTAACCGACAACCCCTTTTTCTACCATACAGTAACGTTTGTTATTATGTTACTCTGCTGTTACGGTTGCACTGAGAGTTCCAAGTGTCAAGGTATAAGTACCAGGATCATTTAGAGTACATTCCATTTCTACGACACGGAATTCACCGCCATTGACAGCCATGAAAACAGAATTGACAGGAGCTTCGTCTACACAGAGTTCAGCATATGTATATCCGTCTGCTCCATCATTGCGAAGGACACAGGATGCAGTGAAGGACTCACCGGCTTTGACTGTTTCAGGAACAACCAAAGTGTCATAAATCAGATTTGCTTCTTCGCCATAGCGCATACCATATTCATAGCACAGAAGAGGATCTCCGAAGTAGTTTGGAAGTTTGACAGAAGGATCCATGCGGACCATTTCCATCAGTATAAGACGATCTTTTGTAGAAGCTCCCGTATCATTTGCAAGATCATTCCACTGTCCCGCATCTTGTTCTTCGCTTCTTGGCACTTCGCTGACGATCATACCAGACGGTTCTCTACGCCCGAAAAGCATATCACTGAAAATCCAAGGTTCTGTAACACGCAAAATGGTGTCCAGGGAAGAACCATGGTCGGGCGGGCAGCTATATGTCATATACAGTACAGCATCACAGTTTTCTATCATCCATGAGGTAGGCTCCAGAGTATCTGCCGCAAAGATGATTTGTTTTCCTGAATCATTTGCATTTTGAACGATTTGTTCAATTTCTTCTGTGACAGAACTGCATCGGATGATGACAACATCGGCTTCTTCCATAGAATCAGAAACAGAACCGTATTCTCCAAGTGCTTCTTGATCGAGAGGAATTGTTGTTTCTACATCGCCGGTGACATATACGTTTGTACCGTCTGCCAATGGCAGAAGATTTCCATCATTTTTAATCAGAACAGTTGATTCGGTCTGAAGCTGATGATCGAGTTCGACCACTTCTGGATTACGGGCACGATCCAGCTCTTCATTATTGGTAATTTCCCATGGAGAGTCGATATATTCTTCGCAGCAGATTAATTCCAGCGCGGCATCTACGTCAACATAAGGATTTTCAAATAGTCCCTGTTCGAATTTTGTGCGCAGAATACGGCGGGCGGATCTCTCAACCAGATCAATAGAGCAGGTACCATCATTGACAGCGTTTACAATGGCATCCGGCCAGTTTGAAATATCGCGTGGTGCGCTGGTATCTTCACCAGGCTGGACAGAAACAGCACCAAACTGATCTACACCATTTTCGAGCATCATTGTATAAAGTTCTCCTAAACTTAACGTAGAAAGATCAATACCGTCTGTTGTGATTCCTTCCATCGTTCCTCGACCTACAGGACCCCAGTCTGTGACAACAACACCGTCAAAGCCAAGCACATTTCGAAGATAATCCATACTTTCTTTATCATAGTCTACACGAACCGTGTTGCTAAGTCCAGTTCCGGTATTTGTCATGATCCAGTCACAACCTGCATCGATTGCCGCCTGCCATGGAACCATCCAGTTTTCATATAACTGGGCTACGCTGCGGGCATTGCCGAATGATAACCCTGGGTTTCCGCGAGCAATAAAGTGTTTGACACATACTGACAAACCAGTACTTTGCATCGATTCTACTTCGGCAGCAGTTAATTCAGCAAGATAAGACGGATCTTCTCCATACCAGCTTCCAAGTTCTACGCCATATGGGTTTAGAGTAAGATGATAACCGATGGCTTTCATTTCCTGACTGTAGATTTCCCATAGCTGTTTCGATAACTCGAGATCATTTGTTGTACCAAAAGCAGTGTGAGGCATATCGATATAGCTTCCCCATGCATTGTATTCTCGATTGGCAGAGAATGTAATCGGGATGCCGAGACGGCTTTCTTCTGCAATCTGCTGAGCTTTATTATGATATTCACTGAGTTCTTGGGGAGTTCCGGTAGCATCATCAAGAAAATGCGTAATATTATATTCATTTACATAGTACCAGACAGAATAACCTTCTGTGTAGCGCCCATCAAGAATATCAGCTTCAAATGGACAGTTTTGCTCGTAGAGAAACTGATCGTCCATAGGATAAGTCGGAGAAAACTGACCTGCTGTCATACAATGAAATAAAAGACCTACTTTTTCTTCTAGGGTCATCTGAGAGAGAAGATCAGTAATGCGATCTTCTGTATCCTGACGCCAGTCTTCATAGATATCGAGTGTTCCGTTGCTGTTAAGATCTTTAAATTGCAGACCGTCTACTTCAATAATTTCTTTTCCTCTTGCTTCAATATCTGCCTGAACAACTTCAGATCCAGTCTGGGCAGCAGTTGTGGAATCTTCTGCATATGCAGGAACTGCAAAAGCAGAAAGCGCCATAGTACAGGTCAAAAAAGAGGATGCAATTTTTTTCTTCATTTTCTTCATAAAATACCTCCATTATTTAATGTCAGAGTCAAAAGTGTATGGCTTTTTCTATCGGTATAAAAAAGCATGACTTTGAGCTTCATGAAACATGAGTAATGAATACACTCAAATGAACAACTCATGTTGTAATTAAAAAAATAGATAAGATTAATTAGCAGTTACTGTAACGGTAGCCGTTACGAATTGTTTTTCACCGTCCAATTTAAAAGTGATATTTTCAAAGTTTCCCTCTTCATTTTTTTCTTGAAGATATAGGATGAGATCTGTCGTGCCATTTTGTACACCTACTAAGTAGACTGTTTGCCCTCTAACTTCGGCACGAGCTACCGAACCATCACATTCTGCCGTTAGACGCTGCCGATCAGGATCAAGTGATATTTCTTTTCCAGTGCTGTCCAGAATCGACACTTCAAAAGAGAAGGTACCATCAACATAGACAGCTGCTTCATCTGGAACTGATAGCTGCCATGCTGTATTTTGATCCGTAGCAGCATCAGCCGAAGTAGCATCAGCCAAAGTAGCGTCACTTGGGGTGGCATCATTCGAATCAGATGTTCTGGCATTAGACGTTTTCTGATAGGAAGAGGTTTTGAAGACATCTGCTGCTGTACTTGATATAGAAAAAATAAGAAGCAAAGCAGTCAAAACCGGAATCAGAATAGACTTTTTCATTGTAATAGATATTCCTCCTTTCTGGGCATTCCATAAATCGGCAAACCGGAACGCCGCCTGATGACATAAACATATCAAGCACAAATAAAAAAGAAAAGAAACAGTTTTCGTGAGACATAGTATTATAGGAAAAAATGTTGAAAAAATAGGAGGAATATAAGAAAAAAATGTAAATATATACTTTGATTAGACAAACAGATTTTTTTTGAAACAAACATTTATTTCAAAAATAGAACGAAAAAAAAGAGAAAATTGTATAACTTGACATGGATTTTTAGAAATGTAATAATAAAGACAGAAGAGGAACGGAAAAGATCAGAGAATGAAAATTCTCAGACAATAGAAGGAGATGAGGTTGATGAAGGCTGGAAGCCGTTCTGGTTCTGGAAACCGTCTGACAATGTTAGCGCGGATATGGATTTTATTATTTATTGTTATTTCGATTGCCTGCTTTGCCGTATTGTTTTCCGTGATACGCACGAATGAAAACGCCATTCAAAGTCTTCAGGAAAGCCACGGAAAAATTTTGGTAGATCAAGTAATAGATGTAGAAGATTTTATTAATGGATTTGAAACTATGGGAAATAAGCTTTCTGAAAACAGTGACTTATTAGAAATCGCATCGAGAACCTCTGTTTCAAAATCAGATCCTCAGGTAGAAAAAGTGCTATCTCAAGTTTTGAATATCTATAACTGGAATGCGACACGACCTTATAGGCAGCTGGCATTTGTTTATCTTCCAAACAACGGACTGCTTTTGGATGTCATATCTCAGATTGCTTTTTCAGACAGCGATGATCTGCTTGAAAGAATCAATATGAGCAAACAGTCTTGGGATCAGTTTTTAAATGTAGATGAGCAGATTCTAGTAGATACCATATGGGATGGAGATATGGATTTTGCAAGACTGATGATTGCGCAAAAAATAGCAGACGATATTGTATTAATTACGGGAATCGGTGCCTCTGATATGGCGGACATTTTAAAGACGAGTCAACTGCCTACCGGTTCTCAGATTATGCTGCTGACAAAAAGCAATCAGGCAATTACGTATGCAGATGAACAAACGAAGATATTTGAGTGTCCCTATACTTGGGAAGAATTGCAGGATTTACCTGATGTCTCCACAGAGACGATCGGAGATGTTTCTTATTATCAATACCATATTTCTATGCTGGACGGCGTGCTGCATCAGCTTGCGTTTGTTCCGGTTGAAACTTATGGTATTATTTCTGTCCAAAAATTATTTTTGATATTTTTACTTATCTGGATTTTAGGAATACCTTTTGCTTTTTTACTTTCTAAACTAATCTATCATCCCGTTCAGAAAATGATGGATCGTCTTTCCGTATTTCCTCAGGATCATGCAGAAAAAGAAGACGAGATTACTTTTATCGAAAAGACGATCAGAAGTCTGGAGGCAAAGACACAGTCATATCAAAGTCAGCTTAATAGTCAGAAGAAGCAGTTTTACGACTTTATGATATTGCGTGCAATCAAAGGGCAATATAAGGTCAATGAGACATTTTTGAAGGCATGTCAAGAAATGGGGATGGAGCAAGCAAAAGAAAATGAAAGAATACTGCTTGCAGCAGTAAGAATGGAAAATTTTGAACTGCACACAAATGCACAGGGAATCTTGGAGAGCTATATGGATATGGATGTACAAAAGAAGAAATATGAGCAGGAATTTCAAAATATACCGCACTTCTTTTTAAAAGATGAGCGTATGTTAATAGGGATTTTGAAATTTCCGAAAGACGATTTAAAAGAAATTATAAACCGTCTGGATCAGGTGCGAAAAAAAGTAGAAAACGGAGGAAAATTTACTTCTTCCATTTTAATAAGCAGTTCATTTTATCATTTGGAAGATCTGTCAAAAGCATACAATCAAATTTTAGAACTGCTTCATGATATGGATTGGTCAGGACAGTACGATGTGTTGCTGGATTATCATACTTTTATAAAAGAAAATAAAAAAATAAAAGAACAAGAAGATTTGCCAAAACTGATACAGAGAATGGAAGAAACCGTTCAAAACGGAGAGTTTTATACGGCGAAGAAGATTGTGCAGACAATCTGTACACAAATTGCTTCTGCAACACAGCATTTTTCCGGTCAGACTTCTATAGAAGCAACTTTTACAGCAGTAAGTCTGTTTCGTGCATTAGAACAATATAGAAATTCAGCGCAAAAAGAAAATATCGTTATTTCTTCAGAACAGTTAGAAAAATGGCAAAGTTTAAATAGTGTTTATTCTGTGTCCGGACTTCAAAAACAGGCGGAAGAGATTTTAAACGAGATGACAGAATATGAAACGGTAAAAGATGATAGTGAATCTCATATTCGTATGGCTGTAGCCTATATTCAGGAACACTATAAAGATCCGGAGTTATCTGCAAGTACAGTGGCACAGATTGCAAATATGATGCCATCTGCTTTTTCAAAAGCTTTTAAGCAGTCTACGGGAATTGCTTACTTGGAATATATCCATCGTCTGCGTATTGACGCGGCAAAAAAGTTATTGGCAAAAGGACAGATGAATTTAAAAGAAATCGCAGAGCAGGTGGGTTATACGAACACAGTGACGATGAACCGTGCATTTAAAAGATATGAAAATACGACTCCTGGAAAACTGCGTTAGACTTATTCAAAACATAGTGAAAAAAATATCACACTTCAGGTATTTGCATACGTTGAATCGTTTAGAGATCTACAGAATACTTTACACTAAATCTGGGAAAAAAGCACATCAAATTTTTTCAAATTTTCTTTTTTACAAATAAGATAATAGATGACGTTGACCTCTGCGTCTGTAATTGGAATGGAGACGCGATTCTCAGGAATACCAAAGGTTTTGATTGTCAGATCCGTACTAAAGCAAGGCAAAAGAGAATTTTTAATCAGCTCTCCAAAAGAATAGAGTTCTCTTTGGACAAGAAGATGCGAATCCGGCATTTTTTCTTTGATGATATCAGACCAAAAACCCAGATTATTTAAAATTAATATAGCATTTCCATTCAGATCTGCCAGACGCAGACTTTTTCTGCCGGCAAAAGGATGAGAGAGCGGAAGACAGAACATAAGATGTTCTTCGCCGATACGTTGACAAAATAAAGAAGGATTTTTCGGATTTGTTGGAAGAATAATGAGCTGATATTCATCCTTTTCAAGTTTTTCTAAAAGAATATGGTTTCCTTTAATTTCAGAAGAAATTGTAATATCCGGATAAACGCTGGAAATCCGGTGAATCAAAGGCTGGATAGGCATAGGAGCGCAGGAACCAATAGCAATGGTATGCTGTGCTTTGTCAAAATCACGGACACGCTGAAACATTTCATGTGTCTGATGTACGAGCAATTCAGCTTGTTTTGCTGCAAACAGTCCGCTTTCATTTAAAGCAATATGGTTTTTTGTCCTCAAAAAAAGAGGCACACCAAATAAGGACTCAATTTTCTGCATATTTCGAGTCAGCGTAGGTTGAGAAATATGAAATTGTTCAGCGACTGCGGAGAGTGTGCCTGAATAATAGAAGGCAACAAATTGCTGTAATTCGTAATAACTAATCATGAGTGTTCCTCCTTTTTGACAGATTTTTGATTTCATAAATTTTTTACTCACAAGCCGTTAAGACTTTAAATAATAAAAATAAAAAACCTTTTTATCAGGTATTATTATAATATATTTGAAAAAAAAGAAAAGATCACTATTCATTATATGAAAACTAGAATGCAAATTTAATATTGTACAAATAAAAAAAATTACATTAGAATCAACATAGAAAGAGAGAAAAATACTTTTAAAAATTATCATGATAATGTCTTTTCTATGACAGAAAAGAAAGAACGACAGAGGAGAGTGAGGTGTTAAAAAGGATATGAAAGATAATAGAAAAAGGTATCTTCTGGAAAGGAGCATTTTATGAAAAGATCAAAAATATGGAAAACGATGGCAGTTACAATGACTTGTGTGATTCTGTTAGCCGGTAATGTCACAGCACAAGAAAATGCAGAGATTTTAACAGAAGTGGAAGCTGCCGTATCGGACAGTTTGACGGAACAAGGAATTGTACAGACAACCGCAGGAAGCGTTCAAGGAACGATAAACGATGGAATTTACCGCTATTTGGGTGTTCCTTATGCACAGGCAACAGAGCGGTTTGTCCCGGCAGAAGAAGTAGAACCTTGGGAAGGGATCCGAATGGCAGATACCTATGGACCAATGTCCCCTCAGGGAAGTATTTTGGGAATGTCAGGAAACGGTGACGAAACAGGAACCGATAACAACTGTCAAAATCTGAATATTTGGACGCCGGGAATGAATGACGGAGAGAAAAGACCTGTTATGGTATGGCTTCATGGCGGAGGATTTTCTACAGGTTCAGCAAATGAAGCAACGTATGACGGAGAAAACTTAAGCCGAAGCGGAGATGTAGTAGTAGTATCTGTCAATCATCGATTGAATATATTTGGATTCTTAGATCTTTCAGCCTATGGAGAAAAATATCGATATTCAGGGAATGCCGGGCTTACAGATATTGTTGCGGCACTGGAATGGATTCAGGACAATATTGAGGCATTTGGCGGTGACCCGGAAAACGTGACAGTATTCGGTCAGTCAGGCGGCGGTGCAAAAGTGTTGGCTCTTATGACAACGCCGTATGCGTCAGGACTTTTCCACAAAGGAATTGTTCAAAGCGGAGCAACTGAGACAATGGGAGTCAGCTTTACTTCAAAAGAAGCAAGTACAAGACTGACAGAGCGAATTTTAGAGAATTTAGGCATTTCATCTGATAATATTGAAAAACTGCAGACTGTTCCGGCAAGTGAGTTGCAGGCAGCTTCCAATCAAGCACTTCAAGATACCGCGGAAGAATTTCAAATACCGGCATCCTTAGGCAGTGGATATGGAATGGAATGGGGACCTGTAGTCGACGGGGATTATATGCCGACAAGTCCTGTAACAGAAGATTCTTTTGCAGAAGCAGGAAAAGACATACCTTTACTGATAGGAAGCAATTTAAATGAATGGACAACGATTATGCCTTCTATGAATCAGAATCAGATCACAGAAGAAGTAGTAGATGCATTTGTACAGGCATATCCGAATGAGGAGGAATCAGAAGCACAAAATGTAGATACTTTAATTCGGTTGCCAATGCTTAAAATTATGTCGCACAAAGCAGACCAGAATGGGGCTCCCGTCTATGCGTATGTATTTACTTATGATGAAAGCTCTATGGGAGCTTATCACGGAGCTGAGATTCCATTTGTGTTCCATAATATAGGAAATGATTCCAGCACGGAAGTACTTGCTGATCAAATCACCCAGGCATGGGTAAATTTTGCGCGAACAGGAATCCCAAGTGCAGAAGGACTGCCTGAGTGGGAAGCATATGACCGAGAAAACGGAGCAACGATGATTCTCGATACAGAATCAGAACTGGTATATAACCACGACAAAGAACTGATGACATTGCTTGCTCCTGATTATCAATATTAATAGAGAGAATAATAAGACGGCAACTAAGTTTTATAATATAGTACTGACCGGCATATTTATGGAACAAACTTCATAGATATGCCGGTTTTTTTTATGTACACAAAAAACAGACAGCGTGATAAGAAAAAAAAGGATATAAAAATAATAAATAATGAACAGAACCTGATATAGCATCCGCAGCGTAAAAATTAAAAAGAGAAAGAAAAGGCACACAGATGTGAAAAAATATTAAAATATACGGAAAAACAGAGGAAAAACTATAAAATATCACAAAAAAATTAAATCAAAATTGGATAATAGTAAAAAAATATATAATAAAATGATAAAAGATACAATTATTATAGTGAAAATATACTATTGTGATAGCGAACAGTTTGTGCTTGCGTTATCATACAGAGGACGTCGAAATAATAGATTTTAGTTTCGGAAATTAAAAAAATTCGTTTATTAAAAAAAGGTTAGAACGGAAGAGTTCCGGAATCTTTCATATTAGAAATCTAAAATTTCGAATGTAAAAATTTTAAGAATGGGGGATTGAAGATGAACGCGAATAAGAAATGGGCTAAAAGATTGTTATCCGCTACTCTTGCCGGATCGATGGTACTTGGAAGCTCTGTCACTGCTTTTGCATGGACAACATCCAATGAAGTAAGTGAACGTGAAATCAGAAGCAGTGAACTTGCTGTAGAAGCAGGACAGGAAGGAATGGTATTGTTAAAAAATGATGGTGTTCTTCCGGTGCGCTCAGGTTCAAAAGTTGCTCTGTATGGCAGTGGAGCTGTTTGTACAATTAAAGGTGGAACAGGATCAGGAGATGTAAATCAGAGAAATGTAGTTAATGTGTATGATGGCTTAAAAGAGGTCTACTCTATTGCAAATGAAAGCTATCTTCAGCCATACGTTGAAGATTGGGCAAAAGCTCAGGCAGGAGAACTGACAGAGAGCACACCTTATATCAATGTAGCAACATCTTTCTTTAACCAGGTATATACTGGAAATGAAGTAGAAATTACAGATGCACAGAGTCTGTCACAGCAGGATATCGACTGCGCATTTTATGTAATTTCCCGTGTATCCGGTGAAGGTTCTGACCGTGCGGCAGCAGAAAATGACGGCGACTATAATTTAAGTGAGATGGAAAGAAAGAATCTGGAAACTCTGACACAGTTCTATGAAAATGTTGTTGTTATTTTAAATACTGCAAATGTTATTGATACAAAATTTATCGAAGAGATTCCTGGAATCGACGCAGTGCTTCTGATGTCTCAGGCTGGTATGTATGGCGGAACAGCACTTGCTAATGTTCTGACAGGACAAGTGAGTCCTTCCGGTAAACTGGTAGATACATGGCCTGTAGATTTTATGGATTATCCATCCAGCGCAACGTTAGGTGAGAATTATGATCCGGAAAATTCAAGAGAGCCGTATGATGAATATTACTATGATGATATCTATGTAGGTTATCGTTATTTTGATACATTTAATGTAGATCCTGCATATGAATTTGGATATGGTCTGTCTTATACGACATTCGATGTAGAACCAGTATCCGTAACAGCAGATGCAGAAAATGTAACGGTAGAAGTAACTGTCTCCAATACAGGAGATACCTATTCAGGAAAAGAAGTTGTACAGATTTACTTCTCAGCTCCAGATGGAGAACTGGAAAAACCGTATCAGGAACTTGCTGCTTATGCAAAGACAGATACACTGGCACCAGGGGAAAGCCAGACATTATCTATAAGCTTTAAGACAGATGAAATGTCTTCTTACAGTGAAGAAAAAGCTGCTTATATCATGGAAGACGGGGACTATATTATCCGTGTAGGAAATAGTTCAAGAAATACAGAAGTTGCAGCTGTTATCTCTCTTGACGCTGATACCATTACAGAACAGCTGAGCAATCAGTTGACAATGGAAGAAGATAAAGTAGAACAGTTTGAATCCGGAAAAGTTTCCAATGAGGGAGCTACTCCGTATTCTTATGATACGGAAGCAGAGGAAATCGAAGCTGCAGAACGTATCAGCCTTGCAAGCGCAGATTTTACAACTGTAAATAATGCATCTGCTGTAGATGATGAAAGTGTTATTACATATTACAGTGAGAACGATGAAAATACAGATTCCGCAAAATATGTAGCAAAAGGCGGATGGGATACTGATAAGGTAGAAGAAACATTTGAAGCAGTGACAACAAATCCAGACTATACACTTCTTGACGTATATAATGGAAACTGCACAATGGAACAGTTTGTAGCAGGATTAAGCGTAGAAGAACTGTCTTACATTGTAAATGGTGTTGATGCAGATGAAGTTTACGGTGTTCAGTATGCACGCGACAATCAGCTTGGAGACTTTACATTTGGAGAAGGCGAAGATGCAGTTGATGGCGGTTCCTCTTTAGGATATCTTGCTAACTATGTACAGGGTACTGTATGGGCATCTACAGGACGATATTATAATACACTGTTAATCCCAAGTGTAAGCTTACCAGACGGACCGGCAGGCGCTCGTATTACGAAAGAAGGAGTTACTACTTTATATAACGTAGTATCTGACGTTGTAGTATCAGAAGACGGTACATCAATTGAAAAAGAAGCAGAAATTGAAACATTACCAGATACACAGTACTATCAGTATTGTACAGCATGGCCGGTAGGATGTATGCTTGCTCAGACATGGAATACAGAATTACTGGAACGTGTTGGTACTGCTTACGGTGAAGAAATGGCAGAGATGGGCGTTACCTATCTCCTTGGACCTGGTATGAATATTCACAGAACACCGCTTTGCGGACGTAACTTTGAGTACTATTCAGAAGATCCTGTTGTTACAGGTTACACAGCATTGAACTTCATCCTTGGTCTCCAGAGCAATGACGGAGTTGGTGTTACAATTAAACACTTTGCCGGAAATAATAATGAAAACGGAAGAAACTATGTAAATGACGTAGTATCTGAAAGAGCATTCCGTGAGATTTATCTGAAAGGCTTTGAAATTGCAATCAAAGGCGCAGCTCCAATGGCAGTTATGACTTCTTATAACAAGATCAACGGAGAATATGCAGTAAATAACTATGATCTGTGTACAGATATCTGTAAGAATGAATGGGATTTCGACGGACTGATCATGAGTGATTACGGCGCAGCAAACAGAGCACAGCCAAATGAAGAATTAGGTCTGAATATGTGGGCAAATATCATGCATTCAGGAAATGACTGGATCATGGGTGGTTCTACAAACTCTATTCTTCCAGAAACAGATGAAAATGGCAACGTAGTAGAAGATGCAAGCTTCAACGGACTGATCAACGAAGCAGAAACACCACAGATGGCACTTGGAGATCTTCAGGATTCTGCAATTACAATTCTGTATGGTATTATGAGATCAAATCAGTTTGGTGATCATATGGCAAACTATGTTGATACTTCTATCGCAACTCCTGGAGAAATTGCAGGACTGCAGGCTATTCACAACGGTTCCTATACAGAACTGTTTGCAGACAAACTGGTTGAATATTCAACAATCACAAAAGGAAGCGTAAACTAATTACTTTTCCGATGGAAAGAAAATTAAGAGAAAAAAATTTAGCTTCTAGCAAATAGAAGAGACTGCCGCATACATGTGGGTGCGGCAGTCTCTTTTTTTGTGTGTACTAATTTCTTTGTCAGAGTTCTTGTCTTATCTGTAAAGAGAAGATTGACAGAGCCGAGATTTCTCGTAGAATTTAAGTTTTTAATGACTTCTCAATAGAAACTATGATGAGCGTAAAACGGATTCTAAAATGCGATAACGACAGATTTTACGCTTTCACAGTAAAACATGCTGCATCATTAGTTATATTCAGTTCCCATCTTTTTATAGCATCTCCGCTATTTCGCAGCAACAGTCCATATTCCTGTAAGAGTTCTTCCCTGTCTATAAATGAATTTCAATTATTTATCAGCGAGCAAAAACATTAAAAAATGAATTCCGTTTTTTTGATCCCCTTTCTGAAAAATATACAAAACTTACAAAATAAATTCGAAATATCGATGAAAAAACTGTGAAAAATATCTAAATATAGTCAAAAAAACGGAACCTGGATTTGTTGACTCTGTGCAAAACAGCCGATATAATGAACCCATCAATGATCGAAAAAGAGGTAATTGCGAAACAAGTATCCAAATGTAATATCAAATTTATTTTGGCAACCGGTAAAAATATCTGCCTGGGAAAGCTGTTTGATTTCAAAAAGAATCCCGTATTTATATGGACTCTGGCGTTTGGCAATTATCGAAACATTTTTCAAAAGAAAGGAGAAACGAGTATGAAAATGAAACAGATATTATCTGTAGGTCTGGCGGCGGCAATGCTGCTGGCATCTTCCGTTATGGTAAGTGCGGCTGAGGCACAGGGAGGGGGACAGAGCAGCCAGCAGACCGATTACGAATTACAGGTAGGAGCAGCGGTGCGCGATATTACGCCCACAGAAGAGAACGGAATGCTTCCTATTGCAGCGGTAGGACGTACCACAGCAGAGGGAGTCATCGATCCGCTGCATACCCGTGTTATTGCACTGAATGATGGGGAAAATACGGCTCTGATCGTTTCAAACGAGACAGGAAAGGGACCTTACGGACCGCTGTTTGCTCAGGAACTGAGTGACCATACAGGAGTCCCGCTGGAGAACATTTTCTACACCGCTACCCATGCGCATGCGACTCCGGAGATCACCAGTGAGATCGACATGAGCTACATTACTTTCGATGAGGATAATGAAGAAGTAGATAATCTGCAGAAATGGGGACGTCTGGTCTATGATCAGATGATGGACGCGGCAGATGAGGCGATTGCAAACCTGGAGCCCGTTACTATGGGCATCGGTTATTCCGACAGTTATATAAATGTGAACCGCAATGCAAAGTACACGAATGCGGACGGAACGTATTACTGGGCTCAGGGCTATGATTTTGAAGGATTTTCAGATAAAACATTGGCAGCGATCCGCTTTACGAGTATCGAGACAGGAAATCCGGTTGCTTTTATTTTTAACTATGCTGTACACGGAGTAGTGATGTATGCAAACCAAGTACTGGACGGAAAGACGGGTATTTCCAGCGATATAGGCGGTTATGTCTGCAACGCACTGGAAGATCAGAATGAGGGTGCAGTGGCAATGTTCCTCATGGGAGCCGCAGGAGATCAAAATCCGATCTTTGGAAATGAGATTTTCACACCAAGTATTGAAACCGGAGAAAAAGAGACAACGAATCAGGGATCGGTGGAAGTACTGGAATGGCTGGGCAAGATGTTGTATTTTGACACGAAAGAGGCAATCAAGAATATTGATACGGAAACCGGAAACGCCAGTCTGGGATTTGAGTATGGAACCACAGCAATACCGGCTTCAGATGGAGGAGATTATGAAGTTGCGTTGCAGGTACTTCGCATCGGAAGCGTAGCGCTCGTAGGCTTCCCGGGAGAAATGTTCAATGAGATTGGTGTAAACGCAATCGAAGAGTCTCCAGTGGAGGACACACTCTGGGTAAACCTGGTATGGAGTCACGAAGGACAAAGTACTGGTTATCATTCTACAGATCTTATTACCGTAGAAGGCGGTCAGGGACGCAACAAAAATTACCTGCCGGGATATCTGCTGGATGCAGTCACAGAACTTACAAATGAATTGGTAGCAAAAAGCATTTATTAAAAAACAGAAAGGATATAAGGAACGGTCTGAAGGAGGAAAAAACATGTACAACAAAAAAGTTAAACGGTATTTTGCAGCTGGAGTAGCTTTCGCTATGACTATGACAGTCGGTATGAATGCATTTGCAATGGGAAACAGATATGATCCGAATGAGGATACACAATATTATGACAGTGTATATGGACAAAACTTGGGAATAAGAGATGTATCTCAGATAGATGAAAATTCCATGGTTACAATAAAGGAAGGCAGTTCAAGTGTAGAAAATGCAGACCTGGAAGCATATCTGAAAGAGCAGTTTGGTGAGGATTTTGATTGGGAGCAGATAAAAAAGGAGTACATTGAAGAAGGAATTTATGTGATCTCCGGTTCACGGGAGATCAACTGGGATGATTTTGCAGATCTGCAGCCTGGAGATATGGCAGATGATACGGCTAACCATCCGGTAGAAGTCGGTGGAAGACTGTATGTCCATATAAAAGATAACAACGCACCGGATAAATATTATCTGCTGGTATCCAGCACCAAAGATGTAGCAATCGGAGATTCACTTTTCACTGATGGGGAAGGCGGATATGGACTTTTGGATGATAAATATGTTGCTACCCATATGGCAACCAGCCTAGAAGATGGCGGAGAATACTCTTATCTGGCACACGATCTTGGAACCAGCGGCGGTAAGATCGGTCTGCAGGAAGCAGGAAGTGAGAATCAGAAATTTATTTATGTGATTTGTGAAACACCGGGCGATTATTATCAGAGACTGGCAAATGAAGAGGCAGGATATGAGGAGCGTTTGGAAGGACAGGATCGTCCGTATATGCCGGCAAACAATAAAAGCAGCACCGATGGTACATGGCTGAATGAGTGGCATAATACGAAGTACAGTCTGACATTTAACTTTGAAAATTCCGCAGCAGAGGGAGAAGATCCCGTTCTGGAATTAGTAGATGACTATGGTTTAGAGATAGATGCCGAAGCGCTGGCTGCGGAAGCGGCGCAGAACGAAAACGGAAGTTATTCCACTTCTGTGAATATCGATGATTTAGATGCAGATACCTTTACCGTACCGGTTACTGCACTGGTACGTGACAGCAGCGTAAATGACGGCGTAATCCGCACTGGCGGTACAGAAGGGGATTCTAACACCAGACTGGGCGGTTATAGCGGAGAGAACGTAGTTGTAGCTAAATTTGAAGTTACTGTAAGTTCGGGCAAAGCGGAGATTGCTTACGCGACGAATGAAGAAGTTTACGGATCAGCAGATACCAATGGTCAGGGACAGGTAGTAACAGAATATTTCAACAATGCTCAGTATCAGGAAGACGGCTATGTGGGCGATCTTACTATCGCAGCAGGAGATGCGTGGTATTTCCATACACAGATGGCAGATACTTCTGGAAGAGGCGGATACACAAACGGATTGATAAAAGCACAGATCAGCGGTGATGAGGGCATAGTCGAGTATGATGAAGAGACTGGAATTCTCACCGGATTAGCAGCAGGAACAGTTGAAGTTACATTTACGGTGGAAGAAGGACGTCTGACAGACCGTCAAAGCGGTGAAGATCTTGGTCAAGCTTATGAAGGCGCATCCATCACACTGACTGTCACAGTGACAGATGGGGAATAAAGAATATAATACAATGAAGGCTTACACAAAAGAAAAAAGCAGCATCCATTGTGCTTAGCACAACAACGAAAAATATTTTCATTGCATCTGGCAGAAAAGTGAGCTATAATTTCAGAAAACAGAATGGAAAAAGACAAAAAATGATAACAGAGTTAAAAGATTTTTTGAGATCAAGACAAAAAATAAATTTGAGTTTTATCGCTGTCAATATTCTTATTTTTGTGATTATGGAACTCACACAGCAGCAAGATTGGTTCTATGTGGAGGGAGCATGCTATACACCGTTTATTCTGAATGGACAGTATTATCGGCTATTTACAAGCATGTTCCTCCATTTTGGAATCGAACATCTGGGCAATAATATGATATGTCTCCTTTTCCTGGGAGATATGCTGGAACGTCTGGCGGGGAAATGGAGATACTGCGTAATTTATCTGGGCGGCGGACTTCTGGGAAATTTGCTCTCTATGGCGGTAGAAATGAGAACACACGACTATGCGCTTTCAGCAGGAGCATCAGGCGCTATCTTTGCCGTGATCGGTGCGCTGCTTTACATCGTTTTAAGGAACCGAGAGAGAATGGGCGAGGCATTTGGAAAAAGAATGCTGCTTATCGTATTTTTAATGTTATTTCAGGGATTCACCTCATCAGGTGTAGATAACAGTGCACATATAGGCGGTTTAATCGGTGGAATGATATTGTCATGTCTGTTGTGCAGAAAAATAATTATTCGCAGGAAGAAAAAGGATTTTGGGGAATACGGACAGTGACCGTAGTCCCTTTTTTCGATTCAGAGGAAATATGGATTGTTCCGTGATGAGACTCAACAATGCGCTTGCAGATTGTAAGTCCCAGACCGGTTCCATTGCTTTTGGTAGTATGGAAAGGCTCAAATAACGTCGGAGAGATCGAAGAGGGAATACCGCAGCCGTGGTCAGAAACTGACATTTCAATGAAAGAACCGTCAAAGGAAATTTTAAAGAGAATTTCGCTATTGTCAGAAGAAGCTTCCAGACTATTTCGAAGGAGATTATTCAGTACTTGTCGAATTTTAACACAATCCCACGTAACAATCGGAAGATCATTTTGCAGTTCCAGATGAAGATTTGAAAAAGCAGAGGAATTTTTGAAAGAGGCAAAAAAATTAGGAATCCAGTCCTGAAGTTTTTTAGGTTCCGGATGTAGAATATCCCCATTGTTAAAAGAAGAGAGTTCTTCAAGAAGATTTTTTAAAAATGCAAGATCTTGCATAGTTTCATTCCAGAACTGAAAAGTTTTGACTTCCGGATGCTGCTGTTCGATAATCTGCAACGAACTGTTAATGAGTGTGACAGGGTTACGGATTTCATGCGAAATCTGTGAGATGGAAAAGCGCTGTTGTTCTTTTAATTTGTCCATGATAGAAGAAAAATCGTGATTTTGCTGGGAAATCATATGTATGGTTTCCATATCTTTTTCGGTTAACATAAGGTAATCCTTTCTTTTGAAAATATATAGTAAGACTTTTTACTTTAGTTTATCATTCGAAAATGAAAAGATCAAATAAATATTATTGACATAATTAGACAAAATAGGTGTATAATAATATAAATTTTACATATGAAGAAAGATTAAAGTGGAGGAGAATAAGATGAAAAATCAAGATTGTATTTTCTGCAAAATTGCAAACGGAGAAATTCCATCAGCAACTCTTTATGAAGATGAAGATTTCCGAGTGATTTTAGACTTGGGACCGGCCTCAAAAGGACATGCCCTGATTTTGCCGAAAGAACACTTTGCAGATCTGTATGAGCTTTCCGATGAAGCTGCATCAAAGGCTCTTGTCCTTGCAAAGAAGATAGCTGCGAAACTGACAGAAATTCTAAAATGCGATGGATTTAATATTGTACAGAATAATGGAACATGTGCAGGGCAGACCGTATTTCATTTTCATATCCATTTGATTCCACGGTATAAAAATGACAGCGTGGGATTAGGATGGACGCCGGGAACATTGACTTCGGAGGATAAAGATGAAATTCTCGCCGGATTTGGAAAATGATGTCTGACATTCCAATGAAACGTGGGGAAGAGAAGAAAAAGCGGTTTGAGGAGATTTATAAAAAATACAGTGCATTAATTATAAAAGCTGTATATGATATGACTTCCGATTTCAATATAGCAGAAGAGATCTGTCAGCATGTTTTTATGTTATACTTTATCCATATGGACAAAATTGTTCCGGGATGTGACAAAACATGGTTATTATTAACAGCGAAGCGTTTGGTGATTGATCACTTTAAAAAGGCAAGCACGAGAAATGAGAAATTGCTTTTAGATGTGAAAGATGAAAAAGCATCCGGAGAAGATGCAGATGATATCATTGATAAAGTCATGAAAACGATGGCAGAAAAAGAATTATCCAGTGAGATACTGCATGACCTGAAACGGAAAAACAGATCTTGGTATCGAATTATATCAGGAATTTATATGGAAGAACGTTCTATAGAAGAAATAGCGGAAGAACTTGGCATCTCAGTGAGCAGACTTTATTCAAAAATGTATCGTGCGAAGACTTATATCCGTAAAAGATACGGAAAGGTATATATGGAATATCTCGAATGGTTTGACAAATAATAATTCCCCTGCATTTTGCAGGGGAATAGATTACTCTTTCAGTCCGGAGGCTTCATTGATCAGCTTAATAACAGAAGAAATACCGTCACTTTGTTTACTGTTTTCCATTGCCTGAATGTAAGTCTGACGGTTTTTATAAAGCTTTTGAATAGTTTCTAAAAGAAGAGAGGGAGTTAAATCTTCTTCTTTTAAAACTTCGCAGAATCCCTGGCGTTTAAAAGAATCTGCATTCAAAATCTGATCTCCGCGGCTGGCGTTGGCGGACAGAGGAATAAGAAGCGCTGGCTTGCGCAGTGCGAGCAGCTCACAGATTGCATTGGCACCGGCTCTGGAAACACAGATATCAGCAAGAGCAAACAGATCAGCAAGCTCATCTTGAATATATTCGTATTGTACATATCCTTTAGTGCCTTCCAGAGAGGTATCTAATTTCCCTTTTCCGCATAAATGAATGACTTGAAAATCCTTTAACAGATCTGGAAGAATGCCTCGGATCGCATTGTTGACAGCAACTGCTCCAAGGCTGCCTCCGATAATCAGCAAAACTGGTTTTTCTTCAGAAAAGCCACAAAATTTGAGCGCTGCCTCTTTGCTGCCTTTAAGAAGTTCCTGGCGAATTGGAGAGCCTGTCAGAACGGCTTTTCCTTCCGGAAGATGCGAGATGGTTTCAGGAAAATTGCAACAGACCTTTGTTGCAGATGGAAGGGCAAGTCTGTTTGCGAGACCTGGTGTCATATCAGACTCATGGATGATGACAGGGATGTGACGATGCTTTGCGGCAAGCACAACCGGTACGGAGACAAAACCACCTTTAGAAAATACGACGTCTGGTTTTAATGTCTTCATCAGTTTTTTTGCCTGTCCGTAGCCTTTTAAAACTTTAAAAGGATCGGTAAAATTCTTCACATCAAAATAGCGTCTTAATTTTCCGGAAGAGATTCCATAATAGGGAATATGAAGCTCTTCAATTAATTTTTTTTCAATTCCGTCATAAGAGCCGATGTAATGAATATCATACCCGAGCTCTTTCAGACGAGGGAGAAGCGCGATATTAGGGGTAACGTGACCTGCGGTTCCGCCGCCTGTAAGAATAATTCGTTTCATGTTTATCCTCCAAAATTAATAATATATTAACAGTGTATACTCTTATAATGAAAAGTCAAGAAGAGACTTTAGGAAAGGCAAAAATGGAAGAAAAGAAAAGGACGAATACGATTCAGGAAAATAATCAGGAAATTGACCGAGACGATGACATCGGTCAAATGCTGATTTGGTCTATGGAAAAGCCATATGAACAATATGAAGAAGAATTAAACGAAAATCCGGATACCAAGGATTTAAAACCATCTGATAAGCTCTTTGAAAATATTGTAAACAAATTAAAAGAGCAAGGTGAATGGGATAAAAAGCCTGAACCCGACGTTCCTAATATTTATGATATGCTTTCAAAAGAAGATCGTGAAGCTTTAGCACTTGGAAGAAAGATAAAAAAGATCAATAAAAGAACAATATTCATGAAAAGAGCTGCGATTGTAGCATGTGTAGCGATCTGTCTGTTTGGAGTCAGTATGACAAGTGGAGCAAACCGAAGATATATTGTTGCACTATGGAATGAGATTGTCGGAGACAGTCAGCTTAGAATCACAATGAATGTAGAAGATGAAGAAAACGGAGAGGCAGGGACAGTTGCAGAAGAAGAAGCGATGGAAACAATACGGAATGAACTGGGAATACAGCCGATAAAATTAAGATATCGTCCAGAAGAAATGAAATTTTTTGATTATAGGATAGAAAAAAAAGACAAAAAGGCTACATTATTTTATGAATATAAAGATACTTTATTTACTATATTGATGCAAAGTAAAGAATCAAATAGCAAATATGTACAAGAATTTGACGGAACAATAGTTAATGAAATTTCGTCAAGAGTTAGTAACCAAAAAGTGAAAATTTGGAAGATAGATGATACAGAAGAAAACTATGCAGCACAATTAGATGGGACAAATGACTCATATATTATTCAAGGATATATTAGTGAAAAAGAGTTTATAGAGATTATAGAGAATATTACTTTTTTTTAATACGACAAATTGGAAATAAATATTCGTTTTTATTAATGTAATGAGGAATATAAAGGAGTTATAATATGAAATTAATAAAAAAATTTTTTGCATGTTTATTAATATTAACAAGTATTATGAGTTTAGGAATTACTGTTTCGGCTGAAGAAGATTGGGAAAGGTTGTTAGGAACAGTAGTAGACGGTTCTGTTCTTACAAATGAGAGTGAGTCTACTGGAACAGCACGAGAAGCAATATCAAGAGGATATTATTTGTCAAATGGAAGTTCTTATATTTCAAATGAGGGAAATAATATAGTGTATGTTTCTGGAACTACTACTTGTCATCGTACAGCTGATGAAATAAGAACAGATGTATTTTTACAGAGATTAGTAAATGGAAATTGGATAACAGTAGCATATCACCATCAGACAGATTATAATACATATTATTCTCATAATGGATTTGAAGTGGTAGTAACTCATGGATATTTTTATCGAACAGTCACTAATCATGTAGCGATTAAAGGTGATACAGTAGAAAATTTATCATCTGAAACAGACGGACTATACATATAATGATATTTTAATATTTATATTTTATTAAATAATAAAACTGGGTGAAAATAAAATTTATCTGGAATTAAGTAAGAAAAAGAAAATGATTATATAAATAGTAAGATATTATTGTCTATAATAGTAAACATAGGTAAGAAACAATAGTTATTTACTGAGGAAAACAATAAAGTAAGGTTAATCATTCTTCATTACCATCTGTCAGCATGATGGATGTAAAACAGGTTTTTAAAGCAAAAAAACATACCTTATCTGTAAGAGAGATTACAGTAGGGTATGTTTCTTTATAAGCTGATTTAAATGATGAAAGTTTTTTTGAAAACAGAATATAGCAATTTGCGCAGAAACTTATATTGAACAGAGAGGGAGTCTCCTTCCAAAGCGCAGACATTTAGATGATTTTCGTAATTTTGCAAGCCTAATTACGGCTGCTTTGCCTATTGAGCCTGCTTGCAGGCGAATTTGCAAAGCAGCTGTTAATAGATGGCGCAGCAAAATAAGAAAATCATTGAGTCTGCGACTGGAAGGAGACTTTCTCTCTGTCTCAAATACTTTTATGCAAATTGTCATAATATAAATTATTTGTTAAAAATACAATATTATATTATATATTCAGATAAAATATAGTATAATAAAATAATATAAGAAAATAATCTGATAAAAATAAAATAGAGTTAAAGAAATATAAATAAAAACAGGAAAAAATGAAAAAGATAAAAAGATAAAAAACAAAACAATAATCAATATAAAAATATAATAGTACAATACGACAACATAATAAAACAATAAAATGAAACAATAATAAAATATACAATAATACGGGAAAGATTGGGGGAATCATATGAAACTGATATTTTTAGGCGCTACACATGAAGTAACCGGAAGCTGTACGTATCTCGAAGCAGCCGGAAAGAAAATTCTGATCGACTGCGGAATGGAACAAGGTCCTGACACATATGAAAATGAAGACTTACCAGTACCAGCAAGTCAGATCGATCTAGTTCTCCTGACACATGCTCACATTGATCACTCAGGAAAACTGCCTCTTTTATATCAGCGAGGATTCCGCGGTCCGATCTTTGCCACAAGAGCAACGACTGATTTATGCGACATTATGCTAAGAGACAGTGCTCACATCCAAATGTTTGAAGCAGAGTGGAAAAATAGAAAAGGGAAACGTGCCGGAAAAGAAGAAGTAACTCCGCTCTACGACATGGAAGATGCGCAAGGGGCCATTTCCTGCTTTGTCTCCTGTGAATATCACGAAACAATATGGATTAGTGAACATATAAAAATTCGGTTTGTGGATGCCGGACATCTGCTTGGCTCTTCTTCAATTGAAGTATGGATTGAAGAGAATGGAACAGAAAAAAAGATTGTATTTTCAGGAGATATCGGTAATACAAATCAGCCGATCATCAAAGATCCCGAATATATCAAAGAAGCAGACTATGTTGTGATGGAATCCACATACGGAGACAGAAGTCACGGTCCCAGACCAGACTACATGAAAGAGTTAAGCGACGTAATTCAAAGAACATTTGACAGAGGAGGAAATGTGGTAATTCCATCTTTTGCGGTAGGAAGAACACAGGAGATGCTGTATTTTATCCGTCAGATCAAAGAAGAGAAAAGAATCAAAGGACATGAAGAATTTGAGGTCTATGTGGACAGTCCTCTTGCTATTGAGGCAACTCAGATTTTTATGAAGCATATGTTTGATGACTTTGATGAGGAAGCAGCGGCATTGATTGAAAAAGGAATTAATCCAATCAGCTTTCCGGGATTAAAGACTTCTGTTACAAGCGAAGAATCCAAAAAGATTAACAGTGACGAAAAACCAAAGGTTATTATATCGGCAAGCGGCATGTGCGATGCGGGAAGAATTAAGCATCATTTAAAACATAATCTGTGGAGAGCAGAATGTACGATTTTATTTGTCGGATACCAGGCAATCGGAACCTTAGGAAGGGCAATTGCGGAAGGTACGGACAAAGTAAAGCTCTTTGGAGAGGAAATTGAAATTCATGCAGAGATTGCCCAATTGACGGGAATCAGTGGTCATGCGGATAATGAAGGATTGATCAGGTGGATATCAGCACTGGAAAAAAAGCCAAAGCGTGTCTTTATTATCCATGGAGAAGATAGGGTAGCAGAAGGATTCGCAGAACGTTTACGGAAAGAAAAGAGATTGAATGCATATGCTCCATTTAGCGGCACGATTTTTGATCTGGCGACCGGAGAATTTATCAAAGAGGCACAGCCTGTCAAGATTGATAAAACAAAGAATATGTCGCCAGCCACACTAAAGGCAAACACTGTATTTGCAAGACTGCTCGCAGCAGGTCAGAGACTGTTGACTGTAATTTGGCACAATGAACATGGGGCAAATAAGGATCTGGCAAAATTTACAAGTCAGATTCAGGCATTGTGTGATAAATGGGACCGATAAAAAAACGGCAGAAATATAAAATAGAGGCAGAAATAAAAAGCAAAAAGAAATACTTTTTATTTCTGCCGTATGATTTACTATTTACAGACCGCATTCTTTAGCTCAGACAGGAAAAAACTTTCGTTTCTATTATATACCTATACACCTATGCGATAGAAATTCGAGTTCTATCGTATAGACGGCAAACAACAAAATAGCATCAGTGCCAAGAGTCAATTCCTATCTGAGAAATGATGTAGCAATCTTTTTATTTGTTTTCATCTTTTATTTTGCCTATTTGGCAATTGCCTGTTTTAAAGCGCATGCAAGCTGATCAGGACAGGAAGTTGCCTTATTTCCGCACTTTACACCACTTAGAAGTTCGATTGCCTTATTAACATCCATTCCTTGCAGAAGACGGGACAGTCCCATCGTATTTCCCGGACATCCGCCGACAAATTCTACTTTTTGAATGGTATCTCCGTTTAATTCAAATTTGATTTCTCTGGCACAGACACCCGATGGTTTATAGCTAGTCATAGTAAAATCTCCTTTCCATATAAAATAAAAAAATTCAGAATCTGAAGTATGTGCTGTATGATTTCTCTATTGTTTTTTATATGTGCGGTAACGTACAACAAATAGCATAGCAGAGAAGCAAACAGCTTAAATTTTTTATTTGCGCCTCAATTATAACAAAGAAAAAAGAAAATGCAAAGAAATTTTCTGTACACGCACAAAGAAAAACTGATATAATCTCAGAGGAACATATTAGAAAAATATATGAAAAAAGAAAATGCAGGAGAAATTTATGAGAAAGATAGGAATTATCGGAGCAATGGAGATTGAAGTGGAAGGGCTGAAAAAAGAAATGGAGGTCTACCGTACACTGAAAAAAGCCAAAATGGAATTCTTTGAAGGCAGATTGTGCGGACAAGAAGTAGTCGTAGTACGCAGCGGCGTCGGAAAAGTCAATGCGGCTGTCTGCACACAGATTCTTGCCGATGAATTCGAAGTAAATCTGATTATCAATACCGGCGTGGCAGGATCTCTGAAAAAAGAAATCAATATTGAAGATATTGTAATTGCGACAGATGTGGTGCATCATGACGTGGATGCCACCTTGTTCGGATATCAGATAGGAGAAGTTCCGCAGATGGGAGTGTTGTCTTTCCCTGCCGATGAACAAGCAGCAGCACTTGCAAAAGAAGTCAGTGAGCAGGTGAATCCGGAAATTCATGTCTTCCGCGGCAGAATTGTAAGTGGCGATCAATTTATTTTCGACAAAGAGGTAAAGAAGCAGATTAAGAATACTTTTGAAGGATTTTGTACAGAAATGGAAGGGGCATCGATCGGCCATACGGCATGGCTAAATAATATTCCATTTTTGATTATCCGCGCAATTTCAGATAAAGCAGACGAAAGCGCAAAGATGGATTATCCGGTATTTGAGGAAAGGGCAGCAGCTGACAGTCTGCGTCTTGTCAAAGGACTTATGAAACGTTTTTCTGAAGATCAGACAAAATAAGAGCATCTTCTACATGAAGATAAAATCCCTTAAAAGCCCGAAAATCAGACATTTTGGGGCTTTTTTTGACGAACGATTTTTCTTTGCAAAATCGAGATGATCGGCTATAATGGCGGTACAAAATTTCAGAAAGGCCCAATGGACCGGTCCGCTGAAATCAGTCAGAAAATCAAAGGGGGATTTTAAGGATGTTACAGACAATGGCAGAACAAAGAGTGTTATTTTATGCAATGACAGTGGTATGTGTAATCGGAATATTCAGTCAGCTGCTGCTGAATCGTGTCTACGCGAAGTTATTACTGGATACCAGAAATGTAGGGGTGCCCCGGGGCAAATTCATGAAACAGCTCAAACAAAGATTCGCCAACTGCCAGAGATTAAACGATGAGGTTTCCAATGTATCGGTATTTATCAAAAGACAAATCATGGAATATAAATACTGGAATATGAATCTGCATCAGTGGCAAAAGATGGGAGCATATGCGTTTGTGATCTGTGCTGTTTTAGGAGGAATCGGTTATTATCTGACTGCTCAGGCAGAAACGGCAAGAACTTTATATTTACAAGGAGGCATTATCACCTGTGCCTTACTGCTTATTGTGGAAGGTGTACTGGATTTCCGATACAAAAAGAAAAAACTTCAGACAAGACTGGAAGATTACCTGGAGAACACAGGAATCGGGAAAGAGTTTGAAGACGTATCTCTTTATGATCAAAGAGAGAGAGAAAACAAAAAAGTTTCCAGAAGGTTAGAGCAGTCAAAAGGAAAGAAAGAGAAACAGGAAGCAAAGGAAACGGTAAAAGAAGGAATGAATGAGGTAGCAGCTGAAACGGAAGAGGTGCGTGATAAAAATGCAGAGATTTTAAAACAGATGGATCCTAAAGAACAGGAACGGATTATAAGGGAGGTTTTAAAGGAATTTTTGGCTTGATAAAGTATACGACATTTGATAGAATAAAGGTGATAATTTGGATAGACCAATTAAGGGCCCATCCATAAACAATCCGCAAAATGGACAGAAAATCCGTTTGCAATTACACCTATAAGGAGCGCGAAAGAAATGATGAGCAGAGTAAGATTTGATTATTCAAAAGCTGCAGGATTTGTCAGTGAAAGCGAAATCGCAAATATGAAAAAGTTGGCCGAGGCGGCTAAGGAAGTGTTGGTAACAAAATCAGGCGCTGGAAATGATTTCTTAGGATGGATCGATCTGCCGGTTGATTATGATAAAGAAGAATTCGCACGTATCAAAAAAGCTGCAAAGAAAATTCAGGAAGACAGTGAAGTGCTGGTTGTAATCGGCATCGGAGGCTCTTATCTGGGAGCGAGAGCAGCGATTGAATTTTTACGCCACAGTTTTTATAATATGGTTTCCAAAGAAATCCGCAAAACGCCGGAGATTTATTATGCAGGAAACAGTATCAGCGGAACCTATCTGAAACATTTGATCGATGTAATCGGCGACCGTGACTTTTCCGTCAATGTAATCTCAAAATCCGGCACGACAACAGAGCCGGCTATCGCATTCCGTGTATTTAAAGAAATGTTAGAGAAGAAATATGGAAAAGAGGAAGCTGCAAAGAGAATCTATGCAACAACCGACAAAGCAAAGGGAGCGCTGAAAAAACTCGCAACGGAAGAAGGATATGAGACATTTGTGGTTCCGGATGACGTGGGAGGTCGTTTTTCTGTCCTCACGGCAGTAGGTCTTCTGCCGATTGCAGTCAGCGGCGCTGATATTGACAAATTAATGGAAGGTGCAGCAGAGGGAAGAAAACTTGCTCTGGAAGCTCCGTATGAAGAAAACGACGCAGTAAAATATGCTGTAATCAGAAATATTCTTCATCAAAAAGGAAAATCCGTGGAAATTCTTGCAAATTATGAGCCGGGTCTCCACTATGTAGCAGAATGGTGGAAGCAGTTATACGGAGAGAGTGAAGGAAAAGATCAAAAAGGAATTTTCCCGGCATCCGTGGATCTGACGACAGATTTGCATTCTATGGGACAGTTTATTCAGGATGGAAGCAGAATTATGTATGAGACTGTTTTAAACGTAGAAGAATCAGAATGTGAGATCGTAATTCAGGAAGAAGCAGTCGATCTGGATGGATTAAATTATCTGGCCGGAAAGAATATGGACTTTGTAAACAAGAGTGCAATGAATGGAACGATCTTAGCTCACACAGACGGAAACGTTCCAAACTTGATGGTATCGATTCCAAGACAGGATGAGTATTCTTTAGGTCAGCTGTTCTATTTCTTTGAGTTTGCATGCGGTGTCAGCGGATACTTATTGGGTGTCAATCCATTTAACCAGCCTGGAGTAGAAAGCTACAAGAAAAATATGTTTGCATTACTTGGAAAACCAGGATACGAAAAAGAAAGAGAAGAGTTGTTGAAGAGACTGTAATGAGACAGCAATGATGAGAAAAGCCTGCAAAGACAAAAGAGAATTGTCAGAGCAGGCTTTTTGTCTGTAGATCAGTACTATAATGACAGAAAAAATTGTAAAAATTTTTTACTTTATATCGATAATCTGGCAAATTTATTTTTAAAAAAAAATTTTTAGATATGTCTATAAATTAATAGAAATATTAGTTTAAAAATAACAATATCAGAGATATGAGAGAAAATAAATTTTTAAGGAGGGAAAGTGTCGATTACCATTCATGACAAAAGGATACATTTCGTGACAATAAGCTTGTAATCAAGCCTAAATGAATGGTATAATTCTAATCACAGTGAAGTCGACTTTATGAAAGAAAGATCCTTGCGCGGGGGAAGGATTCTCGAAAAGAGAGAATCTAAAAAGCAAGATATTCAATCAGCAAAACTATATTTAATGGAAAAAGGAGAGGAATATTATGAAAAGGAGAAACATTTCAATGCTGCTTTCGTCAGCAATGATTCTGAGCGCTTTAAGCGGTATCCCAGCTATGGCAGAAGAAAGCCCGGCAGAAGCAGGTTCTGTGATTCAGGAAAGTTCATCAGGATTTTATTATATTGAAGAGAACGGTGAGCAGGTTCGCCTGAGCAGCAAGAGTGCAGAGGGATTTATCGAGGCAGACGGTTTATATTTCCGTGATTTGGATAAAGACGGAGAGTTAGATGTTTATGAAGACTGGCGTGCAGATCAGGAAGAAAGAGTTCAGGATCTGTTATCACAGATGACACCGCAAGAAAAAGCTGGCACCTTGATCTTTGCTTGTATCTTTGGAAGCAACGGAAGTACAGTAAGTGATCTGGGCGGAGAAGACCAGGATCAGTCTCATGCAGGAGTTACTGTTAAGGGAGCACCTTACGTAACAGACCCGGAGGCTTGCCTGTATTCTACAGATCCTACAGTAGATGTAGAAGGAACGACAGTAATTCCTATGGCTTACCAGATTCAGGAAACAAATGTTACAACCTTTATTGCAGCTTTAACAGGAAACCCGAAAGATCAGCTTGATTTGTTCAACTCCATTCAGGGTATCGCAGAAGATTCGCGTCTTGGTATTCCATGCGTATTTTCTGGAGACCGTTCCTATAATACCTGGGGTGGTATGATTGATATGCCGCACTATGCATTTGGTATAGCACATGACGAAGATTTGTTATACGATCTCGTTTCCGAGTATTCAAAAGAGTCAGCAGCAATCGGATATCATCAGGTATTCCATGGCTATGGAAATGAAATCGGAAGTTTCTATGGCGATGATCCTAATTATATCGCAAAAATGGCAGCTATTGAAACAAACGCTTATCAGGACAATGGCTGGAGTGCTCATTCGAAACACTTTATTGCCCGCGGCGGACGTAACGCTTATGTAAATGCAAAATCTCCTGCAAATCTGATCGATAGCTGGATGGTTGGATGGCAGGCAGTTGTAGACGCCGGCACAGACTACATCATGACAAATAATAACGTTGGTGTAACAGATGGCGTACAGGGATATATGGATAAAGATACGTACGATATCCTTCGTGAAGATCTGGGATATGAAGGCGTTGTATGCCTTGACTGGCCTCTGGATATCAGCCGGATTATGAGCAATACCGGTGTTACTTCTGACGGCGTAGATATCTCCACCTTATCAGCAGTAGAACGTTATGCAATGATCTTAAATGCAGGCGTAGATATGTTCAGCTGCTACGGCGCAATCCTTGGAACTGATATTGAAGCTTATGCAGAAGAAGTTTCTAACCGTGCATTCCCGGATATTATTGTTCAGGCAGTTGATGAAGGACTCGTTACAGAAGAAGACTTCAACGAACATGTAGCACGCGTTCTGCGCAACAAGTTCGACCTTGGAATTTTTGAAGATCCATATTCAGATTGGGAAGATGCACTGGCGCTGATCGGTTCAGAAGAATATCAGGCAGAGCAGTTCTCTGTAATGAATAACGATGATATCAATCGTGCACGCCGCAGTGAAATCACAGAGATGGAAGAGCAGCTGATGGTAGAATCTACAATTCTGTTAAAGAATGATAATAATATTCTTCCTCTGGCAGAAGGAATCAATATATATGTAGATGGCTCTGCTGACAATATCAAAGAAGCTGATAAAGAAGCACTCGCAGCACATGGAACAGTCGTAGAGACAATGGAAGAAGCAGACGTTTGCATTTTCCATGTAACAACAATCGATGACAACTATTATTATATGGTAGAAGATGCACAGGCAGCCGGAAAACCAGTTGTTTTGATTTTCGAAGGTACTGTTAGCTCCGAACCGGGATTAGAGCAGGTTCAGGCATCAGATGCACTGATTATGCAGACATATGTAAATACACCTGACCACGGATCATCCGTTGGAAGCTTCTACCGCTATGTAACACCTTCCATCACAGCTGGAATGCTCTTCGGAGAACAAGAACCAGGCGGAAGCACACTGTATGAGACAGCTTACAATGCAGATGACTATACACTGTCTTGGGGCGAATTGCAGGATGATATCGGCGTAGATACGGAAACTCGTCTGTACATGGCAATGTTAGCAAAAGAAAATCCAACGATTGATATGCCGAACAATTTAGGCGACGTACTGTGGACAACAGACTATGGTATGAACTATAGTGACCCAGCTGAAATCGAACTGAGCCTTCTGAGCGTACCGCAGACAACAGAAGAAAGAGAAGTAGAAACCAGATGGGGAACCAGCATGGAGACAGTAGCAGTGACTGAAACACAGCAGGCAGGCGTTCCGTTTGAAATCAGCTTTGTTGCAAAGAACAATGGCGGAGACGGACATGTAACAGTTCAGGTAATGGACGGCGAAAATGTAGCTGCTGAAAAATTCGTAGCTCTGGATGCAGATCAGTTCCGTGTAATTACGGTTGAGCTGACTTTGGAAGCAGGCGAGCATGTGATTACTGTTGGTGATATGAGCGAGACAATCGTTGTAGAATAAATCGCAACAGATCAGGACTTCACAAGTATATCGTGTAGAAAAACAGAAAATCAGAAAAGAAAAAGAAGTCATGATAAGGTGAATATCCCATGGGCGCTGCTATTTTGGCAGCGCCCATTTTTCAGTAAGAGACTGTAAGAAAGGTCGAAAAAGAAGATTTCCAAAAAAATAGAGAAAGGAATGAATGACAATGAGAAAAAGAGTATTATCGATAGCAGGTGTTATGATGTTATGCCTGGGAACCTGTTCTGCCGGAGTGTTTGCAGAGGAGTCCGCAGAACAGCCATCAGCGACAGCATATCGTGCTGAAAGCCCAATTACGGCTGACGGAGATTTAAGCGAGTGGAATCTGTCTTCTCCGATAGAAATCAATGATGCGTCTCAAGTAATCCGTGATACGGATTCCTGGCTGGGAGAAACAGATGTAAGCTGTACTGTTTATCTGATGTGGGATGAAGATAATTTATACCTTGCAGCAGATACAAAGGAAGCTTCAAGTTTTGGAGCAGTAGGTCTGCTTGCACATGATATGGAAGACAACTTTAAAATCTATATCTCTACAAATCCATCTGCCGACCCGGCACGCACAGCTTACGAGACGAATGATTTCCTGCTGTATTTAATGATGGATAATCAGAATTGGTATTCAGCTTTTGACCGTTCCATGATTGAAAGAGAACAGCTGGAGCGCTTTACTTCTAAAGGCATGGAAGAAAATACCGACGTTTTGGAAGGATATGAAAAGGGATATACAACGACGGATGACGGCTTTATTTTTGAGGCAGTGATTCCGTGGAGCAACTTTGCAAATGATTATATTGAACAGTATGTACCGGCTGCCGGCGACACGATTAGTTTTAATTTCTGTATCACAGACAATGACTATCCATATCCGAATACGCAGTCTTCTGTACAGATGAACTGGACGGGCGCATCAGATGCGGATAAAAACCCAAGCAGCTGGGGACGTGTGACATTCGAATAAGCGAGATTTTCAAGAAGCAGCAATCCATGTGAAATAGGATTATTACAAGATAGAGAATTTGATCTATTTTGTGATAATCTTATTTTTTTGCTGTATGGAAAAAAGATTTTCTTTGAAATAAAAAATAAGATATCGGATTGTCCACTCTGAAAATCTATGCTAAACTAAGCATAGATTTTTTACCTGTTAGAGAGAGGACATGTCCTGAATGTCCTACAAAATATGACAAGGATATAAACGCTGCAATGAACAGTTTAAAAATAAAAGGAGTATAGAGATGCCAGTATTTGATTTTAGCAATACACCGGATAAAAAAAATAATTCTGAGTGTACTTATACGATAGTTCGATCAAACGAGACCGCAACTTCACCGGACAGACCGATTTTACTGCTTGATAACAGCAAGAGAAAATGGAAACATCATTCTTGCGGTGTTTTTACAAATCCGATCAAACGGACAACGTTCGAATTTAAGGAAGAGGATGGAACAGTCAGTGCCGATATTTTACAGATCGATGCCCGCTTTGTCAGCCTGCTTCGATGGCTGGGGGAAAATCACATCAATGTGCGGCTGTCCGGTCAAAACCGCCAAGACGGATATGCGGTTTATAAGATTCGTGAAATTGCATTCGGAGGCGGAACAAAACTTTCGGCTGAGGACGGATTTCTTCAGTTTATGATTGACAGACTGCTGGCAAGCAGCGCTCCCGTAGAAGAAGAGGAGGAAGAAGACAAAGAAGAAGCAGGAGATGATATGAAACTGACAAGTCTGCAAAGCATCACAGACTTTATGATGTGCGCCGGCAGAACACTGCCGGATAATATTCGTCTCTGGGCACGAAGAAATCTTGCTGTGGCACGTTCCAATGAAGTCTCTCCTGAAGAAAGACGCCATGCCCAGCGTGCACTTTCGATTATGATGAATATTCAATGGAAAAATAATTATTTTGAAGCAATTGATCCGAAAGAAGCCCGCAGGATTTTAGATGAAGAACTTTATGGCATGGAACGGGTAAAACAGCGGATTATTGAGACGATTATACAGATTAACCGCACGCATACACTCCCGGCGTATGGACTTTTGCTGATTGGTCCGGCAGGAACCGGAAAATCCCAGATTGCTTATGCTGTTGCAAGAATTTTGAAATTGCCGTGGACAACGCTTGATATGAGTTCGATCAATGATCCGGAACAGCTGACGGGAAGCTCACGTATCTATGCAAATGCAAAACCGGGGATTATTATGGAAGCGTTTTCTATGGCGGGAGAGTCCAATCTGGTCTTTATTATCAACGAACTCGATAAAGCGTCATCAGGAAAGGGAAATGGAAATCCGGCCGATGTTCTTTTGACGCTTTTAGACAATCTGGGATTTACAGACAACTATATGGAGTGTATGGTTCCGACGGTAGGCGTTTATCCCATCGCAACAGCAAATGACAAGGAACAGATCAGCGCACCCTTGATGTCGCGTTTTGCGGTCATTGATATTCCGGATTATACACCCGAGGAAAAAAAGATTATATTTTCCAGATACGCTTTGCCAAAGGTTTTAGACCGTATGAGAATGCGGGAAAATGAATGTATTATGACAGAAGAGGCACTAGATGCTGTGGTCAAAAAATATGCAGATACAACTGGTATCAGAGATTTGGAACAGGCAGCAGAACACATAGCGGCAAATGCTCTCTATCAGATAGAAGTCAATCATGTCTCAGAGGTTATTTTTGATGCAGAGATGGTGGAAAATCTTCTTACCTAAACATATGAAACATAGGAAAAAATGGACGGATACGAATGCAGAGAGCAAAAGAGAGAAGGGAAAATCAAATGGAAATCGTAATATTAGAGGCAGATACACTCGGAAGGGACCTTGATCTGTCTGTCTTTGAAAAACTTGGTCATGTAACACAATATGGAAAATCAGAGGAAGAAAATACGGCAGAGCGTGTCAAAGATGCAGATATTATTATTGTAAATAAAGTACCGATGAATGAAAAAACATTGGCAAAAGCAGCGCATTTAAAAATGATAGCCGTAACAGCAACAGGAATTAATATTATTGACAGAGAGTATGTAAGCAGACGAAAAATTGCAGTTTCAAATGTAGGAGGCTATTCTACCATGTCCGTGGCACAGCATACATTTGCGCTTGCTTTCTATCTGATTCATAAAATGAATTATTTTGATACTTATGTAAAAAGCGGGGAATACGTCAAAAGTGATATCTTTACGAATTTAGATGTGGCATATCATGAGCTGGACCAAAAGACATGGGGAATTATAGGACTTGGAAATATAGGGAAAAAGGTCGCCGAAATCGCAGAAGTATTTGGATGCAGAGTGATTTACTATTCGACCTCAGGAAAAAATCAAAATGACCGGTATCAGAGAGTCGATTTGGAGACAATCTGCAAAGAATCCGATATTCTTTCCATTCATGCACCGCTGAATGAAGCAACGGAAAATTTAATGAACCGGGAACAATTTAAAAAAATGAAAAACAGTGCTGTCTTGATTAATGTCGGAAGAGGACCGATTGTAAATGAGGAAGATCTAGCAGAGGCATTAGAAAAAGGGGAGATAGCAGCGGCAGGACTGGACGTGATTTCAGTAGAACCGATAAGAGCAGATAATCCGCTGATGCGGATTCAAGACAGCGGAAAATTAGTGATCACACCACATATTGCATGGGCAAGCACTGAGGCGAGACGAAGATTAGTAGAAGAAGTCTATCAGAATGTAGCGGCTTTTCAAAGAGGAGAAAAAAGAAATATCGTTTGCTGATCAATGAATATCCATGCAAAAAAGACCGTTTATTCTTCTAATATCTGAATTTCAAGATAGTCAAAGTCAATGGATTCTATAAAATTGTCCTGATAAAATTTTGATTTTTTGTATCGTTTAAACATTTGAATATTAGAATCAAACCAAATCGGAGCTTGCAGATCAAACTCGACACAGATTTTTTCCAGACAGTGAAAAATTTTATGCGTGCGGGTATCTTCTGAAGAATCGCAGATAACCAGATCGCGGATGAGATTGTTGCCTTTTATAATTTTTCCCCACAACTGAAACATAGAAATCCTCCTTTGCAGTTTGTAATTAGGAATCTGTTGGAATTATACTTTTTTTTTGAGTCAAAGTAAAGTAGAAAGTAAGGTTTATTATACGAAATCGGTTTAAAATAGAAGATAAGGGCTAAATTTTTCGTGCAATCTAACAGTTGAATTTTTAAAAACGCTATTTTATAATCCATTTGGGATAAAAGAATGATACTTCGCTACAAAGAAGAGCAGAGAAAATCCGGCAAAAGAAAAATGCTGAAAAGTCAGATATCCTGGAACAATAAACAGAGGAGGAATCAGAGATGTCATCATGTGATGTGAGACTGAATACAATCACGAAAATTAAAGAGTTTGTAGAAGCTTTGAAAACTCAGGAAGGAGAATTTACCTTATCTTGCGGAAGATATACGACAGATGCCAGATCGATTATGGGTATTTTTAGCCTGGATCTTTCGAAACCGATTCATCTGACTGCAAAATCAGGACAGATTCCTGAGACGGTAAAGCCTTTCCTTGCATAATACAGGGACAGCAATGATTTTGACGAATGAAATAAATTGCCTGTAAAGCGGGCAATGGAGACGGAAAACGAAGATGAAATATGATACAATGAGAAGAAGGCACTGGTTCGGAAAAGAATTTCTGAAACAGTGCCTTCTTTTCATCTGGACATGGAAATGATGGCAAGAAGATGATATAATAAACAACAGAGATTGCCAAAAACAGAACGTAGAAAAGATGACCTAATCAATCTGGAGAGGAGGTTTACTGAAACTTGGAAAGTTTCAGCATAGAGAAAAGTGGAAAGAAGAAATCAGATCATGAAAATTTTGGAACAAAGCCAGAAACCAATATCAGGAGAAAAGCTGGCAAAAGAATTTTCTGTCAGCAGACAGGTGATTGTTCAGGATATTGCTCTGCTGCGTGCCGAAAATCATCAGATTTTATCTACGAATAAAGGATATCTGCTTTATCGTCTTGCACCTCAAAAAGAAAAAATACAGCGCTTAGTCTGTGTCAGACATACAAAGGAACAGATCAGGGAAGAACTGTATACGATTGTAGATGTCGGAGGAAAAGCACTCAATGTAATAGTAGAACATGGTCTTTATGGAAAAATTTCAGCTGATTTAAATATTGCTACGAGAAAGGATGTTGACAATTTTGTACGTAAGACAGAACAGGAAGGAAGCAGACCTCTTAACTGTCTGACTGATGGAATACATTATCATATGATAGAGGCAGACTGTGAAGAAATTTTAGATGAAGTGGAAAAGGAGCTGGAAAAAAAGAATTTTTTGATCAAGAGGTGAAAGACAGCAGTTAAAAGAGCAGAAAACAGTACTTAGAAAAATCGAAGAAAGGAAAGAAAAAAGTGAGAGGATTAAAAAAATATTTAAATCATGTCTTTATCGACGGACTTAGTGGGATGGCACAGGGACTATTCTGTACTTTGATTGTAGGAACGATTATTCAGCAGATCGGAAATCTGATAGGAGGAGAAATCGGAAATTATCTGTTTTTATTCGGAAAATTTGCGGCGGCTGTGACAGGTGCGGGAATTGGAGTCGGAGTAGCATACCGATTTAAAGAAAGTCCCCTTGTTGTTATATCTGCTGCTGTTGCCGGCATGGTAGGTGCATTTGCAGGAAATATTACCGCAGGGACGATTATGAACGATACACAGGCGATGATTCTTTCAGGACCTGGAGAACCGCTTGGAGCATTTATTGCTGCATACATAGGAATTGAGATAGGACATCTGGTATCCGGAAAGACAAAACTGGACATTTTGGTGACGCCTATTTGCAGTATCTTATCAGGCTCTGCCGTTGGAATCCTCGTAGGACCTCCCATTTCGAAATTTATGAACAGCCTGGGAATGATGATTAACTGGGGAACGGAACAACAGCCGTTTTTGATGGGAATTGTAGTATCTGTTTTGATGGGAATGATTTTGACTCTGCCGATCAGTTCAGCGGCTCTTGGCATTATTTTGAATTTATCAGGGCTTGCCGCAGGCGCGGCAACGGTTGGATGTTGCTGCAATATGGTAGGTTTTGCAGTGGCAAGCTATCGTGAAAATAAGATGGCAGGGCTTCTTGCGCAGGGAATTGGAACGTCTATGCTTCAAGTTCCTAATATTATCCGAAAACCAATTATCTGGCTTCCGGCTATTTTGTCAAGTGCAATCTTAGGACCGGTCGGAACGCTTATTTTTCATATGACAAGCAATGCGACCGGTTCCGGAATGGGGACTGCAGGATTAGTCGGACAAATTATGACGTATGAGACAATGGCGCCTTTAGAGGGCGGAATGATCGTGCTGGTTAAAATTATTGTCATGCATTTTGTGCTGCCTGCGATTGTAACGCTTGGAATTTCAGAATTTATGAGAAAACGCGGATGGATTAAAAAAGGCGACATGAAACTGGAATTATAGAAATCATAGAAAGAGGAAACACTGTGAAAAGGTTATCATTAAGATGAATCCAGGATAAAACGGTCAGAAACAGAAAAAGAAAAGGAATCCTTAAATAAAGAAAGTACCAGAAAGGAGGGTTCACTCAAAAGAGTATACAAAAGCTCAAAGTACAAAGACATCAAGAAAGATTTAAAACTTTCACACAGAATCTACAAATGTGAATGTGGTTATATAGAAAACAGGAATGTTAAGTTAAGAGATGCTGTGCTGCAACTTACGAAGTTGTATAATCAGGCAAATGTAAGTAGGTACTGTGGGCTATTGCAGAAATTTACGACTGTAGAGTATACAGGAACTTGTGAGTATGTTTCATTACATTTTGAGTGGCAGAGGCAGATGAGACAAGGAACAGGATTAATTCATATTTATTACGGAGATGGAAAAGGAAAAACAACGACTGGTATGGGATTAAGTATTCGCGCAGCGGGATATGGCTATCGTGTCCTTTTATATCAATTTATGAAAAATAATAAAACGAGCGAAAGAAAAATACTCGAATGTGTGGATAATATTACGATTGTTGACGGAAGAGAACAGGTAAAATTCAGTTTTCAGATGACACAGAAAGAAAAAGAAGAGCTGAAAAAATTTTATGATGAAGAATTTCAAAAAGTGACTCAAAAAGCAGCACAAGAAAAGTACGATGTTTTATTTTTAGATGAGACAATTTATACAATCAGCGCCGGACTGTTGGATGAGTCGCTTGTGTTACAGTTTTTAAAAGAAAAACCGGACAATCTGGAAGTAATTCTGACAGGAAATACCCCAAGCCAAGAGATGATAGCGCTCGCAGATTATGTCTCTGAAATTCGAATGGTGAAACATCCGTATCAGCAGGGACAATCGGCAAGAAACGGAATTGAAAAATAAGAAAGAATTTTCAAAATATTAAATAAAAACTGATAAAGTCAGATTTTTTCTCCTCTTCCATTTTTTTCATTGGAAGAGGATTTTTTTTTGGTAATATTAAGAGAATATTTAAGGATAATCATTGGAATAGCGATGCTAAATATGGTAAAGTAAAATCAAAAAGAGTGAAATCTAAAAGGAGGCTGAATGATGAGAAAAAAAATATTTTTTATGATGATGGCAGGTGTATTATTGACACAAAATTTTTGTGTTTATGCAGAGGAGTCGGAGCAGACGGAAATACTCTCTGAAGGAATGAATCAGTTTGCATATAATTTGTATCAGGAGATGAATACAGAAGAAAACATCTTTTTCTCACCATACAGTATCGGTGTAGCTTTATCAATGTTAGATTTAGAGGCAGACACAGAGACGAAAGAACAGATTGAAGGAATACTTGGCATCCAAGAGCAGGAGGAATGGAACCGCCAGCTTTCAGAGTATATGAAAGCTGACGATAGAGAAGGAGCAAAGATTGAAACCGCAAATGCGATGTGGCTTTCTAATCAATTAGAACTTGCAGAAACTGCACAGGAAGATGTTTTGAATCCATTGCAGGATTTATTTGAAGCAGAAATTTTTCAGGCGGATATTTTAAATGAAAATGAAAAAGTGCTAGAAGAAGTAAATGAATGGGTCAGTGATCACACAGAAGGAATGATTGATCCGTTTTTGGAAGAACTGCCGAAGGAAACAGTATCGATGCTGATTAATGCAGTTTATTTTGAAGGAAAATGGAGCATCCCTTTTGATGAAGAACTTACCCGCAAAGATAATTTTAAAGGTCAAGAAAAAGATACAGAAGTTGACATGATGCAGCAAAGCGGAATGTTTCGATATTTAGAGACAGAAGAATATCAGGCGATCCAGATTCCATATGGAGACGGAAGCGTGGCAATGAATATTTTACTTCCTTTCAATCAGGGGGATCAGACATTCGCTGAGTGGTATGAAGAACTGGAACAAGATCAGGATGAGATCTGGAAAGAACTAAATGATGCACAACAGACAGATCTGGAAGTGGTAAGAATTCCGAAATTTTCTCTGGAACAAAGTATTCCAAATCTGGACCAAATTATGAAAATACTTGGAATGACAGAGGCTTATTCCAGTGATGCCGATTTTAGCCGTCTTGCGCAGGGACTTTATCTGGACAGTATGGTGCACAAGGCAAAAATAGAAGTCAGTGAGGAATCTACAAAAGCAGCTGCGGCAACTGGTATGATATCAAGAACGACTGCAATCATAGAGGAAGAGAAACCAGAATTTGTAGCGGATCATCCGTTTTTATTTGTTATTCAGGATACAGAAAATAATATGATTTTATTTATGGGACAAGTAAATCAACTGTAAAAATGAATGGCGGGAGATAGAATGACAGCTGGTGTGGTTTCAAATTTGCACAAATGAAGATAAGACAAATAGCGGTGCTATAATAGAAAAAGAATGGGGGAAGCAGATATGAAGAACAAAAGAAAAATGATAATGGCAGCAGCAATCATAGCTTTGTGTCTTACAGCAGGCACAAGTGCAGCGGCACGGGAAGAGAGCAGTATGGCAATTTATCCGAGAGTGGAAATGGAATATGTGCAGCAGCAAAAGACAGTCTATATTGTTCGGACAGGAACCTTTGCAGTCTATCAAAATGCAGTCAACTTTTCAGAAGAGTTGAATAATGCAGGATTTTATGCTGAGATTGAACTATTGTCGGATAATCGATATCATGTGAACTCCGGAACGTATGAGCAGTATTCGGATGCAGAAGCAAAGAAGACTTTGCTGGAAAATGCAGGATATGAAAGCTGGATTGAAGAAGTAACAAAGGAAGTTCCGGTTCCTGTGAGCGGGACGGAATATCTGGTTCAGGTCGGAGCTTTCAAAAACAAGACGAACGCAGATCTTTATACTCAAGAACTGATGAATGCAGGATTCGGAAGTTATTCAGTACAGGAAGAGGACGGATTGTATCACGTATATTGCGGAGCCTATGAAGAAAAAAAAGATGCGGAGTATGTGAAAGGTCTTTTGAATTCTTTGGGCTATGAGGCATATGTAAGAGAAAATAAATTTGAGATAGATATTTTACAGACCTATTTTGTTGTTCAGGCGGGAGCCTTTAGCAGCAATGAAAATGCCCAAAATTATGCCGCACAGTTAAACAGAGCAGGATTTAACGCCTATTCGACTCTTGCGCAGAATGGATATTATACTGTATTTTGCGGCACGTTCAAAGAAAAAGCAAATGCAGATAATTTGAAACAGAGACTGATTCAGGCAGGTTATGAGGCAATTGTCATAGAATACCAGATGTAGAAAGCAAAAACTGAGAAGTGATAATACGTTACCACTTTATTAATATAAAATATGCACATAATCACAGCGAAAAAATAGAAAAATTTAGAAAAAGTTCATAAAAGAGGTTGACAAACTGCCAAAAGAGTGTTAGCATATTGCTCGAAAAACACGCAAAATAACAGATGCTTATAGAAAAAAATCTAAAATTTGGCATCTGGCAAAAAAAATAATGCGGGAGGAAAACAAGATGAGAAAAATCTGGAAAAGAGCATGTGCAGCTGTGTGTTCAGCGACAATGGCAATTTCAGCATCAGGGGTAGCTTTTGCAGCAGAGGATGCAGAACAGGAATTAAGAATGCAGTATGGAAATGCGTTGGATATATACGCAAATCCGCAGGAACAGCTATATGGGGATTATGATACGAATAAGTATAATAATTTCTCAGACATGGGCGCATGGCACGGATATTATCTGGCAGAGGAAGATGAGATAGATCTTCAGGGGGGATTTGCCGGACCGGTTATTATTGCAGAAGAATATCCTGTAAATTTATCAGGAGCATTTAGCAAACTGGAAATCGAAAAAGCAGACGGAACCGTATATTCTTATGGTGACGCAGAAGCTTCCGGTGTTTATTATCCTGGAAAATTAGTGCAGACATATGAATTTGAAGATATTACAGTAAATCTGGAACTGATCTTTGCAAGTGACAGAACAGCGCTGATCAAGACACAGATTGTAAATAAAACAGAAGAGCCGGTAGAACTGAAAATCAGATGGCATGGAGATATGTACACGAACTATGGCAGTGCAGATCAACCGATGGAAAACAGTCTGGAGGCAACAGAAGACGGCGTTCAGGTAAACTTTAAAGAAGTACGCGAGACATGGAACTATTTAATGACAGATGAAGTGAAGTTCAATGTAAGACGTGATATTCCGGTTACAACTACAGTAGACGGCGACAGCTATGTGACAGAAGCCAATGATGCGGTATCGATCGCAGCAGGTGAAACGTTCACAACGTGGTCTACAGAAAGTTATACTTTTACAACAGAAGAGGCAGAGGAGGAAGCAGGACTTTCTTCATCGATGCTTGCCGACGGAGATACCTATTTTACAGACAATGCAGACCGCTGGAACGGCTACATCGAGACGATAGAAAAAGACGGTGTTGCATATCAGTATAAAAAAGCAGCTGTAAAATCGATTGAGACAATGATGACAAACTATATGAGTGCAGCAGGCGATCTGCTTCACGGCGGTGTGATCCCGTCTATGTCTTATAAATGGTTCATCGGACTGTGGGCATGGGATTCCTGGAAACAGGTAGTAGGTATGGCACAGTATAATCCGGAAGTAGCTATGGAAAATGTACGCTCTATTTTCGATTATCAGATTCAGGAAGATGATGAAGTACGTCCTCAGGATGCAGGCGCAATCATTGACTGTATCTTCTACAACAAAGGACCGGAAAGAGGCGGAGACGGCGGAAACTGGAACGAGAGAAACTCCAAACCGCCTCTGGCAGCATGGGCAGTTTATAATGCTTATAAAGAGAGCGGCGATAAAGAATTCCTGGAAGAAATGTATCCGAAGTTAGTTGCATATCACAACTGGTGGTACACAAACCGTGACGTAGATGGAAACGGTATCGCAGAGTACGGCGGAATGGTTCATGATTCTCATTATCAGTATGATGAAAATGGAGAAATTATGACAGATGAAGACGGCAATCCTTTAGTAGATGCCGAAGCAGTAATCGAAGCAGCAGCTTGGGAAAGCGGTATGGATAACGCACCTCGTTTCGATATCTCAGGCAATGGTCCGGAAGATGTAGGAACACTCGTATATGAAGTGAAAAACGATGACGGAGAAGTCGTAGGCTATACGATTAATCAGGAATCTGTAGACTTGAACTCCTATCTGTATGCAGAAAAAGGATTCTTAAAATCAATGGCAGAAGAGCTTGGATATACAGAGGACGCTGCAAAATATGAAGAAGAAGCAGAAGCTGTAAAAGAGTATATCAATACCTATATGTATGATGAAGAGACAGGATTCTACTATGATCTGCAGATCAATGAAGACGGAAGTGAAAAGAAACTTCTTGTCAACAGAGGAAAAGGCTCTGAAGGATGGCTTCCATTATGGGCAAAACTGGCAACGGAAGAGCAGGCTGCAAGAGTTGTAGAAAACATGGTAGACGAAGAGAAATTCAATCTGGTTGTTCCGCTTGGAGTAACTTCAAAAGATAATGATATGTTCGAGCCAGACAGATACTGGAGAGGTCCTGTATGGATGGATCAGGCTCTGTTCGGTGTAGAAGCAATGCAGAATTACGGATATGATGAAGAAGCAAAAGAACTTGCTTTAAAGATGTTTGTAAATGCAGAAGGACTCTTAAGCGATGGACCGATCAGAGAAAACTATAATCCTGAAACAGGTGAAGGACTTCACACAAAGAACTTCAGCTGGTCAGCAGCAGCATTCTATCTGTTATACCAGAACACACTGACAGGAAATGATACGACATGTCAGACAGGTCTGGAATAAATCAAAACAGACGTAAAGAAAGAGAAACAGACAAAAAGGAAACAGCAGCGAGGACTGCTGTTTCCTTTTTGTCTGCATAGACGCAATAGCGACCGCGCCAGGCGCGCGGGTTCCGCAAAGCGGAACTCTTTTTTAGGTGAATAGCGTTTGGATTTTAAATCCAAAATAAATAAATTGAAAAATTTTTTCATAAAAATGAGGAGTGCCCCGGCATCTGGTTTACCGGGGCTATTATGAAAAAATTTATCAATATGTGTAATGAAAACCATTACGCCATAGATCATACTATCCCTTTTAGAGATGATAAAATTATATCATCTAAATATGAATAAAATATGAACTCTAAATGAAGATATTATAAAAATATACAAAAAAACGAAAATATTGATAAATAATTTAGAGATTTTAACATATAGAGTAACTCTAAGATACTCCTCAATTTTTTGAACTTAGTCAAATTTCAAATTCTTAAACAGAGATCCCAATGTAGTGGAAAGTCCTTCCGTTTCAGGCAATTCGATGGTTTCCTCCTGAATTTCCTGTGCAGCTACATCATTGACTGCTTTCATGCTTAAACTGAGTTTTCCGTCTTTGACATCGATGACTTTCACTTTAACGGTATCGCCTACTTTTAAGACTGCGGAAGGAGACTTGATGCGTTTTTCACTAATCTGTGAAATATGTACAAGACCAGAAAGTCCATTTCCTAATTTGATAAATGCACCGTAAGACTGAAGAGATTCGACAGTTCCTTCTGTTACAAGTCCGATTTCAACTGTGGAAACCAGATTTTTTCTTTCTTCAGCAGCTTGCTCTCTGAGAATCTCTTTGGCGGATAAAACTAAGCGCTGATTTTGTTCATCCGCTGTAATAACACGAACCTGAAGTTCTTTTCCTAACCATTCATTGAGATCTTCGACATATTGAAGAGCAAGTTTGGAGGCAGGGATAAAACCTCGGATTCCCTCTACATAAGCGATGACGCCGGCATTGACAATTCCTGAGACTTTTACTGTCAAATTTGTGTTTTCATTCAAATACTGTCTCAGTTTATCCCAGGCAAGAACTTCATTTGCCTCTTTTCGGGAGAGAAGAATATGACCTTCACCATCATCTTTACGAATTACAGTTGCTGAAATTTCATCGCCTGGATGAACTTCTTCACGGAAATTAAAAGTAGGATCATCTGTAAAATCTTCAAGATGAATCATTCCGTCAGTATAATATTTAAGATCCAGAAGGATTCCGTTTTCAGAGACATCAATGACAGTTCCTGTCAGAATGTCCCCTTCTCGAATTTGACGAAAGGATGCTTCTAATTCTTCAGCATAATCTTCCATCGTTTCTTTTTTTACATCTGATGTTTCATTTTTTAATTCTTCTGACATAATATAATACACCTCGATTTCCGGGGCATGTCATTCCCCTGTTTACATAATTATTTATTATATCCTATTTTAAAAGTAATATCTATACTTTTTGTAAAAAATCATATAACATGTAGATGATACTGGGAGCAAAAGGATATACTTTTTCACATAGAGGAAGTCTGAGATAAGAGAAAAGAAAGATGAAATGGGAATAGAAAAGGAGTATGGCGGAAAAATGAAAAAAGAAAAAGAGTTAATTAAAGCGGCATATGAAGCGCAGAAATATTCTTATTCTCCGTATTCGCAGTTTCAAGTGGGAGCAGCATTACTTGGAGAGGACGGGAAGATCTATCTGGGATGTAATATTGAAAATGCAGCATATTCTCCGACAAATTGTGCGGAGAGGACAGCTTTTTTCAAGGCTGTCTCACAAGGATGCAGAACATTTCAGGCGATTGCCATTGTCGGGAATCAAAAAGGAATGGCGCCAGATTATTGTCCGCCATGCGGAGTGTGCCGTCAAGTGATGGCAGAGTTTTGCGATCCGGAAAAATTTCAGATTATTCTGGCTCGTTCTTTAGAAGAATATCAAATCTTTTTTTTAAAAGAATTGCTTCCGTTTGGATTTGGAAATGATCTGCTTTGTTCAGACAAAGAGTAAGAGAAGATGACCAGATGATTGAAGAGAAAGAAAAGAGATGCTACAGTAAATTTCAGAAAAAGAGAGGATAGAAATAAATGGAAGATAAGAGTGGAAAAAGAAGGGTATATGTAATAGGACATAAAAATCCGGATACAGATTCTATCTGTTCGGCGATTGCTTATGCAGCTTTGAAAAATAAAGTTGGAGATCCGGATCATATTTTTGTGCCGAAAAGAGCAGGACAGGTCAATCCTGAAACACAGTTTGTATTAAACTACTTTGGTGTGGAAGAACCTGGATATATCAGTAATATTGGAACACGGGTCAAAGATATGGATATTCGTTTTGTAGAGGGAGCAAAAAACAACATTTCACTGAAAAAAGCATGGACGAGGATGAGCGAAGAGCATGTCAATACGATCCCGATTACAAAAGATAATAAAATGTTGGAAGGGTTGATCACGAGCAATGATATTACAAAATCATATATGGATGTGTATGACAGCAGAATTCTCTCTCAGGCAAGAACACAGTACAAAAATATTATAGAGACTCTGGACGGAAAAATGATTGTGGGCAATCCTCATGCCTATTTTATAAAAGGAAAAGTATTAGTAGCGGCGGCAAATCCGGATTTGATGGAGAATTATATTGAAGAAGATGACCTGGTAATTCTTGGAAACAGGTATGAATCACAGCTCTGTGCAATTGAGATGAATGCAAGCTGCATTGTAGTGTGCGAGGGAGCACCTGTATCGAGAACTATTCAGCATCTTGCTGAAGAAAAGGGATGTGCGGTAATCAGTACGCCTCACGATACATTTACAGTGGCACGCCTGATTAATCAGAGTATGCCTGTGAAATATTTTATGACGAAGAAAAATCTTCTGACATTTGAATTAGATGATTATACGGATTCTATTAAAGATATTATGGCAAGCAAACGATTCCGAGATTTTCCCGTACTGGACAGTCATGGGGCTTATGTGGGAATGATTTCCAGAAGAAATTTGCTTGGCGTAAAAAGAAGACAGGTAATTTTAGTAGATCACAATGAACAGTCACAGGCAGTCAACAGTATTGAGAGCGCAGAAATTCTGGAGATCATTGATCATCATCGAATCGGGTCACTTGAGACAATGTCTCCTGTTTTTTTTAGAAATCAGCCTGTAGGATGTACTGCAACGATTATCTTTCAGATTTATAAAGAGAGAAATATAGAAATTCCAAAGCAGATTGCAGGACTGTTGTGTGCTGCGATTCTGTCTGATACGCTGATGTTCCGCTCTCCTACCTGTACGCAGAAAGATAAAGATGCGGTAGAAGAACTTTCTGGGATTGCAGAAATCGACTATGAAAATTTTGCATCTGATATGTTTGCAGCAGGCAGTAACTTGAAAAGCAAAACGCCGGAAGAGATTTTTTATCAGGATTTCAAGACGTTTGAGTTTGACAATCATACCTTTGGAGTCGGACAGATCAATTCTATGAATAAAAAAGAGCTTTTGGAAATTAAAGAGTGTTTGATCCCGTATATGAAAAAAGCGTATGAACACCAAAATCTGGAAATGCTGTTTTTTATGCTGACGGATATTATTGCAGAGTCGACGGAATTGATCTTTTATGGAAAAGGAGCGGAAAATATGATTGAAGAAGCTTTTCATACAGAATGTGGTCCCGAGTCTGTGACTTTGATGGGAATTGTGTCAAGAAAGAAACAGCTGATCCCGGCATTTATGGCTGCAATTCAAAATTAAATTAAAATGAAAAAAAGGAGAAAAGAAGATGGAAAAAGAGGGATGGAGACCGGGAAATATGCTGTATCCGCTGCCGGCTGTGATGGTGAGCTGTGGACGTCCTGATGAAAAGCCGAATATTATTACAGTAGCGTGGGCTGGTACAATCTGCAGTTCTCCGGCTATGGTCTCAATTTCAGTGCGTCCTGAGAGATATTCTTACGGTATTATCCGGGATACAAAAGAATTTGTGATTAATCTGACAACCGAAAAACTCGCCTATGCCACCGATTATTGCGGTGTGCGTTCGGGCAAAGAAGTGGATAAATTTGAGCAGATGAAGCTGACACCTCTGGAATCAAGATTTGTAAAAGCCCCTGGGATTGCAGAAAGTCCTGTTAATATTGAGTGTAGAGTGACACAGATCATCGAACTGGGCTCTCATCATATGTTTCTTGCTGAAGTGGCAGGTGTGACTGTGGATAAAGAATATTTGAACCGGAATCAGAGACTGGAACTTGGAAAATGCGGACTGATGGTATATTCCCATGGCGAATACTATGGACTTGGAAAGAAAATCGGCACATTTGGATATAGTGTCAGAAAAAAGGAAAAAAAGAAAAAAGGAAGGAAGAATTAAACAGGCATTCTTTACACAGGAGCAAGAGTATGGTAGGATAACAGAACAGATCAAGGCAGATAGACGTGTACCGGAGGTAGGAATGAAAAAGAAAAAAAATATTGTTCTGATTGGAATGCCAGGAGTCGGAAAAAGCACAGTTGGCGTTATACTCGCAAAAGTCCTGGGATATCATTTTGTAGATGCTGATCTTGTGATTCAGGAACAGGAAGGTAAACTGCTGCATGAAATCATTGAGGAAAAAGGAGTGGATGGTTTTATTGCAGTTGAAAACAGAATAAACAGCCAGATTGAGGAAGAAAAAGCAGTGATTGCTACGGGAGGAAGCGTCGTGTATGGAAAAGAAGCGATGAGACACCTGTCAGAAATTGGAACGATTATCTATCTGAAATTAGGGTATGAGGAGCTTGACAGACGATTAAATAATCTTCAGGGACGCGGAGTCGTATTGAGAAAAGGGCAGAATCTGAAAGAACTTTATGAAGAGCGAATTCCTCTTTATGAAAAGTATGCAGATTTGACCGTTGAAGAAGAAAATTTTACAGTGGAAGAAACATTGCAGAATATTCTGAAAATATACCGGGAGTACCAAGGAGAAAAAGTAGAAAATACATTAAAATAGTTCGAGAATAACAAAAAAAAACTGATATTTAAAAAAAATATTAAATTTTTTTTGCAAAAAAAAGTATGAAATTGGCTGAAATTTTTATTACTGTTTACAAATGGCTGGGTTGTGGTATAATATATAATAGATGTTTTCGAAAGGGGAGACGTTTTTCGATCCTATTAAGAATGAGAAAACGGAATCAGAAAAAGCTTGAGTATAGATAAAAATGTTATGAGGTGTCATATGGAACAATACATTATCAAAGGCGGCAATCCGCTAGTCGGAGAAGTCGAGATCGGAGGAGCAAAAAATGCAGCTCTGGGTATCTTGGCCGCCGCAATTATGACAGATGAGACAGTAAAAATCGAAAACCTTCCTGATGTTCAGGATATCAATGTTTTGTTAGAAGCAATCATGGAGATCGGAGCGAGAGTAGAACGGGTGAACAGAAGCACAGTTCTTATTAATGGATCTCAAATAGGAAGCATTAGTGTTGATTATGAATATATTAAAAAAATTCGAGCATCTTACTATCTGTTAGGTGCCTTGCTTGGAAAGTATAAAAGAGCAGAGGTTCCCCTTCCGGGCGGGTGCAATATAGGGAGCAGACCGATTGATCTGCATTTAAAAGGATTTAAAGCGCTAGGAGCTAAAGTAAAAATTTCTCATGGTTCGATCATCGCCCAGGCGGATCATTTAATTGGAAAACATATCTTTCTAGACACAGTATCCGTCGGAGCTACGATTAATATTATGATGGCGGCGTCGATGGCTGAGGGATATACGATCATTGAAAACGCAGCGAGAGAGCCGCATGTGGTAGATGTGGCAAGCTTTTTGAACAGTATGGGAGCAAATATCAAAGGTGCCGGAACAGATGTAATTCGAATTCGAGGTGTGGAAAAATTACATAAAACAGAATATTCTATTATACCAGATCAAATTGAGGCTGGTACTTTTATGTTTGCAGCAGCTGCGACAAAGGGCGATGTGATGGTAAAAAATGTGATTCCGAAACATCTTGAGGCAACGACAGCGAAATTGGAAGAAATTGGATGTGAAGTAGAAGAATTTGACGATGCAGTACGTGTCGTTGCATCAAAACGTCTTGGATGTACAAATGTAAAGACTTTGCCGTATCCTGGATATCCGACGGATATGCAGCCTCAGATAGGAGTTACTTTGGCGCTCGCATCAGGGACAAGTATTGTGACAGAAAGCATTTTTGAAAATCGTTTTAAATATATGGATGAGCTGGCACGAATGGGAGCGATTGTAAAGGTAGAAGGAAACAGCGCGATTATCACCGGAGTAGAGAAATTTACTGGAGCGCGTGTGAGCGCACCGGACTTAAGAGCCGGAGCTGCGCTTGTGATTGCGGGACTTGCTGCTGAAGGATATACGATTGTAGATGACATTGTATATATCCAGCGGGGATATGAAAACTTTGAAGGAAAACTCAGACTGCTTGGAGCAGAGATTGAACGGGTCAGCAGTGAAAAAGAAATTCAGAAGTTTAAATTGAGAGTTGGATGAGAGAAATATAACAGGGTGGTGTCGTGTTGAGCAAAATCGAAAACATTGTTTGATGCGGCGGCACCTTATTTTTATACATGAGAAGAAAGCATTTTGCCTGAATTACAGCGAAACTGGCATGTATGATGCATGTTTGTTTAGAAAACTTACTGAAGTATTTGAAGGAAGAAAGGGTGAGAAAGACGAAAAGAGAAATCAGAAACTGGGGAACAATTTTTTTGATGATGGTATGTTGCCTGTTCCTGTCTCTGGCTGTGGGGATGGACAAGACAGAGGCGGCTTCTCTGAAAGCACCTGAAGTTTCGCTGCGTGTAAGCGGGACAAGAGGAATCCGGGTGATGTGGGAGCCAATAGAAGGAGCAGACGGATATATCGTGTATTCAAAGCCTGGAAATACGGGACAATGGGGGGTATTAAAAGAACTGCATACCCAGGCAACCGACCATTATTCTAACATTTACCTGGAACCCGGAACAAGATATGAATATATTGTACGCGCTTATCAGAATGTAAATGGAAGAAGAGTAGAAGGACCGAAATCTGATGTTGCGATTGCGATTACAGGACTGAGTACGCCAGGCATGAGTTCTGTGACGGCATTATCTTATAATCAGGTGAAGGTTCAGTGGAAAGCGGTTACGAATGCGATGAATTATCGTGTATACCGCAGAACCGGCAGCACAATATTCCGTGAGATCGCACGTCTCTCAGGCAACGTCACGACTTACACGGACAAGACAGCTCAGCCCGGAATTACGTACTATTATACCGTAAAAGCAACTGCAACCTGGCAGGGACAGACCGTGCTGAGTTCTTGTCACATTAAAGGGCTTCCTGTTAAGACAACACTTGGAGCTTCCCAAATTCAATCGATTCAAAGTACAGACTCACGTCATGTACAGCTGACCTGGCAAAAAGTAACAGGGGCTCAAGGATATGTGATTCAGAGAAGCACAAGTGCTTCTGGCACTTACAAAAAAGTAAAAACGATTCAGAATGTATCTACGGTAACATGGACAGATACCGTACCTTCAGACGGAACATATTACTATAGAATCCGTGCTTTTAAACAGCAAAGTACAGGATTTACCTACGGAGCATTTTCACCTGTGAAATCAATTCAGATGAAATCGCTGGAAGTAACAGATACGTTTAAAAATTACAGCAGTTATACGGCTTCAAGGTCACTGATCGATTCTTTGGCAGCAACAATCGGAGGTATGAGTACCTATTATAATCAAAATGGCTACGATTATGTCAGAGGCGGCAAAGGAATGATTTTTGCAGCTGCACGTACAGCGAATGTTTCAAGAGGAGTTTACCATATCTCAATTTATAATACCGGATATTCGAATCTCGTTTTACATGGCGCTTATCTGGATGAACCGATAAAAAGTGCGATTTGGAAGATTAAGCAGTCAGGCTATACTTACACTGGCATGACAGATGCAGCGACTTATGCATTTAGAAGCAATGATCGTCATAAGGCAATTTTCCTGAAAGAATCCAATGGAGTGCTTAAGAGTTGGGAATATGATATTGTAAGCAGTCAAAGTCAGATTGGAAGCTTAAATAGTGGAATAACGCAGCAAAGCTCGGTATCTTCGCTTTCTCTGATTTCAGGAATGTAGTCTGAAAGAAAACAGCAGACGATATGGAAAAATCAGAAAAGACAGAGATTTATCTTGACGAATAGAAGAAAACGCGTTATCTTATAGGAGCAAACATAGCAACAATAAAAAATTTATTTACGAACCTTTATTCAGAGTGATGGAGATACATAGGATCTGTGAAGTCACGGCAACCCCTTGCAGAGGAAGGTGCCAACCTGAGCGAGTTGATCGAACAATAAGGGATTTTATATGATTACAGATAAAAAAGTCCGCTTATTGCGGGCTTTTTTTCCTGTTTTTCGCGGGAGTATCTTCTGTAAAAACACTCCGGACAGGATATGGTCAGGTGAAACTGGAAGAAAGTTTTCTAAAGAAAAACAATGAAATGTCTTTAGTAAAAAAGGGAAACAGTAAAAGAGGAACGAAAAGAGAAGGAGAATTTGAATGGAAAGATTATTATTTACATCAGAGTCAGTAACAGAAGGTCATCCGGACAAAGTGTGCGATGCAGTTTCAGACGCCATCTTAGATGCTTTGTTAGAGCAGGATCCAATGAGCCGTGTAGCATGTGAGACTTGCACAACGACAGGACTTGTTATGGTGATGGGAGAAATCACAAGTAAGGCAAATATTGACTATCAGAAAGTAGTACGAGATACAATCCGTGAGATTGGATATACGAGAGGAAAATATGGTTTTGACGCAGATACATGCGGAGTACTGCTTGCTTTGGATAAACAGTCAGAAGACATTGCACTGGGAGTAGATAAAGCGTTAGAAGCAAAAGAAAATCAGATGACGGACGATGAGATTGAGGCGATCGGAGCCGGGGATCAGGGCATGATGTTTGGATATGCGACGAATGAAACAGAAGAGTATATGCCATATCCGATCGCACTTGCTCATAAACTTGCCCATCAGCTGGCAAAAGTCAGAAAAGATGGAGTGCTTCCGTATTTAAGACCTGACGGAAAGACACAGGTAACGGTAGAATATGATGAGGCCGGAAGACCATCACGTCTGGACGCAGTGGTATTGTCTACTCAGCATAACCCGGAAGTATCTCAGGAACAGATTCATACAGATATCAAAAAATACGTGTTTGATGAAGTGATTCCGGCGGATATGATTGATGAGAATACCAGATTTTATATTAATCCGACTGGAAGATTTGTAATCGGCGGACCACACGGAGACAGCGGACTGACAGGAAGAAAGATTATTGTAGACAGCTATGGCGGATATGCACGTCATGGCGGCGGTGCTTTTTCAGGAAAAGATTGTACAAAAGTAGATCGTTCGGGAGCTTATGCAGCACGCTATGTTGCCAAAAACCTGGTTGCGGCAGGAATTGCAGATAAATGTGAAATTCAGCTGTCTTATGCGATTGGTGTTGCGCGACCGACTTCTGTTACAGTAAATACATTTGGAACAGGAAAAATCTCAGATGCAGAGCTGACAAAAATTGTAAGAGAGCACTTTGATCTTCGTCCGGCAGGAATTATTAAGATGTTGGATCTGCGCCGTCCGATCTATAAGCAGACAGCGGCATACGGTCATTTCGGACGCAATGATCTGGATCTCCCATGGGAGAAACTGGATAAAGTGGAAGAGCTTAGAAACTATTTAAAGGAAGAAGAAATTTAGTGATCAAACCGGCAAAGCCGGGAGATTTAGGCAGAGAGAACAGAAAACTGGTGTGGGCAAAACCTGCATCAGTTTTTTTGCTTAATAGAAAGTTTAGAATTGAACGGGATTGTTTAGATGAAAACAAAAAAAGTGTATGTTATAATAAATCATATATGATACTACATGAAAAGAAATAAGGAGAGAAGAACCATGAAGTTAAAGAACCGATTAATCATTGCGTTCTTCGCAATCATCTGTGCGCCAGTTATATTGACGACCATTGCGCTGCTATTATTTACACATTATCAGCTAGAAGCAATTGAGAAGATTTATAATATTCCAAATATTACGTATGAGAATTTATCAAACTCTCTTCAGATGATCAGTAAATCAACCCTGAAGGATTATGAAGAGATTCAGGAAGAAGGAAAAGAAAATCCAGATCAATTTCTGGAACAGAGTTTTTTAGAAGAATGGAATAAAAAGTTGGATGAGAAATCTTCTTATCTGATTGTTCGAAAAGGAACAGAACTGTTTTATCCTCAAGACGATGAGAAAATAGCAGAATTGTTTGAGGAACTTCCGGATTACGGGGAATATGTCGGCGAGTCTGATACAGGCGTTTATATCGGAAATGAAGTAAACGCTTTTGTAAAACAGACGGATGTGGTGTTCAGTGACAATACACAGGGAAGTATTTTTATTATGACTTCTGCCACAGAGACGATTCCGCAGGTAAGAAAACTGGTTGTAGATATGATTATAGCAATCGTCGTGATTTTAATATGTACAGCTGCAATTTTGACACTTTGGATTTACCGGGGCATTCATAATCCGCTGGAGCGCTTAAGAAAAGCAACTCAAAGCATAAAGGAAGGAAATCTTGACTTTACATTGGAAGCAAAGGGGGAAGATGAGATCAGTGAACTTTGCAGAGACTTTGAAGATATGAGAAAAAGACTCAAAGAGTCAGCGGAAGAAAATATGGCGTATGACCGGGAAAATAAAGAACTGATCAGCAATATCTCCCATGATTTAAAAACACCCATTACAGCAGTAAAAGGATATGTGGAAGGAATCATGGACGGTGTTGCAAATACACCGGAAAAAATGGATCGTTATATCAAGACGATTTATAATAAAGCAAATGAAATGGACCGTCTGATCAATGAACTGACGTTTTATTCTAAAATTGATACGAACCGCATTCCTTATACATTCAGCAAAATTAATGTGGCAAGTTACTTTAATGACTGCAAAGAAGAGATTGCCCTTGATCTTGCGGATAAGAATATTGATCTTGCCTACTTTAACTATGTAGATGAAGACGTGATGATTATCGCTGACGCAGAACAGCTAAAGCGTGTCATCAACAACATTATTGGCAATTCCGTCAAGTATATTGATAAACCAAAAGGATACATTAATATCCGAATCAAAGACGCAGGAGATTTTATCCAGGTTGAAATTGAAGATAACGGAAAGGGAATTGCCGTAAAAGATCTCCCGCTGATTTTTGACAGATTTTACCGCGCAGATTCTTCGAGAAATTCGGCACTTGGAGGCAGTGGAATCGGACTTTCGATTGTGCGAAAGATTATTGAGGACCACGGTGGAAAAATCTGGGCCAACAGTAAACTTGGGACAGGAACCATCATGTTTTTTGTCATTAGAAAATATCAGGAGGTAAAAGTAGATGAGTAAGATTCTTATTATCGAAGATGAGGAGAGCATTGCAGATCTGGAAAAGGATTATCTGGAGCTGAGTGGATTTGAGGTGGAAATTGAAAATCAGGGAGACATCGGACTGAAACGAGCTTTAGAAGAGGAGTTTGACCTTGTAATTCTGGATTTAATGCTTCCTGAAGTAGATGGATTTGAAATTTGCAGAAAAGTGAGAGATAAGAAAAATACGCCGATTATTATGGTATCTGCCAAAAAAGATGATATCGATAAGATCAGAGGATTGGGGCTGGGAGCCGACGACTATATGACAAAACCGTTCAGCCCAAGCGAGCTGGTGGCACGCGTAAAGGCACATCTGGCGAGGTATGAGCGACTGGTAAGCAGCAATGTCCAGGAAAATGAGATTGTAGAGATCCGTGGCATTAAAATTGATAAGACAGCAAGAAGAGTCTGGATCAATGGAGAAGAAAAAACATTTACGACAAAAGAGTTTGATCTGCTGACCTTTCTTGCACAAAATCCGAATCATGTGTTTACAAAAGAAGAATTGTTTAATAAAATTTGGGATATGGAATCTGTTGGAGATATTGCAACGGTGACGGTTCATATCAAAAAAATCAGAGAAAAAATTGAATTTAATACGGCGAAACCCCAGTACATTGAGACAATATGGGGGGTAGGATACCGGTTTAAGGTGTAAAAATGAAACTGAAAATGATTTATGAAGATTCTGAACTGCTGGTCTGTCAAAAGCCGTCTGGATTTCCGGTGCAGAGCAGAAAAATTGGAGAAAAAGATTGCGTCAGTGAGCTAAAGACATATTTATATGAAAAAAATTCAGGTATAGGAGAACCTTATTTAGGAGTAGTCCATCGGATTGATCAGCCGGTAGAAGGACTGCTTGTATTTGCAAAGACAAAGCAGGCTGCTGCAAAGTTAAGCGGCGGATTTCGCGGAAATAACTTTATGAAGGAATATGAAGCCGTAATCTGTGGAAAGATGAAGACAAAATCAGGAATTTTGGTGGATTATCTAAAGAAAGATGAAAGAATGAATCATTCCAGTGTGGTGGATCAAGAGACAACCGGAGCAAAGCGTGCGGAACTAGAGTATCATATTTTGAAAGAACAGGAAAATTATAGCTTAGCAGCGATTCATCTTGTAACAGGACGCCACCATCAGATCCGCGTACAGATGGCAAATGCCGGGTGCCCTCTTTACGGAGACAGAAAATATGGAATCAAAGATCAAAATGTCGGCATGAAAGATACCATTGGGCTGTGTGCGGTAAAGCTTTCGTTTATTCATCCAAAAACAGGAAAAAAGATGGTTTTTACATGTAAGCCTGAAGGTACATGTTTTGCATGGTTCGAATAAAAATGCGCATACTATGGGAAAGGTAGTAAGAAGGAGAACATAGTATGCCAGAAATTCGTTCCGTATTAAACAAAAAGAAAATTGTTAGAATCATAGGAATTACGTTGGCAGTTTATGCAGGTATGAAATATCTGCTGCCTCTTGTAATTCCTTTTTTAATTGCAGGAATTCTGGTAAAAATGGTGCGTCCTCTGATTGAGAAACTGCATGGTATTTTAAAAATAAAAAGAGAGTGGATTTTTTCTTTTCTATTAGTAATCTTTTCAGGGGTTCTGATTCTCTTAGTTTATTTTCTGGTGACAAAACTTCTCGAACAATTTCGTGCCTTCGTTCAAAATTTTGATGTATATTATCAAAATTTTCAATATTTTGTGGATGACTGCTGCGAAGGATTAGAACGTTCCCTAGGACTGCACGTCTCGGACGTAAAAAATTTTGTATATACGAATATTGGAAAAATACAAGAAGAAGTTGAGACCAATGTAATTCCAACTATGGTGGGAAATTCTGTAGGATATATGGTAGAAATTGTAAAAGCAGCAGGAGCATTTTTTTTAGTATTTATCTCAGCGATTCTGTTGATGAAAGACTATCCGGAAATCAAAGAAAAAATATCTCATCAGCCTCTCTACCAGGCAGCTGTCCGTATAGAACAAAGAATTTGGGGAATGGCAGGAGTCTATATCAAGGCACAGTTAATGATTATGGGACTGGTCATTGTAATCTGTGTTGCGGGGCTTTGGATTTTGAAAAATCCGTACGCACTGCTGATTGGAACCGTGATAGGGATTTTGGATGTCCTTCCATTTATCGGAACAGGGACAATTTTGATCCCATGGGCAATTATCAGTCTTTTATCAAAAGATTTTTTCCATGCAGCTGCATATATGACGATCTTTTTTATCGCAAATACGACGAGAGAATTTCTAGAGCCTAAGCTGGTTGGAAAAAGTCTGGGCATTTATCCGATTGTGATTTTGATTACAGTTTATGTGGGATTGTATCTGTTTGGACCTCTTGGGGTGATTGAGGGACCGGCTTCTTTGCTTTTAATTATGGAAATTGAACATGAAATAGAGGAATCTTCCGGGAAAACATGGAGAAAAATAGAAGAGCCATGGCAAAAAAAAGTGAAAGAAAGCAGATCGCAGATAGCAGAAAGAAAATATCAAAAAGAAGATGATTCACGCCTGTTTAGACAGTAAAAAGAAAGGGGAAGACAGATTGAAAGAGAAAAAAGAGATTTTTCATTCTCTTGCCATGGTGACACAAGTTGGAATCAGTATGCTGGCACCAGTGATCTTATGCGTTGCACTGGGATTCTGGATGGAACAGAAATTTGGCTGGTATACTACGATTCCGCTGCTCATTTTAGGAATTTTGGCAGGAACAAGAAATACATGGATTCTCCTGCGCCAGGTGATAAAAGAGGAGGAGAAGGAAAAGAAAAATGAGAAGAATGAGTAGAGTATTAAAAGAATTGTTGCTTGGCATTTTCATTTGCGGAATTTTTTTTCAGTTGGTTCTCTTTTGGATGTTTGAAGATAAAATATCCTACGCAGCAGGGCTTTGGATTGGAGTGTTTTTTTCCATGATCAAGGCTGTGCATATAGAGCGTTCGATTCAAAATGCATGGAACCGAAATGAGAAAAACGCTGTCAGTTATATCAAAATCATGTATGGACTGCGCAGCGTAGCGTCCCTGCTTTTGATCGTGCTAGTCTGGTACTGGAATCTTGGAAATATCGCAGCGTTATTTCTGGGAATGATTACGCTAAAAGGCGGGGCATTTCTGCAAATGCCGATTCATAACCTCTTTCAAAAAATAGAAAGAAGGAGACAGCCGAAAAAAACCGGGATATAGTTTTTAGGAGGTGAGATAAAAATATGAAAACTGCCGGTAATTTTCAGATGCTGGCTGCAAAAGAGGTTGATTTTATGATTCATGGACTGATTCGATTTGAATTGTTTGGACAGGAGCTATGGATCACAACAACTCATGTCAGTTTGCTGGTGATTATGCTGATTTTATTTATATTTGCGCTTGCAGTCAGAAAAAGGATGAAAACACCGCAGGAATTTCCGACAGGGTTTCAAAATGCGGTAGAGATGATGGTAGAGATGCTGGATCATATGACGGAAAACAGTATGGGATGGTATGCTCCTAAATTTGTAAATTACATCAGCTGTATTTTTTTGTTTATTTTCGTAAGTAATCTATCGGGACTATTTGGAATCAGACCTCCGACTGCCGATTATGGTGTGACATTGCCGCTTGGATTACTGACCTTTATGATAATTCAATATAATAACATCAAATATAATAAGACAAAGGCATTTACAGGATTGTTTCAGCCGCTTCCATTTCTATTTCCGATCAATCTGATCGGAGAACTTTCTGTTCCGTTTTCTTTGTCTTTGCGTCTTTTTGGCAATGTTTTGTCAGGGACAGTTATGATGGCGCTGATTTATTCGCTGCTTTCTCCGTTTGCCGTGGCATGGCCCGGATTTTTGCATATCTATTTTGATATCTTTTCAGGGATGATACAGACTTATGTTTTTTGTATGCTGACGATGGTATTTATCAGTGACAAACTGCCGCAACGTCCCACATAATCTTTTATCAGAGTGATAGGGTTGAAAAGAAATCAAAAACAGAAGAAAAGAACAGAGGCAACAATAAAAAGATTAAAAATAAAAAAAATGAGATAGAAAAATCAGGAGGAAAACTATGAATGGTATTACAGATCAAGGATTAATTTTAGCATGTTCTGCAATAGGAGCCGGTCTTGCTATGATTGCAGGGATCGGTCCCGGAATCGGACAGGGAATCGCGGCCGGTTACGGCGCATCAGCAGTTGGAAGAAATCCGGGAGCAAAGTCAGACATTACATCGACAATGCTGCTTGGACAGGCCGTTGCGGAGACAACAGGACTGTATGGACTTGCGATTGCTTTTATTCTTTTGTTTGCAAATCCGTTGCTGGGAAGACTTTGATAAACACGATCAGGAAACAGAAGAAAAGAGAGAAAGGAAGAAAAGGCGTTGGAACGATTATTCAATCTGGATTTCCAGCTTTTGTTTGATGCAGCAGTTCTGGCATTATCAGTATTTGTCATGTTTTTATTTCTGTCATATTTTCTGTTTGTGCCTGTCAGAAATGTACTCAAAGAAAGAGAAGATCAGATAAAAAATGACAGAAAGACTGCCGAACAATCAAAGGAAGAAGCACTGAAACTAAAAGCAGACTATGAAGCAAAAATAAAAAATATTGAAAAAGAAGCCCAGGAGATATTGGTAAAAGCAAGACAGAAGGCTCTCAAAAAGGAAGAAAAAATTTTAAACGAGGCAAATAAAGAGGCAGTACGAATCAGAGAAAGAGCAAAAATACAAATAGAACTCGAGCGAAGAAAAGAGGCGGATGAAAAGAAAAAAGAGATGATATCGATTGCCTCTCTTATCGCAAAAAAAGTAATGGAATCGTCTGTGACACCAGAATTTCAAGATCAGCTTGTCGAAAAGACATTGCAGGAAATAGGAGAACAGACATGGATCAGTTAGTATCAAAAAGGTATGCAAAAGCAATATTTGAGCTGGCAGTAGAAGACCAAAAAACAGACCGGTTGCTCCAAGAAGCTGCGGCAGTTCGAAAAGCTGTCGAAGAAAATCCGCAATGGATTCAGTTTTTGGAAAACCCAGGGGTTTTGATGGAAGAAAAACTTCGTACGACAGAGCAGATTTTGAAAGAAAGAGTTTCTAATGAAATGACGGCATTTTTTTGTGTGATTGTGAAGAACAAACGCTCAGAACAATTGCCGGAAATTTTATCTGAACTGATGACTCAGATTGAAGAATATCAAGGGACAGGGCGTATTCAGGTGATATCAGCAGCAGAATTAAAGAGTTTCCAAAAAAAGAAAATCAGGGAAATTATGATAAAAACAACTGGATATCGGAAACTGGAAATACAGTATGCCATTGATCCGAGCCTGATTGGAGGAATGAAGATTCGGCTGAAGGATCGTGTGATAGACAGCAGCATAAAAAGCAGACTGGAACGTATGCAGTCACAGCTTATGAAAATTTCTTTAGAGCAAAATGAAAAATGGCAGAAAGAAGGTGATATCGTCCTATGAATTTAAAACCGGAGGAAATCAGTTCTGTAATTAAAGAACAGATTAGAAATTATTCTTCTAAAATGATAGTTGCCGATGTCGGGACTGTGACCCAGACGGCAGACGGAATGGCACGAATTTATGGGCTGGAAAAGGCAATACAGGGAGAACTGCTTGGATTTCCAGGCGACGTTTTCGGTATGGTGATGAATCTGGAAGAAGATCATGTAGGAGCCGTTTTGCTTGGGGATTCAGAGGAAATAAAAGAAGGAGACATGGTCAGGACAACAGGGCGCATCGTTGAAGTACCGGTAGGAGACAGTATGATCGGAAGAGTCGTCAATGCACTCGGACAGCCGATTGACGCAAAAGGTCCGATTCAGACGACTCGATACCGTCCGGTGGAACGCAGCGCGCCGGGTGTCATTTCAAGAAAATCAGTAGATACACCGCTTCAGACAGGAATCAAAGCCATAGACGCTATGGTACCTGTCGGGAGAGGACAAAGAGAATTGATTATCGGTGACAGGCAGACCGGAAAAACAGCAATTGCAATTGATACGATTATCAATCAGAAGAATCAGAATGTAAAGTGTATTTATGTAGCGATCGGACAGAAGGCATCAACAGTTGCCTCTATTGTCAAGATCCTGGAAGAACACAAAGCGATGGATTATACGACAGTAGTTGCCTCAACTGCAAGTGAGATTGCACCGCTTCAGTATCTTGCTCCGTATTCAGGATGCGCGATAGGAGAAGAATGGATGGAACGAGGGGAAGATGTGCTGATTATTTATGATGATCTGTCAAAACATGCGGCAGCTTACAGGACAATCTCCTTGCTTCTAAAACGTCCGCCGGGGCGCGAGGCATATCCGGGAGATGTTTTTTATCTTCACTCCCGACTGTTAGAACGAGCTGCAAGATTGTCAGATGAACAAGGAGGCGGCTCTTTGACGGCACTGCCGATTATTGAAACACTGGCAGGTGATGTTTCGGCATATATTCCGACAAATGTGATTTCCATCACAGACGGTCAGATCTATCTGGAGACAGAACTTTTTCATGCAGGATTTCGTCCGGCTGTCAATGCAGGACTTTCTGTATCGCGTGTGGGAGGTGCAGCACAAATTGAGGCTATGAAAAAGATTGCTTCTCCGATTCGCGTAGAGTTGGCACAGTATCGGGAGCTGGCGGCATTTTCTCAGTTTGGTTCAGAACTTGACGAAGATACAAGAAAAAAACTAAGACAAGGAGAAAGGATCAGGGAAGTTTTAAAACAGTCTCAATATGAGCCTATACCGGTAGAATATCAGGTTATTATCCTCTATGCCGCAACAAAGAAATATCTTTTAGATCTTCCAGTGGAAGAAATTTCACGTTTTGAGAAAGAATTGACAGAATGGATTAAGACAAGATTTCCGGAAATACCGGAAGAAATTGCAGCACAAAAGCAGATTTCACAAGAAAATGAACAGAATTTGATTCGTGCCATAGAAGAATGCAAACAAGCTTTTGTAAAGCATAATATAGAAAAGCAATAGAATGATAATGTTATTTTTTATTGTTAATAGAAACAGAAACGTATCAGAAAACGGGAAGGAAGGACAGATGCATGGCGCCAATAAGAGAAATTAAAAAGAGAAAGAACAGTATTGCAAGTATTCGGCAGCTCACAAAAGCGATGGAATTAGTCTCAACGGTAAAACTGCAGAAAACAAAGAAAAATGCCAACGATTCAAAGCCGTATTTTATACAGCTTCATGCCGTGATATCATCAATCCTTTCAAAAACAAAAGAGCCGGACTGCAAATATTTAAGACAACCTATTTCGAAAACAAAAGCAGTTATTGTCATGACATCGAACAGAGGGCTTGCGGGAGGATACAGCACGGATGTGGCGAAATTGATTACGGAAAAAGACTGGAAAAAAGAAGAACTGGAAATCTATACTGTTGGCAAAAAAGGAAGAGAGGTTCTGGAAAAGAAAGGGTATAAGATGATAAAAGACTACAGTAAAATAATTCAAACACCCGATTACGAGGAGGCAAAAAAGATCACTGACATACTGTTGCAAAAGTTTTCAGATGGTACAATTGCAGAACTTTATCTGGCGTATACCTCTTTTAAAAATACGGTCATTCAGAAACCGAATCTGATAAGACTGCTGCCGATAACAATGCCGGTTGCAGAAAATGAGAAAGAAACAGTGTCTATACCGATGAATTATGAGCCAAAAGAAGAGGAAGTTTTGGAGAGGATTATTCCCAAATATATTTTCGGTATGGTTTATCATGCCATGACAGAAGCAGCAGCCAGTGAAAATGCGGCAAGAATGAGAGCAATGGATGCGGCATCTAAAAATGCAAAGGAAATTACAGACAAACTGTCTTTACAGTATAACAGAGTACGGCAAGGTTCCATTACCCAGGAACTGACAGAAATCATTGCCGGCGCCGGCGCTGTTAATTAAAAAGAGAAACAAAAAAGGAGTGAGAAATGAATTGGCGTCAACACAAAGCAGAGGCAGGATTACACAGATTATCGGCGTAGTATTAGATATCAGATTTTGTGAAGGAATGATTCCGAAAATCTATGAAGCAGTTTTAATCGAGAGAGAGGATGGAACAAAACTGACAGCAGAGGTATCGCAGCATCTGGGAGATGACGTAGTAAGGTGTATCGCAATGGGAGCGACAGACGGACTAAGACGCGGAATGGAAGCAGTGGCAACGGGAAATCCAATTATGGTGCCTGTAGGGGAAAAGACGTTAGGGCGTATTTTTAATGTGACAGGTGATCCGATTGACCAAAAACCTGTTCCGAAAAACGTAGATTATATGCCGATTCACAGAAAAGCTCCGAAATTTGAAGAACAGTCTACAGTGACAGAGATTCTGGAAACGGGAATCAAAGTCGTTGATTTATTGTGTCCGTATCAAAAAGGAGGAAAAATCGGACTGTTTGGAGGAGCGGGTGTCGGAAAGACCGTTTTGATTCAGGAATTGATTCGAAATATCGCGGCGGAACATGGAGGATATTCTGTTTTCACCGGGGTAGGAGAGCGTACAAGAGAGGGAAATGACCTATATCATGAGATGCAGCAATCGGGCGTTATCAATAAAACAACGATGGTTTTTGGACAGATGAATGAACCGCCGGGAGCCAGAATGAGAGTAGGACTTACCGGACTGACGATGGCGGAGTATTTTCGTGACAGAGAAAGAAAAGATGTACTTCTTTTTATTGACAACATTTTTCGGTTTACTCAGGCTGGTTCTGAAGTGTCTGCGCTGCTTGGGAGAATGCCGTCAGCAGTCGGATATCAGCCGACGTTACAGACGGAAATGGGAGCTTTGCAAGAAAGAATTACTTCTACTAAAAATGGTTCGATTACATCAGTTCAGGCAGTTTATGTACCGGCAGACGACCTGACAGATCCGGCTCCGGCAGCTACTTTTGCACACTTGGATGCAACAACGGTATTGTCGCGTTCTATTGTGGAACTTGGAATTTATCCGGCTATCGACCCGCTCGATTCGACATCTCGGATTCTGGATCCTAAAATTGTAGGAAAGGAACATTACGAAACAGCAAGAGGCGTACAGAAAATTTTGCAGCGCTATAAAGAACTGCAAGATATCATTGCTATTTTAGGAATGGATGAACTTTCTGAGGAAGAAAAACAGATTGTAAGCCGTGCAAGAAAAGTGCAGAGATTTCTGTCACAGCCTTTCTTTGTAGCGTCTCAGTTTACAGGGATGGAGGGCAGATACGTTCCTCTTTCAGAGACAATCCGTGGATTTAAAGAAATTTTGGAAGGAAAACACGATGAAATTCCTGAGAGTTATTTTCTCAATGCCGGCACGATCGAAGACGTGAGGGCACGCAAAGTGCAGGAGGACGAAGATGGAAAACGAGTTTGATTTAAAAATCATTGCTCCCAAACGTATTGTCTACGAGGGAAAGGTAAAAATGGTAGAGCTGACTACAAGTGAAGGAAAAATCGGTATTTATCAAAAGCATATTCCGCTTACAGCAGTGATTTTCCCCGGAATTTTTGTTATCACAGAAGAAAAAGGGAAAAAATACGGAGCAATTCATGATGGATTTTTAGAAATTCTTCCATGGAAAGTCACGATTCTTGCAGAACAGATAGAATGGTCCTGGGAAATTGATCTGGAGCGTGCAAGAGAAGCAAAGAGGCGGGCACAAGAACAATTATTGCGTCAGGAGACACAGACTTCTGTCCAAGAAGCAGAGATGGCGCTTACAAGAGCACTGGTGCGCATAGAAGCAGCAGAAAAAAATAGATAGTAGGCAAGAAAAGAGATAGAAAACTCTCCGGCTGGAAATACTAGAAAAAACAGTTGGAGGGATTTTTTATGCGTAAAAGATGGATTGCAGTTTTTTTGATGCTTTGGATTCTTGCCGGAACACAAGTTTTAAAAAGTGGTCTTTCAGAGAGGGAAGAGCAGATTACAGAAGTATTTGGACGCATTGGGACAGAAGAGAAAAACAGTCAGACAGAATACTTTGGAAAATTAAAAGGAGAATGGATGGATCCAGAGGAGAGAAAAATATTTTTGACAGAGACAGCTGAAAAATTAGGGCTTGATAATATTGGAGAACTTCAGGAAGAACAAAAAGAAGGACATAGTTTGACTCAGATTGTGAAAGAAGGTGCAAGGGCAAGGACAGAATTAAAAATTTTGACGATGAATGAAGAAGACCAATATCTATGTGCAAGGATTGAGTTTGAAGATGATCTGCACAGCGCCATGTATTATAGGACACAGCTTCAGAATATTTTGGAAGACACGCTGGACAATCCGCAAAATACGACGACGGCGCATGGATTTTATAAAGGGAAACTGACAATGGAGGAAAGAGAGAAAATTACAGAAGATATTTTCGAATCTCTGGAGGCACATGTGGTTTCAGAAAATAAAACCGAACAATTATATACCGTTTATGGATATACAGGAGCAATCAATGACTATATTATGCAGGGAGATTATGCTATTAATATCAATGTGGCAATGACATACGATGAAGAAAAAGACAGGACACACGTTTATCTGGGGATTCCCGTAATGAATGAGGAATATTGAAATAAGTATCCATATAAAAAAAAACTGCATATAGTATAGAAACGGAAAGATATTTTTGCAGAAGACAGTGAACGAAAAAATTTTACTGTCAATAGAATGTATTTTGAAAAGTGGAGGAGAGATATGGATTCTTTTGAACGTATCATTCGTGTTTCGCCGAAAGGGAAGAATAAAATTCTCTGGGATAGCAGAGGAACAAACCAGTGGATCAAAGCATCATCTAATCCGGGGACGGATATGCCGCTGCCTTATTATCAGACGTATGGACAAATACCGGAGTATTATATGGAAGACCAGGAAAATGAAAGGGATATGGAACGATTAAAAGAGATGTATCCGCAAATTGCCAAAAAAATTGCAGGATATGTGGAAGAAGAATGCGATAAAATGGAATATGAAGGGAGTATGATGTTTGACGAATCTCCAGACAGACTGATGATGCGGCGCATTGCAAAAATGATCTATGACAAAATGAAAGAAGAATATCCTGTGGAAGAAGGAGAAGACAAAGATGAAAATCTTGTAATGAATCAGGAAATACAACGAAGATATCCGCCCGGAAAAAATTGGCTTGGAGATTTGGTTGAAGTAATGTTGTATCAGGAAGTATATCGAAGAAGATGCAGAAGACGCAGATGCCGCAGGTGGTATTAAATAAAAAGACAAAGGAAAAAGACGGTCATATTTTTCAATTGGCAGGCAATAAAAAGAGGAGAAAAGATATTAAGGAAAATTTCAGTTGTGATTTTAAAATAAAGTAGATACAATAGAGTTGTAGAAGGGACTCGCGTTTCTGAGTATAGATACTTGTGCCCGGGTCCGCGCATGGGAAACTTCGTCTCCTATGCAAAAGAAACGTTTTATTGAGAATGTGCACGCCGCAGTCATGCCGTCGCTTCAAAGCGGCATTGCGGCTGTGCGGGCAATCCCGCAAAGAGGGATTGATTTTTCTTATCATAGAAATACATGATTACGAGAAAGCGTAACAGTATTTTTTATGGTTGAGATAGAAGATCAACAGATACCATTGAGAAAAGTCTAAAAAAGAAGGAACAGAATGGAGATGAGAAAATCCCAAATGGAGAAAATAAAGAAGGTACTGGAAGAGCAGTTAAGTGAGCAGCTTCTTCAGATCGTTTTAAGCGGAAAAAAACGAAAAGAGGTGACAGGCAACCGTAAGATCCGTCCCATCTTAAAAAAAGATCATCTTTTTTTTCAGGTATCGCTTCAAGATGGAAAAAAGGAATTCCATGAGAATTATGAGAAAGAAGAGCTGATCCCCAAGATCTGTCAGTGGCTCTGCGAAGATTATAAACAGATGCAGTTGGAAAGTACCCAGTGGCGCTACAGCGCAATGGTCAGTAAAAAAGGGCAGACAACAATAAAAAGGAAACGGCAGGAGGAACAAAAAAACAGTCCGGACTTGTCTCATAACAGAAAAAAGAAATATATTTTAGAAGAGGGAATTCCTATTCCGTTTCTAGAAGACCTAGGAGTAATGACAGCCGACGGAGAAATCGTAAAATCACGGTACGATAAATTTAGGCAGATTAATCGCTTTCTGGAATTTATGGAAGATATTCTTCCTCAATTAAAACCTGAGGGAGAATTGACAGTGATTGATTTTGGATGCGGGAAATCCTATTTGACGTTTGCCATCTACTATTACCTGCATGAATTAAAAAAAAGAGATGTGAAAATCATCGGACTGGATTTAAAGGAAGATGTGATACAACTGTGCAATGATCTTGCAAGAAAATACGGATATGAGAAATTAAAGTTTTTTGTTGGAGATATTGCATCCTACGAGAAAAAGGGAAAGGTAGATCTTGTGGTAACACTGCATGCATGCGATACAGCGACGGATTATGCCATTGCAAAAGCAGTGTCCTGGAACGCAAAAGCAATCTTATCGGTTCCATGCTGCCAGCATGAATTAAACGGACAGATACAATGTCAGACGTTAGAACCGATTTTAAAGTATGGATTGATCAAAGAAAGAATTGCGGCATTGGTGACAGATGCACTGCGTGCAGATTGTCTTGAGACGGCGGGATATCATGTTCAGATTTTAGAATTTATTGATATGGAACATACCCCAAAAAATATCTTGATTCGTGCTGTAAAAACAGGAAAAAAGACAGACAGCCAAAAAAGAAATCAGTGTATGGAGTTTTTAGGCGTTCATCCTTTACTGGTTAAGCTGCTTGAAGAGAAGGAGAAGGAACTATGAAAGCAGACAAAGTAAAAGGAATGATTGTAAAGATTGTAGTGCTGGTGCTGGTATTTGCAGCAGCAGCGGCAGGCATTTTCTGGTGGATGGGCAGAGGAGGCAGTTCTAGCGAACGAGAAATGCAGGCAGCCACATTTCCACTTGTATATCTGACAAATCAGGATATTCAGATTAACTGCCTTCACGGTTATGCAAAGCCAATGCAAGTTACTGCAATGAGAGATACGATCACACCTCTAAATACCGACAGGACACTGGAAATTCAGATTGAAAATTTTGGACAAAATATCAATGACTTGAATTTTCAGGTGATTACATTAGACGGAGAAACTGTTCTGGAAAGAACAAAGGTGACGAATTATTATACAGACGGAGAATATGTCAAAGCGACACTTGAGCTTCAAAACCAGCTTTTGATGAATCAGGAGTATGTGCTTCAGCTTCAAGTTACGGTGGGAAGCAAAGACATCTACTATTATACGAGAGTGGTTCGGCAAGATGGATTACATACACAGGAATATTTACAGTTTGTTCTGGATTTTTATCAGAGATGTCTGGATGGATCAGAGGAAAATTTGAACATACTGGCGAATCTGATTGAGACAGACTTAGAGGCGGATAACAGCACACTCTCAGAAATTGATATTTACAACAATGTAGATGTCCTTACATGGGGAGCGTTGGCACCGCAGATTGATTCAGAACCCATTCCAAGTATTAAAGAGATCAATGGAACAACAGCATCAATTGTCCTGAACTATACGCTTTTGGCACAGAGCGAAGAGGGACAGACAGAACTTTATCAGGTTGAGGAATTTTACCGTCTGCGCTATACGAGTCTCCAGACATATCTGCTCGATTTCGAGAGGACAACGAATGAGATTTTCAATCCGGAACTTGACGGAGTCGTAACAGAAAATGGAATTAATCTGGGAATTCGTGACAGAGAAGTAGAATACCGAACCGATGATCAGAGCCGGTTTCTTGCATTTGTACAAGGCAACAGTCTTTGGAGCTATGACATCGAGGAAAATAAAATGGCACAGGTATTTGATTTTAGACAAAGTGAAAACTCGGATGAAAGAGATAGCTACAGACAAAATTCAATCAAAGTAATTGAAGTGGATGAAAATGGAAATATTTATTTTTCAGTGACCGGATACATGAACAGGGGCGGTCATGAAGGAGAGTCAGGAGTTGCGCTGTACTACTATAATGCAGATCTGGTACAGATAGAAGAATTGGTTTTCGTAGATACGTTAGAGTCTTATGAGCTGATGAAGCGTGACGTAGAAGCGCTGAATTATGTCACCTCAGACAAAACAAAATTTTATTTTATGCTGGATGGAACGGTCTATGAAGTAGGGCTTGCCACCCGAAGTCTTTCAACAGTGATTACAGGATTAAACACAGGATGTTATGCAGGATCTGATACAAACAGATATTTTGCGTGGTTAGAAGAAAATGACAGATATCAGTCTTACAACTTGAATGTAATGGATCTTGAGACGAAGGAGATTCGAACGATTTCAGCAGGAGACGGAGAGTGTATCCAAGTAATCGGATTTATGGAAGAAGATCTCGTATATGGAATTGCAGATGCATCAGAAATCCAGACAACTCATCCGGGAGACGAAATTTTTCCCATGAAACAGGTGATCATAGAAAATACTCAAGGAGAACGAGTTAAAGAGTATATACCGAGCGGAGGATATGTCACAGAGGGAATTATTTCCGAGAAACTGCTGACGCTGAAACGGGTTGTAAAAACAGACGGAGTATTCCAGGAAGCGACGGATGATCAAATTGTCAGCAATATGACAAACGATCTGGAAGATGTTACGATTACGACACAGAACAGCAGCCGAAAGTTAAGTGAGATTGTTTTACACATCAATGAAACTCTGGAACAGACAACACCGAAAGTTGTCCACAGCAAAGAAAAAATTGTAGAGGAAAACCGAGAGGTTACAATTGTTACACGGACTACAGAAAAAGAGGTATATTATGTTTATGGAAGGGGAATGCTGGACAGCATTCACACTTCAGCAAATACAGCAATTCAGAGAGCCGATGAACTAAAAGGTGTCGTAGTAGATGCAAACCAAAATTATATTTGGGAACGCGGGAACAGAAACGATGCTGCATCGATCGATCTGAATGAGATTCCTGATATTATGAAGCAGGGGATTATGGATAAAGAAGTCCTTGAACAGGAACTAGGCAAGACAGTAGTGGATTTAAGCGGATGCACATGGGATATGGTATTATATTTTATCGATCAGGGATCGCCTGTTTTGGCTCAGCTCAATGATCAGGTAATTTTGATTACAGGATATGATCAGTTTGAGAATATTATGGTGCTGTATCCAGGGGCGAGTGAAACAGTCTATTGGGGTTCTGACGACAGCGACGCGACATTCCCGGCGGCAGGCAATCTGTTTATGACCTATTTAAATGACTGATTTGCGCTTGCGTTAGCCGATAGAATGGGCTATACTGTATAAAAAAAGAGAATGAAAGGGCAAAGGAGTTAGAACACAAATGGATTTAGTAACAGTTAGAGAAATTTACCGAAACAGAGAAAAGTATATAGATCATGAAATTACAGTAGGCGGATGGGTCAGAAGCATCCGTGATTCGAAGACGTTTGGATTTTTAGTTTTGCATGACGGAACCTATTTTGAAACTCTTCAGGTGGTATATCATGACACAATGGAAAACTTTGCACAGATTTCAAAACAAAATGTCGGAGCAGCTGTGATTGTAAGAGGAACGCTGGTTGCTACTCCCGAGGCTAAGCAGCCTTTTGAAATTCAGGCTGTCGAGGTGTCTGTAGAAGGAGCGTCTTCTCCAGAGTATCCGCTTCAGAAGAAACGCCACAGCCTGGAATACTTAAGAACAATCTCACATTTAAGACCGAGAACCAATACGTTTCAGGCAGTATTTCGCGTGCGTTCTCTGATTGCATATGCGATTCACAAATTTTTCCAGGAGAGAGATTTCGTATACGTTCATACTCCACTGATTACAGGAAGTGACTGTGAGGGAGCAGGGGAGATGTTTCAGGTGACAACGCTGGATCTGAACCAGATTCCAAAGACATCAGACGGAAATATCGATTTTAGCAAAGACTTTTTTGGAAAACCGACGAATTTGACAGTAAGCGGTCAGTTAAACGGAGAGACGTTTGCGCAGGCTTTCCGAAACATCTATACTTTCGGACCGACATTCCGTGCAGAGAATTCCAACACGACGCGTCATGCGGCTGAATTTTGGATGATAGAACCGGAAATTGCATTTGCTGATCTGAAAGATGATATGGTACTTGCAGAGAGTATGTTAAAATATGTCATTCATTATGTGCTGGAGAATGCTCCTGAAGAGATGAAGTTTTTTAATTCCTTCATGGATAAAGGATTGCTGGAACGACTCAATCATGTGATGAATTCTGAGTTTGCCCATGTAACTTATACAGAGGCGATAGAAATACTGGAAAAGAACAATGATAAATTTGAATATAAAGTAAGTTGGGGAACAGATCTTCAGACAGAACATGAACGGTATCTGACAGAAGAAGTATTTAAACGTCCTGTATTTGTGACGGATTATCCAAAGGAAATCAAAGCATTTTATATGAAATTAAATGAAGATGGAAAAACGGTTGCTGCAATGGACTGCTTAGTTCCGGGAATCGGAGAAATCATTGGAGGAAGTCAAAGAGAAGATGATTATGAAAAACTGAGAAACCGGATGAAAGAATTAGGACTGAAGGAAGAAGACTATGGATTCTATCTTGATTTAAGAAAGTATGGATCGACAAGACATGCAGGTTTTGGACTTGGATTTGAACGCTGTGTAATGTACCTGACAGGTATGGGAAATATCAGAGATGTTCTTCCATTTCCAAGAACAGTAGGAAACTGTGAACTATAAAAATTTACTTTTTCAGGGCAGAAAAAGGGGAATCACTGCCATTGCAAAAAGCAAAAGACAGCACGAAAAAAGCAAGCAGGGAAGCGGCCGGCAGTGGCAGTAAAGAAAAAAGTATACGAGGAGGAGGATGTCAATGGCTGAAAATAAGAAAAAAGGGAAAAAAACTGCCGGGAACATAATCAGAAATATAGTTCTGGTTTTGGCAATCGGAGTGTTCTGTTTTTCCGGATATCATGTAATCGATATTGTGCTGGAATATAAACAGGGCACGGACGAATACGAAGAACTGGAACAATATGTGGATATCGGAAATGAAGGCGGTACGCAGGAAAACAGTGAGACAAATGATAATACCCAGAACTCATCGCAAGAGGATGAAATCAATATGGAAGAAACCAGTATTGATGAATTTGGAACCGTCATTATTGGAGATATTATAGACAGCGAAGAAGACGGCTTAGACGCACAGGCAGTTGAAAATGAAAACGAAACGACGCAGGCGGCAGAAGGCAGCGCACGGACAGTATCTTCAGCCGGGGAGTCAGACGAAGAGACCTCTGTAATTATGGAAGATGAAAACGGAAATGTTAAGATTCTTGGAAAAATTGCAAAAGTAAAGAAAAGAGTAGACTTTGAGGAACTTCAGGAAATTAATTCGGATATTATCGGATGGCTGTATGTGGAGGCTATCGATACCATCAATTATCCGATCGTACAGACAGATGATAATGCATATTATCTGACGCATACGTTTAAAAAGACAGATAATATTGCCGGCTCAATTTTTCTGGACTGCGACACAAAACCGAATTTTACTGACACAAACAGCGTGATCTATGGTCATAATATGAGAAATGGTTCTATGTTTGGGAAACTGAACCGTTTCTATGATGAAGAGACGTATGAAGACAGTAAATATTTCTGGGTCTATACGCCGGATCTCTACTATAAGTATGAAATTTTTTCATGCGCAGAAGTCGGAGCAATCAGTGAAAGTTACCAAAGACAGTTTGAAACAAAAAATGATTATAGAGACTATCTGCAAAGAATGCAGGAAAATTCTATTATCAAAACAGACACAGAGCTGACAGCGGGAGATAAGATCGTTACGCTATCCACATGTACGGCAAGCTCTGATGTCCGATTCATTGTTCAGGGGAAACTAGTCAGAGCATACCAGATCGTAGATCCGGATGCGACAAACAATACACAGGAATAACAAACAGGGAAGGCTGAGATTTCAGCCTCCTTTTTGGATTTACAGAAAGTAAAAGGGACAAAGTGATACGGTTTACGTTGGTAAAAAAGGGGGATTTTTTATGAATCAGACAGAACAACTTCAAGAATATATTGATAAGAGCAGAAGAATCGTATTTTTCGGGGGTGCCGGGGTATCAACAGAAAGCGGAATTCCAGATTTTAG
>CALWCS010000048.1 GCA_944376425.1 uncultured Lachnospiraceae bacterium | reverse complement strand
GTCCCCTCGTAAAAGTGGCCTGTTTTTTGGTTAAGGAATAGGACAACCGAGGGGCCGAGGCTCAAAAAAGCCCGGAATATCAAGGAAAATCATCGCTCAGACGATTGAAGTACGGTCTCAAAGCAGCACGTCGTGCACCACAGTTCAGCAAGAGATAATCATTATCAAAATGTGTTAGAAACCCCGGAAAAATCAAGACTCTCGGGTTACAAGGAAGTGTATCTTCTGAAAAGGCGGCATAGCCCCCACAAGGGCTATGCCGCCTTTTCCTCTTTTCTGGTATCTTTTGTCTGTTGTTCCGTAGGAAAGTGGATTTCTCCAACAAAGTAAAAGACAATATTCACTTTCTGAAAACGCTTGCCCTCTAGTTTCTTCCACAATCGCTTCAAGGGTATTGCAGAAAATCGCCTGTTGTAGGAATATGCTTTTTCAGTTTATAGGATTTAGAATCACTTTTGAAGTTTATAGAAACGGCTTTTGTTTACAGTGAGAAACATAAAAAGACAGGCGTTTGATATGCGGAAGTGGTTATTCACGCGCATCAAACGCCTATGCCTATTTTACTTTATCTGGAACAGCGGAAGAGAAGTTCTTCCCATCTTCTGTCTACTTCCTTCTGGAATGCCTCTAGAAGATATTCATTGCCTTTTTTAAACAGATGTTTGAATCTGCCCTGAGGTTTTAAAAATTCCTCGATTGGTTTTTTATGTTTCGGTTCATAGTTTAAAATCCATTTGCCTTCCACTACTTCAAACAGCGGCCAATAGCAGGTCTCTACGCCAAGCTTGCAAATTTCGATAATATCCGGAGTATGATATCTCCAGCCGCGCGGACAAGGAGCCATAATATTCAGAAAGGCTGCTCCGGGAGTATAGATTGCTTTTTCCGCTTTGATATGCAAATCTTTAAAGTTCTGTACAAAGGTAGTTTGTGCTACATAGGGAATGTCATGGGCAGCAATAATAGATGCCAGATCTTTTCGGTTCTGCGGCTTACCATTACTTTTCGTACCAACCGGTGTTGTCGTTGTATCGGCATACATAGGCGTCGCGGAAGAACGCTGAATCCCGGTATTCATATAGGCTCCGTTGTCATAACACACATAGACCATATCATGGTTGCGTTCCATGGCGCCGGAAAGCGATTGAAAACCGATATCATAGGTTCCGCCGTCGCCGCCAAAGGTAATAAATTTATAAGTTTCATTCAATTTTCCTTTTCGTTTCAATGCTTTGTATGCACCTTCCACACCGCTTAAGGTTGATCCGGCATTTTCAAAGGCATTGTGAATGTAACTGTCCTGCCAGGAAGTATAAGGATATGTAAATGTTGATACTTCCAGACATCCTGTAGCATTTCCGATGACCGCCTTATCTCCTTCATGAAGTCCTCTAAGTACATTTCTTACGGCAATAGTTCCGCCGCATCCCGCACACATTCTGTGACCCGGAGCCAGACGCCCCGGTTTATTCATCGTTTCTTTAAAGTTATAAGCCATCTTTTGCGTCCCTCCTTACTCTCTAAGACCCATATAACGATAAGTCTCACCGGCATCCTCTTGATCAATCATCTTTTGCAGGTCACTAAATACCTGCTCCATATCTTCGACACGCACATCGCGTCCGCCAAGTCCGTATACGATATTAGTTGCAAGAGCTGTGCTCCTTGCCCGGAAGAGGGCTGCCATAACATCTGATCCCAGCGGACCGCCATGATTAGAATATCCTTCTGCCCGGTCCATAATAGCAACAGCCTTTACATTTTTCAGTGCCTGTGCGATGGCTTCTGCCGGGAAAGGACGATAGAGACGGATTTTTAAAAGTCCGACTTTTTCTCCTTTTTCCCGCAATCTGTCAATGGCATCTTTTGTAGTTCCTGCGGCTGAACCGATCATTACGACTGCGCGCTGTGCATCCTCCAGACGGTATGCTTCAAAAAGACCATATGATCTGCCGGATATTTCGGCGAATTCTTTTGCCACATCCAGTACTACCTGTTCTACATGTTTCATGCCTTCTGCCTGATTCCTTTTTGCTTCCATGTAGTAATCGGTTACAGAGTAGGGACCTACGGCCATTGGACACTCCGGATTGAGCAGGTAATTTTCCGGTTCATATTCCCCGACAAAATTTCTGACATCTTCATCTTCCAGCAGTTCAATGTTTTCTACGGCATGACTAGTGATAAATCCGTCCTGGCAGACCATGATCGGAAGTTTGACGTCCTTATGTTCTGAAATCCGGAATGCCTGAACCATATTGTCATAAGCTTCCTGATTATTTTCGGCGTATATCTGGATCCAACCAGAATCTCTGGCACCCATACTGTCTGAATGATCGCAGTTGATATTAATCGGTCCGGACAGGGCACGATTTACGAGAGCAAGTGCCAGAGGAAGTCTGTTAGACGCAGCAATATAAAGTTCCTCCCACATATAGGCCAGTCCGCAGGAAGACGTTGCCGTCAATGCCCGCGCACCTGCTGCTGACGCACCGATCGCTGCACTCATGGAACTGTGTTCACTTTCTACCGGGATAAACTCCGTATCTACCTCTCCGTTTGCTACAAAAGAAGCAAAATATTGCGGAATCTCTGTAGACGGGGTGATGGGGAAAGCCGGAAATACATCTGGGTTAATCTGGCGAAGCGCGATAGCTACGGCTTCATTTCCTGATAAACGATCTCTTTTTGCCATTTCTACTTCACCCCTTCCATTGTAATTGCTTCGAAGGGACATGCTTTCACACAAATGCCACATCCCTTGCAATGGTCATAATCAAACGCTGCTCTTTTTTTGTCATGGACCGGAATACAACTGTCCGGACATACAGGAACGCAGAGTAAACATTGTTTGCAGTTTTCTTCAATAAATACTGGTTTGGTACTGCTCCACTCTCCTGTCATAAAATCCGCAGAGGTTCCTGCTCCTGCAATGCTCATTCCCTCTGTCAAATCCTGCCATTTTGCCTTTAATCCCAGTTTGCTGATATCTGTCGCCATTAGTGCACCTCCTCAAACGCCATTTCAAGAGCTTTCATATTGCCATCGATTACTTCCGGTTTATTTGCAAATTTGTGCTGGAAGGAAGCTCTCATTTCCCGGAGAAATGTCTCCTTATCCATAATCTGAGCCACTTTTACGATTGCCGCAAGCAGTGGAGTGTTCGGAAAATATTTTCCGAGTGCAGCCATGGATATTTTTTTGGCATCGATGATATATACATCACCTTGATAGCCCTTTAAATGAGGAATGATTTCTTCCTTTGTACGTTCTGTATTTACCAGAATCGCTCCGTCTTCTTTCAGACCGCTGGTCACGTCTACCGCCTCCAGCAGGGATTCATCTACGACTACAACATACTGCGGATCATAGATATTAGAATGAGAGCGGATCACCGTATCACTGATACGGTTATAAGCAGTGATTGGCGCTCCCATACGTTCCGGACCATACTCTGGAAAGCCCTGTACATATTTGCCTGTCTGAAATGCTACATCTGCAAGGAGCAAAGCAGCAGTTTTGGCACCTTGACCACCGCGACCATGCCATCTGATTTCTGTATGGTTACTCATGTTCTGTCATCCTTTCTTTTGATATTTCATATGCTGGTTCTGCATTTTACTTATAAAAAAGAATTCCGTTTATAGAATTCTCGTACTGAATGCGCATTCTGCGGAGTGTTTTGCATCATGAGGAAGTACGCGCTTTAGCGTGATAAGCTTTTTCCTATAATACGAAAAAAGATCCGCCCCAAATAGGGACGGATCATTAAAATTCCGCAACCACCCTGTTTTTCCAAACAAGTACGAATACTGCGCACTAACATACGCGGTTTCTGTAACGGGAAACCCCCGTGGGAACTTACAAATAAATCTTCAGTTTCCCTTCTCAGAGATGATTTTCAGAATCGGTCTTCCACTGTCTTGCACTGCCGACAGCTTTCTGTAGGTAAGAATCCGTCTCTTACTCCTTCTCGTCATAGAATTTAACTTATAGAGTAGAATCTGTTTTCTGATTACAAAAATTCTATCGTATAATTATTCAAATGTCAACATACAATTTCATTTTCAATACATCAAATTTTTGAATTTTTTATTTATTCATTTCATAACAGATTGTTTTTTAGTATTTTTAAACATATGGCGGCTGCTGCCTGCATTTTAGTTTTTCTTTATAGCACAGTGAGATTATGATATAATGATATCTAAAATAAGAGGAAAAAAGGTTCAAGTAATTAATGCTAGAAACGAAAAGATTGATTCATATGTCATGGCAGAAAGGAACGAAATCAGATAAAGAAGTCGGATAATATACTTTGGGGGAGTTCAATGATCACGACGAGCGTGATGATTCTTTTGATTGTGGCAGCTTCCTTTAGTGTAATCAGATATATCAATCATATGGAAGAAGAAAAAAGTTTTGAAAGGCTTTATGAGGAAGCGGATAAGCTTGAAGATGACATTGAAAGATATGCAGACAGAGAAAAACCAGAGATGCTATGATCGACAACAGCAATTATATCGTGCGGCATTATGTGCCGATAATGCGGGAAGGAAAAATTATCACTATGCTTAGGCATAATCGAACTGGGAGAACTTTACGAAGAAGTAAGTATGGAACCGTACAGCGGGAAAGAAGCTATGTACATAATAGCCGGAAACATGGGAGATTTTCTGGTTGACACATGGCATTCGGAAGAGGGCGGAAATATGTGGGAGATGGGGGAAAGAGAGATGGCGTCTGGATATGATCCGGAACAGATGAAGCAAGGAGTCATAGAAGGGGAGAGCAGATACGTGGTCTTTGTCTCAAAAACAGCAGGCGAATACCTTTATTTTTATTATGAACCGATGGAAATCAATGAGTGGAAGATAGCAGTATCTGTGCCGGAGAGTGTGGTTTTTGAGAGTGCAGATGCTATAGAAAGAATACTGAATATCTTCCTGGTGTTTGAGATGTTTAACTATATATGATGTGGAAAAACTGCTGCTTAATGTCCATGAAAAGAAAGAAAATATAAATGCGGCACTGGAAAAGATCGGCAGTATGATTACGGCAGAGAAGGTAGAATTCTGGATCGTGGGACAGCCGTATGACACACTTTCTTTTTGCTGGGAAAAAGAACACTCAGAAAAAGAGCGTAAGAAAAGCGGAGAACAAAAATATATCTCCAGGCTGTTTGAATATTTTAAGGCGGGGAACAATGAATTTGAAGCATATGATGAAAAGACCGTATCTGAGATGTTTCCGAAAAATAATCGGTTTCGGATACATAATATCATAGCTGTTCCGGTAGAAGATATGGACGGAAATATCTGTGGAATTCTGAAGGGATGTAATATAAAGGGCAGACATACTCCAGTGGTGTTGCTCAAAAACACGAAGTTTAGTTTCAGCATGTTCTATCGCAATCTGAAAATTTATACAGAGATTAGGAAGCAAGGGGACCGGGATACTCTGAGAGGGCTTTATAACTGTAATTGTTATGAAAGAGAATTGCCTCAGATCTATTCTGAACACAGGAATTCTTTGGCATGCGTCTATATAGATGGAAATGGTCTGCATGAGATGAATAATACAAATGGTCATGACAAAGGCGACAAAATGTTGAGAACTGTGGAATAAGAGATTAGAAAGTACTTCGATACGAAATATATCTATCGGATCGGAGGGGATGAATTTATCGTATTTCTTCCTGACGCACAAGAAGCAGAAGTAAAGTCACAAAGTGAAGGTGTGCCAGCATCACTGGCAGAAAAAGATTATCCTATCTCCGCAGGAGTACAGTGTGAGAGAGCAATCTCTTCCATGTCAAGCCTGATAAAAGCGGCAGAAAAGAAAATGTATGCAGAAAAGAAAAGATATTATGAACAGGAAGTCAATGACAGAAGGCGGACAGCGCGGGAATAGGAGGAAAGCGATGTTTTATGTTACGGGCGACACACATGGGAATCAATATAAATGGATGGAACAAATTGATATGTTTCTAAAGCCGGGGGATATGATCCTTATTACCGGCGACTTCGGCGTAGGCTTTTGGAACGGAAGATACTGGTCTGAAGAAATGTTTTTTGACTGGCTGGAGAAGCAACCGTATACGGTTCTGTTTTGCGATGGCAATCACTGTGATTTTAATAAGCTGGATTCCTATCCGGTAACGGAGTGGAATAGCGGCAAAGTACACTTTCTTCGAAAAAATCTGATTCATCTTATGCGTGGAGAAGTCTATCAGATCAATGATTGGAGATTCTTTGTTATGGGTGGAGGGTATTCTCTCGATAAGTACCGAAGGACGGAAGGAGTGTCCTGGTGGCCGCAGGAAATGCCTTCCGCAAAGGAATATGAAAATGCAAGATATAATCTTGCACGATTTGAAAATACAGTCGATTATATTATCACCCATACTGCTCCGGGTGAAACAGTCTATCATATGTCTACGATTCGCCGTCTGGGAATACAAAGAAATGTGATGGAAGAGCGAGAACTGACTACGTTTCTGGACTATGTTCAGGCAACGGTACAATATAAGTACTGGTATTTTGGTCATTTTCATATCGATCTGGAACTTTGGAGAAATCAGATAGCTACTTTTAGTACCATTCGTGAAGTGGAAAACAGCAGAATTGTCCGGCAATGGGAATCCTATGAAGGATAGTATTTACAAAATAATTTACATTCCTGTTTTATAGATAAAAATAAAACAGCAAAGAGCTGACAGATGAATCTCAATGCTCTGTCAGCTCTTTTAGCAATTCAATAACCTTAAGAAAAGAAGTATGTTATGAGTTTGAATCAACCGCAGAAGATTCTAACGGAACTTCGAAAAATTTATCTTCTGGAGCAGAACTGTCTTGAGAGTCAGGGTTGAGAAACAAAAGGCTTTCGATCTGATCGATATCAAGGATTCGGTCGACTGCGAAAGAAATTTGATACAGATCAGAATCTTCCGATTGATATCCCTCTGTGCCAGGACCAAGATAAATAAAAGGATATAAAGTGCCATCCTTCATTTTAACTCCTGTAAGTTCCGGAGGCTCGGCATAGAAAGAGACGGCTGTCTCTTGACCGTTTTCATTAATATAAGTTTCTGTCTCTAGCTGCATTGGAAACTGAAGCTCTGCTTGAATAGAAATTGGAGAAATCTCAGCATTTACGACCGTTGCACCCGTATCGCCGAGCGGTACATTAATGGTGTATTGGACAACCTCTTCGGAACCTTCCAAATTCCAGTCAAATGTCCAGGTACCGTCTATCTCATTTGTATATACTGTTTTAGAGACAGTACCCAGATTTTTTAACACAACATGAATCGGCTGATTAATGAAATATCCCTTTTCTTTTGTATTTGCTAAAGTAATCTGGTACTCCATACTTCCGTCATCCATAACGTAGCAGGAAACGACTTTTTCCTCTGAAGCGGCTTTTTCTTTATCAGCATACACGGCAGATCCATCTTCTCCTTGAATGAGTCCGTCGTAAAATGAGGCATTCATATTGAATTCCTTAGTATCGCCGACGGTGATATCAATATCCTCAAAATCTGGCTGAACACCGTCCGGAACTTCGAACCCTTCCACTTTAAAAGCAATATGAGTATAATAGTTATCAGTAATACACTGCATTGCAGTTACAGTAATGCCCTGATCTGTACAGGACTGATTGACAAAGGAAGCCATGTGATTCGATTCAAGCTGGGTCCGTTGCTCTTTCGTTGTGTGAAGAATTTCTGAAAGACTGGTACTCCAATTAAAATATGCGGCGGCGACGCCGATTGTTGTAAAAGTAAATACCGTTGCGGCAGCAGCAGCCATAATTTTTCTTCTGAAAAATTTAAAGTTGTTTTTTGAACGGCGATTTGAGACGGAAATCGTCTTGCGGCAATTCGTTTTTGACTCTTCCGTAAAATAAATTTGATCAAATGCTTCCTGCGCTTTTTGCTGGACTATTTTTGGAATTTCAATGTCCTGATGCAGTGTGTATAAAGGATCTTGTTTGTTCATACTGTTTTCCTCCTATCTGAAATATATTCTTCTGCTAGTTGAGCTCTGCCTCTGGAAAGCCGGCTGCGAACGGTACTTTCTGATATCTCCAGAATCTGGCTGATTTCACTTGTCTTAAATCCTTCTACATAGTAAAGAATCATTACTAACCTATATTTTTCATCAAGTGAATTGAGTGCTTCCTGCCACTCCATATTTTCAATTTGTGTATCATAGACAGAGACATCCGGAAGCTCTTCTGAAAAAAACAAATGTTTCTGCTTTCTTAAGATATCGTTACACTTGTTGATCAGAATCCTCGTCATCCATGTCCGAAAATATTGGTCATGGTTTAGCTGACTTAGCTTTTCCCAACAGGTTAAGATTGTATCTGAAATAGCATCCGCGATATCTTCGTCGCTATATAAAATGGAACGCGCGGCTTTATACATATTTTGCATCTGAGATTGCATAAGTTTGGCAAAAGCATCAGGGTTTCCCATTTTTGCTTCTTTTATCAGATTCTCCATATTAAGTTAAATCCTTTCTTTATGTTATCATAGTTTTGGCACCAAATTTTTTGAAATAGAATGATAGATGTTCCAAATCAAATATGAGATGAGATTTTTTCATTTCTATCTATTAGACGGTGATTTTAGAAAAAACGTCCCAAATATTTTTGAAATTTAATAAGAGATGACTCTGATTAAGAGTTAAAATACTATATAAGAGATCTTGACACAATAGAAAATTAATGTTATATTATTAATATAACAAATAGAACATTATTCTACCTTATTTTGCAGTTGATTGATGAGGTGATTAAAATGGCAGCAAAAAGAGATTATTATGAAATACTTGGAATCAGTAAAAACGCTGATGAAGCAGCGATTAAAAAAGCATATAGAAAACTGGCAAAAAAGTATCATCCAGATACAAATGCAGGAGATCCTCAGGCAAAACAAAAGTTTGAAGAAGTGGCAGAAGCCTACGATGTTTTAAGCAATCCAGAAAAAAGAAAATTGTACGATCAGTTTGGGGATGTTGCGTTTGACGGAGGAACGCAAAAGGAAGAGGCATACAGGAATTTTTATCAGAATGGAAACGGTTCAAGGAGTTATCATTTTGAGGGCAGCAGTATGGATGATATTTTCGGGGATATTTTCGGAGACATGTTTGGAGAGAGTGGTCGCAGCAGCGGATTCGAAAGCGGAAAATTTTACCGGAGCAGTTTTGGAGGGCATGGATTTGACGGATATGGATTTCAAAGACAGACTTTTAAACAAAAAGGTCAGGATTTAAATTCGGAGATATCCGTCACTTTCGATGAAGCAGCTTTTGGATGTGAAAAGAGAATTCAGCTGCAAAATGAAGATGGCAGTTTACAGACACTCCAGATTCATATCCCCGCCGGAATAGAAGACGGAAAAACAATCCGTTTAGGAGGAAAAGGGATGCCAGGAACTGGCGGAGGAGAAACGGGAGATTTACTGCTGAAGGTTCATGTTTCCGAAAAACCTGGATTTGTACGAAAAGGAATGGATGTCTATTCTACCGTGCAAATTCCATTTACAATGGCTGTATTAGGGGGAGAAGCCACAATTCCGACAATTAATGGAAGAGTCAAATGTAAGATCCAGCCAGGTACACAGTCTGGAACAAAGATTCGTTTAAAAGGAAAAGGCATTATTTCTATGAACCATCCTTCTGTATACGGCGATCAGTATGTAACGGTTGAAATTCAGGTTCCAAGAGATTTAAACCAGGAAGCTGTTCAGAAACTGAAAGAATTTGAGACAGCGTGTAAAAAGTCGGGGCGCAGTGTAGCATGAAGAGATGAGAGATAAAACAGAATGATTCATCGATGAAATAAAAAAGACGAAAAATAATCAAAAATCAATCGAATTTTTGTGAAACTTTTTGTGATATATATGTTATAATATAGATGTAACAAAAAGACATACTTAACAGACCTGATAAAAAAGAGGGCCGCTAAGCAATCAGTTTTGTAGGAGGAAAAGATAAATGAATACTTT
>CALWCS010000047.1 GCA_944376425.1 uncultured Lachnospiraceae bacterium | reverse complement strand
CAGACAGACATGAAAGTCATTTCTGCGACTGCAACAAAATGGTTGGCAGACAACCACGAAGTCAGCGTAGGAATTATTAAGGATAATATTGCTACGCCGCAAGGAACTTATATTACATTTGCAGATCAAAAAATTACCGATATAGAAGTTTCTACGATTAGTTTTCATGCATTAAGTACAATATTTAATTGCGCTGTCTTTGTGGATCAGGAAATGCGTGTTTCCGGAAAGATAAGAATGGACGATTCTATTGTCTTTGCCAATGCAAAAGGAATCCGAGCGTATCATACAAATGGAACGGAATATCCGATTTTATATCTTGGAGAGGACAATGGAATTTCAGTCGGAAATGCAACGCTTGTTACAACCATTAAAGGATCTACCGTAAGAACGGAAGGAACCGTGTATCTAGGAACAAATATTGTGACAAACAATAATAACGCTTATTATTGCAAGAGCAAATCAGGAACGAATCGGGAAACTATGAAAATTGATACATCCGATACGTTTTTGATCGGTAGTCCAAGTCATGTGACGGCAATTCGCGGTACTTCTGTTCGGCTTTCCTCGGCATCGGGAACAGTTGTGACCTCAGATCGTCGAAAAAAGAAAGAAATTATGGAAATGGATCAGAGACATGAAGAGTTTTTTATGAATTTATGTGCAGTACATTTTAAAATGCGAGAACAGGAAGATGATAAAATTCGATATGGTTTTATTGCACAGGACGTAGAAACAGCACTTCAAAGAGCCGGATTAAGCAGGGAAGATTTTGCAGGACTGGATATTGTGATGGAAAACGGACAGGAAGTCTATGGACTGATCTATGAACAATTCATTCCGTTAGCAGTCTATATGATTCAGCGGATACAAAAAGAAAATAAAAATCAGAAACACCAGATAGAAAGCTTGCAGTATCAATTAGTACAGGCTTTTGATTATATTTCAAAATTAGAAAAGAAAGTAGAAAAGGAGAAAAAATATGTTAAAAAATGAAAGAAAAAGTATCAGCTTTTCAGCAGCTTCCGTTATTGGAGAAAGTGTTGTGGAAAATTATCAGTGCAGCATAGAGTCAGACAATCCAAAGGAAATGAATTATACCAGTTGGATTGCAGATAAAGAAGCCTATAAAGCAAATAGAAAAACTTGTCAGCAGGATCGAGCAGCATTTGAAGATAAAATGTATGCAATTCAAGATACTATGCTTTCGGAACCTAAAACAAAGAATTAAGAGAAAAATGTCATCAAACGATGACAAATAACAGAATATTTAAAGGAGGCATGGCGTAAACCATGCCTTTTTGAGGTGTAAAAATGCTGGAATTTATCGCAAAATATTGGCTTGAGGTAGGATTCGGACTATTAGTTTGTGGAGTATCTGCCGGGTTTCGTGTTGTAATGCAAAAATTAAGGGAAAGAAAAACAGAGCAAGATGCCATGAAAGACGGCGTGCTTGCCTTGTTGCATGATCGTTTGTATCAAGTTTGTAGTTATTACATACATCAGGGCGAGATTAGTTTACCGGAGGTAAAAAACATTGAATATCTCTATCGTGGATATCACGCACTGGGCGGTAATGGGACGGGAACGGAACTGTTTGAACGTGTTAAGGAGCTTAAGCTAAAGGAGGAATGACGAGTGAGAAACTGGGGAACATGGGCGAAAGCAGCAGGAATCAGAGCCATTAAGACCATAGCGCAGACAGCAGTGGCAACGATCGGAACGGCTGCCATGATGAGCGAAGTAGACTGGGCGATGATCGTGTCAGCATCATTACTGGCAGGCGTGGTATCGCTATTAACTAGCGTGGCAGGACTGCCGGAACTTAAAGTAGATACGACAGAAAAGATAGAAGCAAAGGAGGAAGATAAGAATGAATAAGATATTGATTATTGCAGGACACGGTGAAGGAGATCCGGGAGCCGTATCAAAATGGGGACAAGAAGCAGATCTGGCAAGAGAACTTACAAATTTGATCTATCATTCTATCGGAACAAATGTGAATGCAGAACTGTATGACACATCCAAGGATTGTTATCAGCAGAGCAAACGGGGCAATCGACCACGTTACGAAAAATATGATGCGGTGCTGGAAATCCACTTTAACGCAAAAGTAAACAAAGATGAATGGGGAGATGGCAGATTTACTGGAACAGGTGGATATATCCACACTGGAGCAGCACAGTCGGAACAGTTAGGAGAAAAAATTGTTAAGAACATCGAAGCATTGGGCTTTAAACGCTGGCAGATTGTAGAAGGAGATAACTTGTTGAACCTGAACAATTGCTACAGTTTAGGAGTTCCTTATTTTTTGCTGGAGACAGCATTTCTCGATGACGGTGACGACATGACTTGGTACAATGCACACAAATCAGCCGTCTCTAAGGCAGTAGCAGATGGAGTTAAGGATTTCTTCGGGATTGCCGCAGAAAGCCCGAATTTGACCGCTCTGGAAGGTCAGGCAGTGCTTTCTGTGGCACAGATGACCACCTATTTAAAATCAGTTAATCCAGATGTGTCCGATTCTGTTCTCGACATGATCCCCTACTATATCTCAGAGGGAAATGCCGAGGAAATCCGCGGAGATCTGGCTTTCTGCCAGTCATGCCTGGAGACAGGCAATTTTACTTTTGCCGGATCTGCGGTCACGCTTGACCAGAACAATTTTTGCGGTATGGGCGTGACAAGCAACGGCATGAAGGGCAATGCTTTCCCGACGCCGCAGCTTGGTATCCGCGCTCAGATTCAGCACCTGAAAGCGTATGCTAATACGAAGAACCTTTCAACCGCCTGCGTGGATCCGCGGTTTAAGTATGTGCAGCGTGGCTGTGCGCCCTATGTAGAATGGCTGGGAATCCAGGAAAATCCGTCTGGTAGAGGATGGGCAAGCGGTGCTGGATACGGTGAAAAGATTTTAGATATTTATAAAAAAATCTTGTTGATCAAAACAGCAACTGAAGAGACGCAGCCAATGAAGACATTTTTGGTCCGTGTATCTATTCCGGATCTACGAATCCGAACAGGTGCAGGACTGAAATATCCGTATGTTGGATATTGCCCGATCGGAGTCTATACAATTGTAGATACTGTAACAGCGGATGGGTATACGTGGGGAGAGCTAAAGTCTGGTGCTGGATGGATTGCTTTAGAGTATGCAAATTTTAAATATAGATAATTAATACTTAATACACTTTACAATTTTTGAACTTTAAGATAAAAAAATAAAAAGAAAAATTGTATCTGAAAAGGAGAATAAAATTGATAAAATTAATTAAAGAAATTGAACAGGCTTTAGAATCTAAACTTTTTAGAGTGGCTTTAGGAATGGCATTAACATTACCAGATATCTGTGGAAAAATTGAATATCCAAAAGAAAAAGTAGGAGAAAGATACAAAAAATGGTGTGATAATTACTTAAAAAATCAAGAATTTATATTGGAGATAGACCAAGACAAAGATAAAAATATTATTTCAGGGGAAATATGTTATAAATTGCGATGTGCATATTTACATTCTGGCAACACACAATTAAATGAAAAAGGCAATGATGTGTCTATTTTTAATTTATGTATCAATTTAGATTATGCTTCAAATTTGTTTGAAGGAGAGAAAAAGATTATAACTACTATTAATATCGAAATGTTGATAAAAATTTTATGTGATTCTGCAAAAGACTATTATGAGAAGTTTAATAATAAATATATATTTTTGACTCATGACATTTATATAGACGATGCAAAGAAAAGCACTGAAATATATAGAGAAGCTAAAAATTTAATAAATAATATTTTGAGCAAAAAAAAGATAAGTCAGACCAAGAAGAACTGAGCAATGTAGCAAAAGAATTTATTACTGAAATAAAATTAGCTCAAAATGTATTAGAAAATTATCAGCTAAAAGAAAGTGAATTATTATCCGTAATATTTTTAGCATGGGATGAGCTTTTTGATGAACAAAAGCAAATAAGACTTATTGCTGGAATGTTGGAATTAAAAGAAGGCAAATCACATTGCCAGTAGTAATACTAATTCTATTTCTTCATTTATCAGAATAAATAAGCACTGGATTTCTCTAGTGCTTATTTATGATCAATCAATATTTTTTTTATTTGTTCTTCTGCTTCATGTTTGTTATCTTTTAAAAATGTTGTATAATCTGAAGCCAATTGCACCTCCATTTTTTTAGCTTTCACAATATCGAAAAATGTAATTCCATCCAACATTTTTTCATAGTCTTCGATAGTAAATGTAAGGATAAAAAAATCTTTTCCCTTAGAAGTTTCTACCATTCTTAAAACTTTTGTAAGCCCATAGGCATCTTTATAGCCTTCTGCGTCACCCGTAAGCCCTTTCTGTGTAAATATCAAACCAAATGATATACCAGTTGCAGACAATAAGCTGTAAAACTTACCAACATATGTAACGCCTAGATTTGACTCATAATTTTTACATTCTCCCAAGAATAAATCTTGGCTTATTGGAA
>CALWCS010000046.1 GCA_944376425.1 uncultured Lachnospiraceae bacterium | reverse complement strand
ATCTACCATATCATGTTACGTTCTATCAGGCAAACGCTACCTTTCTCGTGACAATCAAAATCAGAAATGATACATTGATAATTAGATTATCGATAATTTAATTATTAATGTAAAGGAGGGGATTTATTCTCTATTCAGACTTCCGTTGACTATCCTGGTGATGTGAATGAACTGATTGATTATGCTTTAGAAGAACAGGAGGAAGATGCCCGCCCGGAATTGACTTCACATATTGAAAACCTGAATCAATACGACACAATTTTTGTGGGATATCCCCTGTGGTGGTATGATCTCCCCCAAGTAATGTACAGTTTCTTTGATGAATATGATTTTTCTGGTAAAACGATCATTCCCTTTGATGTGCACAATGGCAGCCGCCTTTCGGATACCGTTGCGGCAATTCAGGAACTGGAGCCAGATGCAGCCGTCATTACAGACGGATTTGCAGTCAGCCATAACAATGCCCCGGATGCTTCAGAGGATGTGGTGGACTGGCTGGAAGAAATCGGTTTTTAATTCAATATATTTCGTAAGATGATTTTTTATGAAAACATAGTTTATCACGGGTTTATCCAAAACATCCTTCATATATCAATTACATATAAGAGAGCGTAAACAAACAATGAAAAAATAGTTGCGATCCTTCTGCTAAGGTCTTTTTTGATCATTATTTTTCCATATGTTTAATAAAGATTGCTGCGTTCCATTTCCTTCGCCAATATTTTTTGCGAAAAAGTACTGCCGCACTAATGATTTAGTGCGGCAGCCCTCCTTTCCTTATCATCACGATTTCATATCTCTTCTTTTATTATTCTATCTGTCCATTCTCAATACTGCTTTGATTGCTGTGCCGTTATGAGAATCTTCGAATGCCTGATTAATATCTTCAAAACTATAATATTTAATTATTTTATCGATCGGAAATCTTCCCTGTCTGTAATATTCGATCAGCTGAGGAATAAAAATTTTCGGGACGGCGGCTCCTTCTATCACTCCTGCAATCGTTTTTCCTTCTGCCATCAATTCTCCGAACATATCAATCTCCATCGGAGCTGTAATTCCTACAATCGCCTCGACTCCCATTGGAGCCAGACAATGCAGTCCTTTCACTGCATTTTTTTCTGTTGATAACGTGGGTAGCTCCGACTTCTAGCCAGCTGCAGACTTTTTTCATTTCCTCCATTTAAATTTTGTTGACGGTTTTTTCTTTGCTTGTTAATATTTTAACACTTACTTTTTATAAAGAAAAGCAACAAAATTCATCTGCCTGTTCCGATATTTTTTACAGTTAAAGATTATATTTTTCCCACCAATATCGCAAAATTTTAATTTTCTTTTTGATAAATCACTATCGTGTCGTCCAGCTGTGCAATGATCTCGTATCCGTTTCTTTCCAGTATTCCGGTAAAATTTTCATACCCATTTTCTCCGTTCTCCGCATATGACGTATAACTTCTTTCATCTTGAATTGCAAGTACAACATACTCTGTGCTTAGTATATGTTCTAAAGATCCATAGCGTACATCGTACAAAATCTCACGGTTTGACAAAGGCACCGTATAAAATGTTGTTGCTGCCACGGAAGCATCTTTTGGCACAATCTGGAGTATCTGATCCATTTCTTGATAATACTCTTTTCCCTGCACATACCTTCTCGGATAAGTGATTGCTCTTGGAACGACAAAGATCCACAGATACCCTGCACTGATCACTGCAGTGCAAAGAAACGGAAGGTATTTCCAAAAAACATGTTTGATTTTTTCAGCCAAGTCTGCATAGTTCGCCAGCATCAAATAAAACAGACACGCTGTGGAACCGTATGTATACTGAAAAAAAATATCATGCTGATATGTATAATCTGACATCAGATTTACCAGCACATAGGGAATCAATAAAACCATTCTCTCATATTTTCTTGTCAAAAATAAAAGCCCGCACAGCGGAACCATTGTCTGTGCAATAAACAGAAGCTTTTCCCTGTCAACACATTCATAGAGTACTTTCAAAGGACACAAAATTGCCACCTTAATGACAGAAAACAGGGAATCGGAATCGTCATAGAAAAAGTTGCTGTAACGTCCTGTCATGACTCCGTCGCCATATTGTGCCAGATATCCGGTAACGGCAAAAAACCAAATGACGGCTCCGGCAAAAAGCAGACTTCCTGCTTTTGCTCCCCAGCGCCAGTCCGAATCTTTTTGACATACAGACCGCAGAATCAACCACAGTGCAATCACCGCAACATAGACAGCTGCGTCTTCTTTGACCATTAATGTCAAGATTCCAAAAACAGCCACGCCCCACTTTTTTTTCGTATCAATCGAATAAAACAGCCACAAAAGCAAAGGCGTCAAAAATACATTTTCATGCAGATCATAACTCGTTCCTCCGGAATAAGACGGATACAAAAGCAAAGTGATGCAAAACAGTGCTGAGACGAACGGCTTGCAGCCGAATTTTCGAGCCAGTTTCCACGCAGGCACAACTGCTGAGGCAAGAATGACTGCCTGCATAACCTGGAGTGTCACCGGCTCCGGATACAGCCAGTAAAATGGCAGTATCAGATAATAAATCGGTGAGACATGAACGTTAAAGTGAGACAGCAAACCGTCCCTCTCAACTGTTGTATTCGGAATTCCGGTCGTTTTCATGTGATAAAACATCTGAGAAAAAATTCCAAAATCAAAAGTCGGTGATGAATACGTCAGTACACGGCAGACCGTCCACACGCTGACAAACAAAAGAAACATCAATGCTGCAATTCCAACTGCCGATACTGCTGCTTTATTATTCTTTATCTTGTCTGTTATTTCCAGATATTCTCTATTTTCACCGTACCGTGCATAGAAAAACAGTATCCCCTCAGTCAAAATAACGATACACAAAAACGGAACCGTAAAAGACGTCATTATTCCAAGCAGCGCTAAGACGGTAAAAACTGCGAAAATTCCATACCGTTCCAGTTTTTTTATATCTTTTTCTGCTTTAAAGGAAACTAAGCAAAGCACCGCAAATACTGCTGCTGTCATGATAACAATCTGCAAAAAAGAGATTGTCTGCAATCCTGTTATGTCTTTTAAATTTATTTGTTTTCCCAATAGCTGCATATATATAACAGTTGCCGACAAAAGCCATGACAAAACCAGCTTCCGAATCAAATCCGGCAACACCATTTTTTCTTTTTTTTCCATAAAATACCTCCTGTTTCAGTCGCCGTATGTTTTTTATTATACCTCTTATGCCATTACATTTCAATCTTTTTCTATCGGGTCCGGCGTCAACTGCTGTATCACGTTAAGTTCCGTTTGATTCTAATATCAGCACAGGACTTTTGAGAGCCTTTTGAAAACCGCTTGCAATTGCAAAAAAAACAATGTATAATAAATTCAACAGTTAAACTGACGGGAGCTTGTGCGACAGGCTGAGAGGAAGGTGTTACCTTCGACCGATAACCTGATTTGGATAATGCCAACGTAGGGATGTCTGAAAAAAGAGTATTTTTAACGGGAAGTTATCAGATCGGTAGCTTCTTTTTTATTTTTATCCG
>CALWCS010000045.1 GCA_944376425.1 uncultured Lachnospiraceae bacterium | reverse complement strand
AAGCTGTCTGTTTTTCTTTTTTTGGTGTTCTGTCAGACTCGTCTTTTCCAGATAATAATCGATGCGTTCCTCCCGTTCTTTTTTCGGAATTTGTGCGAGTTCTCCCATATATTGCAGACACTCTCTGACTGTCAAATCAGGATACAGATTTAATTCCTGCGGAAGATAGCCGATTTTGCTTTGAATTTTTTCATAATTCTTTTCCTTATATACCAAATCATCCAGGCAGACCGTTCCTTCCGTTGGTTTTAAAATTGTCGTCAGTACACGCATCAGAGTCGTCTTTCCCGCTCCGTTTTCTCCAAGCAATCCATAAATTCCATGGTTGATCTGTAAATTTACATGATCCACTGCTTTTACGCCATTTTTAAATGTCACTGTCACATCTTTGACCCAAATTCCCATACCTTCTACCCCTTTCTTCTTACAACAGCCGGTCTGATCAGCAAAACTGCTCCGATTGCCGCCGCTGCTGCTTTTCCTGCCAGCCATCCATAATCGTCTGTTTTCATAATATCTCTGAAATCAAAAGCAAATACACTGAGATTACCTAAAATATCTGCCCCGCCCTTAGAATTGACCAAAATCCAGACGAAAACCGTAATCCCGATTCCTGGCAGTAATTTTTTTGTCAGATTAACTATCGTCATGGAAAGTGTACCCCAAAAGAAAATAGAAGCTCCTGAAGCAAGGAAAAAAATTCCGTATAAATAAAGATCCGAGATTCCATTTTGTATTGGTCTTTGCCAGTAAAACAACCAATATCCTGCAAGTGCCAAAATCCAAAGATATCCAAACTGGAATAAAAATCTCTGCCGTACTGTTTTCATACGGCTCTTTTTGGGAAACAGGCAAAATACTTCCCATCTTTTTTCCCGATATTCACATTCCAGCGCATCAGCGCAGAAAATAGCAGCCAGCAAGGAAATATTAGGATCCATTGCAATTCCAATCTCACCCGTCATAGTGATCCCTCGTATCACGGAAAGAATCACAATAAAACACACAGAATACAAAATTTTATACAGCGGCAGCGCTATTTTTCCGTTTTTCAATAGAATCTCCTCCTCTTAAAGATGACTGCAGTGATGCTGATCAGTGCAATCGACGCTACGATCAAAAAAATTTGATTCCACATCGCAAGAGGCGGAGGATTCGTATCTAAAAACATTCCCGGAAACCGTACCATAATTGCGAGCGGTCTTCCATAATATCCATAGACGCCATCTACTCTGCTTCCCATATTGGAATAGACGATATATAAGAACAATAGCGGAATCGCTGGCAGCGGATTTTTAAAAATTACCGCAATGGCTGCATATACACTTGTAATCATCAGCATATTCGGCAGAATATAACAAATCACATGAACCACAAAATCGGAAAATCGAACGGGAAGTCCTTCCCTTCTGCCATGAATTTCACACAGTATTCCGAAAATCCCTGTCAAAATCAAAAGTGCTATTCCGATCACTGCCATTCCGCCGCCAATTTTTCCCAAAATATACGAACTTGCCTTGATCGGTTTTGTATGGAGCAGCTCGTAAATATCTTTTCTCGTGTCTCTAAGAAATAAAACAGCCAGCAGAACCGTTGCAAAAAATCCCATCAACATTCCGCAAAAATCAGTAAACTTTCTCGCAAAATAGTAGGAATACGGATGCTCCTCTAATTTTTCTTCCAGATAAGAATTTACTTCATTGAGATCTCCTCTGTGATAGATTGCTTCCTCAAAATAATAGTCCGAGCCATAAATCTGATACGTCTCTTCCAGATAGCGTACTGCTTGCGGAATATCTGAAAAATTTTGATTTCTTACATCTTCCGCGATTTTAGCCGGATCTTGATTCGGATTTTCCCAATAGAGAATCTGTCCCTCTTTATTTTCCTCATATTGTTCTAAATCCTGTTCCATACTCTGTATTCCGTACTCAATCTGTTCTTTTGGAGTGGAGATCACATATCCTTGCATAATATCTAAGTCATCATCTTCTGAAATTTCTATCTGTGATATTTCCTCTTCTGTCTCAAAATATCGCACTGACAGATAAGGAGATACCATCTGATACGTCAAAATCATGACAATGACAATTCCGATCCAGTACAATGGATTTTTAAAATAATTTCTGATCTCTCGTTTTAAGACAGCCCTCATTTTATCCCGCCTCTCTTTCTTTGTTTTGTATAGAAAGAGCATAACAGGAAAATGACAACGAAAAGACAATGAAATCTTATTCTGTCTGGAATATTGCTTTAACCTCTGCTCCTCCCCAGATTGCATTGCCAATCAATAATTTTCCTCCATGTTTTTCACAGTAGATTCTGCACAGATATAACCCCAGTCCAAAATGTTTAAAATCATCCTGCGGGTTTGCATGGTAATAAGCTTTCGTCACTTTCTCAAACTCTTCTGTAAACCCTGTTCCATCGTCCACAATTCGAATTTCCATCCTCTTTTTTTCAGGATTTGCCCCAAGAAAAATCTGAACCGTCTTCTTGGCATAGCGCAGGGCGTTAGAAAGTAAATTTTCATAGACCTCAGATATCATCGATTCATCAACCGTAATTTCTGTGTCTGAATTACAGACGATTTCACATACAATACTATATTGTCTGCTCATCATCTGTGCTGTTTTTTCAAATCTGTTTTTTATTTCTGTCATGCCTGTTTTTTTCTTTTCTACCGTACGATCTTCTATTTTTGAAAGCTTTTTCATTGTGTCTAAAAAATGATCGAGACGTTCTATCTGCTCCATACCGGACTGAAGCATTTCCATCATTTGTTCTTTATCAATTTTTTCTTCCGGCAAAAACTCTATCATCATCTCCTGATATCCACGCAAAACAGCAAGCGGAGAACGAATATCATGTGCCACCGCCGAACGAAGGGCTTTTTCCTGTTCTACGATTTCCCACATCTTTTTATTATTTTGGACAAGCTGTTTTCTCATTCTTTCAAATTCCTGACACAATCTTCCCATTTCATCACGATTTTGATACGTGATTGCAAATGCCAGATCATCTTTCGAAATTCTGCCTGCCCCATCTGACAGTTCTTTTAACGGTTCCTTAATCTTATTTCTGTAAAACAAAAAAACTGCCGCAACGCATCCTGTCATTGAAAAAATCAGCACACTCCATGTCTGCAAAAAATCACACACTTCCGAAACGGTATTGTCCCACGGTGTCATCGCATAACCGCTGACACGATATACGTCAATGCTGAGAGGACTTTCTGTCTTTACAATATCATCCCATGCCTTTTCGTACTCTTCCCCTATATATTTCATCCAGATATTTCTCTGCAGATGATTTGCACCGAAAATCAAGGCGTTTGCCGCAAAAAAACTGATTACAAGCGACAGACTGACATAAAAGATAATTGATTTTCGAAAAGAAAGATTTTTGATTTTCCCTCTTATTTTTTCCATTTATATCCATTCCCCCATACCGTCTCAATATATTCCTGATCTGTGTAAGCAGACAGTTTATTTCGAATCCTTCTCACCAGCTCCGTAATGCTTCTGCTGTCTCCTTCTGCATCATACCCAAATATTTTTTCATAGATTCTTTCTTTGTCAAATACTTGTCCCGCATTCATCGAGAGAAATTCTACAATGGCAAATTCTGCTTTCGTCATTTCAATCTCATGTCCGTCATACAGCAGTGTCTTTCCGATATAATCAATCATCAAATGGTCGCAAAATCGAAGTCTCGATTTTTTTAATCTTCTCTCTTCTCTTTTTAAATGTGCTATAATTCTTGCCTCTAATTCCCTTAAGCTAAACGGCTTCAAAATATAGTCGTCACCTCCGCTTAAAAGACCGTTGACGCGATCTTGTTCTTCCACCTTTGCTGTCAAAAAAAGAATCGGACATGACACGGAGTCGCGAATGCTCCGGCACACTTCTATCCCATCCATTCTTGGCATGTTGACGTCTAAAAGAATCAAATCCGGTTCTTTTTGAATTTTCTTAAGCGCCTCATATCCGTCTGGTGTCGTCTCAATTTCATATCCTTTTTTCTCAAAATAGCTTTTTAACATCTTTAGCAAAGCAATATCATCATCTACAATTAAAATTCGATAACGCAAAATTTCACCTCCAAAGTTTTCTCTCATTATAAATCGCTTCGTTTCTCTAAGCAATCCGTAAAAGCATTCCGAGATCTTGGATTTTTTTATTTCATAAAAAAATCCAACAGGAAATAAAAAAATTCCTGTTGGATTTCTGTATTGCATTTTCTGCCGATGATTCTTTTTATCTCTTTGCCTCTTTTTTACCTGGAATTGCTTTTTAAGACATCAAAAGAAGCAAATAAAAAATCTGTCTCTCTGTACTTTGCAAGGATTTTCAAAAAAGAATATTCTATTATTTTGATAAAGAAATATTTGTCACAATATGAAATACTTCCGGACCTGTCTTTTCCACTTCAAACAGATACGGATTGTTTTTGGCCCACACTGGATCGGAAATTGCTTTTTCCATCCAGATATAGTAACCTTTGACAAAATTTCCATGAATTTGATTTTCAACCTTAAGGCGGGCAGAAACAGCATCTTCAAATGTTCGATAAGTGCCGATATAAAAATTCTTTTTTTTAAATCCAATGCCAACTCGATAATGCCCGTTTTTTAACCGATAAATGCCGCGAAAGCCACTCGTGTTGTCGCGGCGATGTTTCCGGTTTTCCAGCCATTCCAGGCATGTGTGATCTATCAGATGAAGATGTGTCGAGATTTTTTTCTGAATTTCTTTTTTTAGACAGCCGCAGCTTCGGTAACTGCCATAAACTAATCCGTCCTGAGTGACATCCAGTTCTTTTCCGCAGTCACAGCGGCAATGCCAGAAAACAGAACCTTTACTGTCTCTGTTTTCTGTAGAATATAGTGCCACAAGACGCCCAAATCTTTGATTTGTAAGATCTCTTTTATTGTGTGCAAAGCGCTGAGTCTGACATCCGCATGACTTTCTCTTTCCAGCTTTCAACTGCTGTGCATTTACGGTAATCTCATTTCCGCAGCTGCATTTGCACACCCATCTGGTTCGACCATTTTTATTTTCTCCGCGATACAATACTGTAAGACTGCCATATTTTCTGCCGGTAAGATCTTCGGCAACTGAGCCGTTTCTTGCAGTCGTCTTGGGGATACAGCCACAATTTGTGACTGTTCCCCTCATCAGCCGCTTTGTGTTGACACAAATCTCTCCTCCGCAGTCGCAGCGGCACCGCCAGACACAATACCGGTTTTGGGTTTCTCCCGTCTTCTCTATCACCGTCAGATGACCAAAACGTTGTCCGACCAGATTCTTTTTTTGTGCCATAGAAGCCTCCCTGCCTTTACAGTTTCGAACGCTGCGGTATCATTTATCTTGCTGCGATACCCTGTGTGTGATATCCGCTCAGATACGTCTGTCCATCCCATGTGCAGGTTGCTCTTACTGTATAATAATACGTGGTTCCTGCTGCTGCCGTAGAATCGGTATAAGAAGTATTTCCCACTGTAGCGATGCGTACCCATCCGCCTCCAGCTACTTTTCTGTAAACACGATACTCCTGTGCATTTTCTACCGGTGTCCAGGAAACGTTAACCTGTCCGTTTGAGGAAACAGTAGCTGCCTGCATCGTTGGTGTCTTTAGGTTTGTTACTCCGGCAAGTGCATTGTGTTCTTTTGCACTGTAGTATACAACGCCATTGATATTGCAGAAGGACTGTACACAGTACGTATATTTTGTTCCTGGCTCCAGTTTAATATTGGAGTAGTGGTCTGTAGACTGTCCGGAAACTTTTTTAATTCTCTCCCACTGTGTGCTGTTTTCTGCTTTGCGGTAAATGATATATCCGTCTGCATCTGCAACAGGTTTCCATGTGATGCGAAGAGCTGTCGTTACATCAGCCGGTGATGTGATCGATACAATCGTAGGTTCTTCCATATATTTGATGGTTGCTTTGATGCCTGTCGTATCATAAGAACTCAGATTCAAATTGCCGTCTCTTGAGCAGGTAGCTCTTACTGTGTAAGTATATTCTTTTCCTGCCTCAGCGGTAGAATCGATGCAGTAATATTTATTTTCTCCTGCAATTCTGCGGATCAGCTGCCATCCGGTTCCTGCTTCTTTTCTATAGATACGGTATCCCTGTGCATTTTCTACCGGTGTCCAGTCAATTCTGATTTGATTTTCTGCATTTGAATAAACGGTTTTTGCAGATACTAATTCCGGTGTTGCAAGTTTTGCAACTGCAGTAGCTTCTGCTGATTTTCCGCTGTAGTAGTCGCTGCCATCAATAGTAGCTTTCGCCTCTACCGCATACGTATAAGCCATTCCTGTTTCCAGCTCTGTATCGGTATAGCTATACTCTGCCTGTCCATCTACCGCTTCTACTGCTGCAATCTCTGTCCACTGTTCTCCGTCCAGACGATAAACCATGTATTCTGTTGCACTGTCTACAGAATTCCATGTCAAGTTCAGTTTATCTGTTGAGTCGTTTGGTACTGTTACGGATAATACTGGTGTTGCCAGCTGAATGTCTTCTTTCCCTAATACCGTGATCTCTACCGTAGCTGTTGCCTGACTGTAAGGAGAAGTCACTACGATCTGTGCTCTTCCTGCCGCAACTGCCGTAACTGCTCCGTTTTCATCAACCGTGATTACATTTTCGTTACTGCTGCTTACGGTGTAAGCCGTCATTTCAGGATTTAAGTTCTCCGGTGCAATCTGAACGCTGACCTGTGTCTGTTCTCCGATCTCTAAGGTATCTTTTTCTACTGTTATCGCAATTTCACTGATTGCTCTCATTGCAGTTCCTTTTTCCAGATAGCAGTTTGTCACTGAGATTGGTTTCTGCTCTGTTACATGATACCAATAGGAAGATCCAAACATCAGAGGAAGATCAATTGTAATAGCAGAAGCATTTTCAATTGTGTTAATTCCACTGTTCAAGAATGCATATGCTTCCAGAGTTGTTACATTTTCAGGAATACTTACCTCAAGCAATCCAAGGCATCCCGCAAATGCACTGTTTTCAATCGCTCTTACACTATCTGGGAACGATAAGGTTCCTGTCAGTCCGCTGCATCCGTAGAATGCGCTTGCTCCGATTGTTGTTACTCTTTTTGGAATCTCCAGATTTCCGGATAAGCCTACACATCCAGAGAATGCTTTATCATCAATAATAACTACAGAATCCGGTAATTCTAAGGTTCCTGTCAGTCCGCTGCATCCTTCAAATGTACTCTCGGCAATTATATTAAGTTTTGCATCCAGATTTAAAGTTGTAAAGCCACTGCAATTCTTAAATGCTCCAGCTCCAATACTTGTAATCTTAGAAGCTAAATTCAAAGTTCCTGTCAGTCCGCTGCATCCTGAGAAAGCGTTTGCTCCAATAACTTCTACATCTGCCGGTAAACTTAAAGTTCCTGTTAAGCTGCTGCAGCCTGCAAATGCGTTTGCTCCGATTGTCACTGTATTTCTTGGCAATGTTAAAGTTCCCGCCAATCCGCTGCAGCCCTCGAATGCTCTTGCTGCGATTGTATTATCTGCAATGTATTGCGGAAGACTCAGTCTTGTAAATCCACTGCAGCCTGCAAATGCTGCTTCTCCGATTGTGTCAACATCTTCCAGATTCAAAGTTCCTGTCATTCCACTGCAGCCTTCGAATGCTCTTGCCGGAATATTATTTGTATTTGGAAGTACTAAGCTTGTCAGTCCGCTGCAATTCTTAAATGCTGCTTCTCCAAGAGATGTCACATCTCCTAAATCCAATGTGCCTGTCAGTTTTGTACAACCTTCAAATGCTCCGTCGCCAATCACAGAAGTTTCTCTTCCTAAATCCAGAGCAGTAAAGTTTGTGCCTGCAAATGCCCGGTCTCCTACTGATTTAACGCCGTCCAGTGTCAGAGTTCCTGTAAAGCCGGTACAGTTTTCTACAATGCTTGCCGGGATTTCTTCCATATTCTTCAGAACCAGATCTGTAAAACCTGTGCATCCTGAGAATACGCCGGTACCCATCTGTTTTGCTCCGTCTAGTGTTAAGGTTCCTGTAAAGCCAGTACAATCTTTAAACGCATTATTTCCGATTGTATCAATCCCTTCTAGTGTCAGGCTTCCTGTAAAGCCGGTACAGCCTTCAAATGCACTTTCCTGAACTTCTGTTACATTTGCCAATCTTAAACTTGTAAAACCGCTGCATCCTTTAAATGCATTTGCGGATACAATCGTACGGTTTGCGGTGGCACCGTTTATGTATAAACGACCATTGAATCCGGTACAACCTGCAAATGCGCTCGTACCGATTGTACGAATCTTTGTCAAATCCAAACTTCCTGTAAAGCCGCTGCAGTTTTCAAACGCACTGTTTCCGATATGCCAGATATCCGGGATAATGCACTCGGTAAATCCGCCGCAGTCTTTAAATGCATTGTTTCCGACGGATGTTACGCCTGTCAGGTCTAACATACCTGTAAAACCGGTACAGCCTGCAAAGATATCATCCGGAACTTCTGTGATTGCGGAAGACCATACTAAACTTGTCAGTCCGCTGCAATCTTTAAAGGCGCCATATTCAATCGAGGTAACACCGCTTAAATTCAATTCTCCGGAAAGTCCGCTGCAACCTTGGAATGCAGTTCCTCTGATTGTTTTTACTTTGCTTAAATCTAATTCTCCTGTCAGACCACTGCATCCATAGAATGCACTTTGACCAATCTCAGTCACATTCTTAAGATCTAATGTTCCCGCAAGGCCTGTACATCCTGCAAATGCGCTTTCCGGAATTACTGTCATCGTATCAGATAATACTAATCCTGTAAATCCTGAACAGTTTGCAAATGTTGCCTCTCCGATGGTTCCTACACTGCTTAGATCCAGTATACCTGTGAAATCATTGCATCCTTCAAATGCTCTTGCACCGATTGCTTCTACGTCTGTCAGTTTCAGACTTGTAAAATCATATCCCGCAAATGCGCTTTCTTCTATTACATCAACATTTTCTAATTCTAAACTTCCTCTGAAGTTTTCGCATCCTTTAAATGCATCCGTTGTGATTGTTCCTACATTTGTCAGTTTCAGACTAGAATAGTTTGTTCCTGTAAATGCATTCGCTCCGATCATATCTACACGATCTAATTCCAGTGTCCCTGTCAGCTGATCACACCCTACGAATGCTCTTGCTCCAATCGTTCCTACATTCTCAATTTTTAATGATGTGAAACCACGATTTGCAAATGCACCGTCTGACACTACGCCTATATTTGTTAACTCTAAAGTACCTGTCAGACTGCCGCAGTTTTTAAATGCATCTATCTGGATTGTTCCTACATCTGAAATTTTTAATCCTGTGAAATTGCAGCCTGCAAAAGTATTGTCTCCAATACTCTGTACACCGCCAATTTCCAGAGTACCTGTCATATTTTCGCAGTCTTTAAATGCTTCTGCTGCAAGATTTTCTACATTGAGTACTTTCAGGCTTGTAAAATCGCTGTCATTAAAAATTCCAGCTTCTACAACGGTTACGTTGTTCAGTTCCAGACTGCCTGTCATAGTCTTGTAATCAATTGCAGCCAGTGCAGCTAATACACTGTCATTGATTCTGTCCATGTTAGCCAGTTTCAAATCTGAAAAGTTTGTGCATCCTGCAAATGCTCCCGTTCCGATTGTAACATTACTGTTTAATTCAAAGCTTCCAGATAAGTTACTGCATCCTGCAAATGCATTTTCACCAATAGAACCTAATTTATCCGGAAATACAAGACTTCCTGTCAGTCCTGTACAGCCTGAAAAAGCATTTGCTCCGATTGTTGTAAGTCCGACCGGGAAATTAACGCTTCCTGTCAGTCCTGTACAACCTTCAAATGCACCTGCTCCGATCTCTGTCACACCTGCTCCGATATTTAAATTTCCTGTCAGTCCTGTACAACCTGCGAATGCGTTTGCTCCGATATCAGTCAAAGAACTTGGAAGACTCAATTCTCCTGTCAGTCCTGCACAGCCTTCAAATGCTCCGTCGCCGATAGAAAGCAGTCCTTCTGACAGACTCAGACTTGTAAAATTACAACCTGCAAATACGTTGTTGCCAATCGTCTGAACAGATGCCGGAATTACCAAACTGCCTGTCAAACTGCTGCATCCCATAAATGCAGCGTCTCCGATAGAAGTCAATCCTGCCGGGAGTCCTGTAAAACTTGTAAAATCGCATCCTGCAAATGCATTTGCGCCAATGCTTGTCAATGTCGATGGCAGTCTTAACTCTCCTGTAAAGCCGCCTCTTCCGCTAAACGCATTATCTGCGATTGCTTTCACAGGATATCCATTCACCGTTTCCGGAATTACTAAACTTCCGGTTGCACTGACGTTTTCCTGCAGTCCTGTAATAATGACATAGGTACCATCCGCATCACGACCATATGTCGTAGTAAATTCGCCTGTCTCTACTACAGATCTAACCTGTGACTCTGTCTCTGGTTCTGTCTCCGTCTCTACCTCTGTCACTGGTTCTGTTACAGCTTCTGTCTCCGGTACTTCTGTTACCGGTGCCTCTGTCTCCGGTACTTCTGTTACCGGTGCCTCTGTCTCTGGTACTTCTGTTACCGGTGCCTCTGTCTCCGGTACTTCTGTTACCGGTGCCTCTGTCTCCGGTACTTCTGTTACCGGTGCCTCTGTCTCTGGTGTTTCTGTTACCGGTGCTTCTGTCTCTGGTGTTTCTGTTACCGGTGCTTCTGTTATTGGCTGCGTCTCTGCCTCTGTGACTGGCTGTGTCTCTGCCTCTGTAATCGGCTGTGTTTCTGCCAGCTCTGTTTCACTTTGCTGCACAATCACTTCCTCTGCATAAATCGGTGTCGGAACAGCCGTGGATACAACTGTAGCCGCTAAAAGTACACTGGCTACTTTGTTTGTCTTTCCTTTCATATGATCCTCCTTCTGCATAAAACGGATATTTCGTATCCGTCTGAACAGTACACATCCTGTGTCACTGTTTTTCTTGCAACGCAGACATTCTGAATTTTTTCTGCGTTTCAATCCTTTCTTTCAATTTCTATTTGTCACTCCAAATGCATTTTCTTCTGCGGACATCTCCCCCTTTTTTCAGGTATGATATCCTTAAAACATCTGATGGTATCCATCTTTTGTCTCAGATGTTCGTAGAATATCTAATTCTGCGATAATAGAAAAAGTTTATTCATTTGAGACTTTTTATACTCGAAAGAAGAATGAAAATAATAATCCATAGTAATCTTGATATCAGAATGTCCGAGAATCTCACTTAAGGTCTTGACATCCCACCCGATCGTTACACAGCGTGTGGCAAAGGTATGGCGAAGGCAATGAAAATTCAGATAACGGATCTCGCATTTTTTCAGGATCCTTTTATATGCATACTGTAAAGTACGTGGCTCACATGGCAAAGCCTTGCCGCCAATCAGAAAAAATTCCTTATTGTTTAGCAGAGTATAAAACTCATACAGATATTCCATCACAAATTTAGGAAGCGGAATAATCCTGTGTGAAGATCTGCTTTTGGGTGAAGACACCATCAATTCCGTTTTTCCTTCCACAGCAGGATCCGATTTTAATCGCTGTACCGTTTTTGTGATTTTTACCGAATCGTTATCAAAATCAATATCTTTCCATTTTAAAGCACATAATTCTCCGATTCGGATTCCCGAATATAAAGCAAGCAGCACAGCTAAAGAATAAGAATCTTTATGGCAGTATACATATTTTTCGAGTTTACTTTGTTCTTCCGCTGAAAAAACACGGACGATTGGTTTTGATTTAGGCAGACAAGGTTTGATATGGAACGACTCTCTAAGCATCTGATGATTATAAGCATATTCGAATGAGTGGTTCACAATCATAAGGATAGTCCGTATGTTACTCTCTGACAGCTGAGACATATTAGAGTGTCCACGTAGAGAATAATAAAATTTTTCCAGTACCTGAGCATTTAAATCACTGCATGTAAAATGATCAAAATATGGTTTGATATGGTTTCGAATAAGCTGTTCATATTTTACAAAGGTAGAATATGTAATTTGTGTGTTATTGCTGGACAGCCACTGAAAAATAATTTCTGTAAAAACAGTTTGTTTTTGTTCCATCGTAATACCTTTCTTTTCTTTAATTTTAACAGAATCATACAGTAACAAAATCATATCATCTTGATAACTCACACTTTGCTAAATATCTAACAGTATTTAAAATTTTTGCGATTCAGAAATCTATTGTCTGCATAATCTGACATCGCATAGCTGATTCTATATGGCACATGATAGAATTTTTTGTAACATTACCTAAAAAAAGGGTATTATATTTGAGACAATTAAGAGGAGACAGTAGTACAGCTTAAAATTTTGATACTGTCCGCTAAAACAGAGATAAAAAATAATAAAGGATCATTGACACGCCTATCAATAGAGGTCATTTAAGCTGTATCAGCAGATGGACAGGGAAACTCCTAAGAAATAGCAAAAAACTTCAACAAAATGATTTTTTTAGATAGCATAAATTCCAGAGACCATATCACTATGCTGAAGTTTAGACATAATCATACCATCATTTTAGACATTTTTAAAGCTCTTATTTTTTGATATCGTGTCAAGATTGTCTGTTTCAGCAGAAAAACATATCTTTCCTGCCGCAAAGAATCGCCATTTTTTTATACCATATATTGTAAAATAAGGTTAATCATGTATGAAATGGAAAAAATATCTTGATTTTAAGAAAAAAAGGTGTTAGAATGAGGTTCATAGAATTAGATATTCTACGAAATGATTTAGATAGCGTATCTGACAGGGTTGTTTTGACAACCCTGTTTTTTTGTTTGAAAGGAACGTTTTTCCGTTAAAACAAAAAGCTTCCTATTTATATAGTCAGTTAATTTAAGAACTCTTTGCACCCCAGATATCTCTTAAAATTTTTTTGACCGTAATGCTTTTTTTAACATTTCATTCATATTCGCTTGATATATTAAAAAAAAGAGTCAGAAGGGATGAAAAGATATATGGCAAAAGTGTTAGTAGTAGAAGATGATGCAAAATTAAACAGGGCTGTCAGCTCTTATCTGCGTGATCAGGGATATCAGGTCGTAAGTTGTACCAATGCAGACGACGGATTGGAGCAGCTTTCCAACCAGATGATTGATCTGATTATTTCCGACATCATGATGCCTGGCATTGATGGATTTGAATTCGCAGATTCTGTCAGAAGAATCAATGAGACGATACCGATTCTTTTTATGACGGCACTTGATGATTTATCTTCAAAACGAAAAGGCTTTCGTCTTGGAATTGATGACTATATGGTAAAACCGATTGAGTTTGATGAACTCCTTATGCGTGTAGAGGCACTTTTGCGGCGTGCTCATATCGCAAATGAGAAAAAAATCATTGTGGACAATCTCATTTTAGATGCAGATGAGATGACAGTCTATCTTGATGAAGAAGAAATTCCCTTTACCGTCCGAGAATTTCATGTTCTGTATAAATTATTGTCCTATCCGAAAAAAACCTTTACACGAGTTCAGCTGATGGATGAATTCTGGGGATACGATACGGATTCTGACCCTCGGACAGTTGACGTCTATATTGCAAAACTGCGCAGTAAAATAAAGTCTTGCACAAAAGTAGAAATTGTGACCGTACACGGTTTAGGATACAAAGCCGTAATCCATGAGGAAGGAAAGAAAAAATGAAATCCAGAAAAAAAAGTTTATTTTCCGTCTCAAAATATATAGAAGTTTTTATTGTCTCTTTTTTTGTGTGTGCCTGTAATCTGATTTTATATGAAACTTACGAAAGAACTGTAAAAGAAGAAGATTATATCCTTCTTTGGATTATCCTGAATATTCTTTTCTTAAGTCTCTTAGTGACTTTATTAGATAGCATCCGCAGGAAAATAACGATTGAAGCCCCGGTAAAAAGTATTTTAAAAGGTATGGAAAATATTTCAGAGGGAAATTTCCATTCACCGATTTCCCCTCTTCATACAAAAAGAATCAATGAGTTCGACGATATTATCGACGGAATTAATCAGATGGCAAAAGAATTGTCAGAAGTTGAAACACTAAAGACAGATTTCGTATCCAATGTCTCCCATGAGATCAAGACTCCGCTTGCGATTATTCAAAATTATGCCACCATGCTCCAAAGTAAAAATCTTTCTTCAAAAGAGCAGGAAGAATATGCTAAAACGATTGCAGATGCTGCCAGAAGACTTTCGCATCTTGTAGTTAATATTTTAAAATTAAATAAGTTGGAAAATCAGGAGATCTATCCAAAACAGGAAGTTTACAATGTAGGCGAACAATTAAGATGTACGTTGCTCAAATTTGAGGACGTATGGAGCCAAAAGGATTTAGATATCTGCGCTGAGATTGAAGACGCTGAGATTTTATGTGACAGAGACCTTATGGAGATTGTCTGGAGCAATCTGATTTCCAATGCCATCAAATTTACAGAACCAAAAGGAAAAGTTACTGTAGTATTAAAAAAAGAAACTGACAGTGTAATCGTTTCTGTCTCTGACACAGGATGTGGAATGGATGAAACGACTGGAAAACATATTTTTGATAAATTTTATCAAGGTGATACCTCCCATGCAAAAGAAGGAAACGGTCTGGGACTTGCCATGGTAAAACGAGTGATTGATATTGTAAAAGCAGATATTTCTCTGGAAAGTAAATTAGGAATCGGTACTACTTTCACAGTAAAAATAAAAAAAGGAAATGTAAATCAATAGATTGAAACGATTTAAAAATAGAAAAGAGGCATGATATAAATGCAAGAAACAAAAACATCAAAAAAATATAGTTATACTTATTCCGCATCTGAGAGTGAACGGGTGCGAAAAGAAGTGGAAAAAATTAGAAGTCAATATATCACAAGCTCCGATCAAAAAGATGCCTTAAAAGACTTAAAAGCTCTTGATAAAAAAGTCAAGAATTATGCTGCGACCATAGGTATCTCTTTTGGCATTATTGCTGTCTTAGTGATGGGGACAGGGATGAGTCTTGCTATGGCCTATCATCAGATGATTCCCGGAATTATCGTGGGACTTTTAGGAATCGGTATGATTGCCGCCACTTATCCACTCTATCAGTATATTCTGAAAAAAAGAAAAGCGCGGTATGCAGACGCTATTATAAAACTGAGCGATCAGTTATTGAATTAACTTCTGCATACAGAACACTTTTTAGCAGTAATTGAGTGTAAGGATCCCGGGGGTGGTGCAAAACTTCTTCTGCGGATCCGCATTCTACAATTTTTCCTTTTTTCATAACAGCAATTTTGTCACAAATCGTAGCGGAGAGTGCCAAGTCATGAGAAATAAATAAAAATGTCATTTGTTTTTCTTTTTTTAATCTTCTCATCAGATGGATGATCTGTGCCTGTACCGAAACATCCAAAGCACTCGTTGCTTCATCACAGATCATCAGCTTCGGACTGCACAGAAGTGCTCTTGCTATCGCTGCTCTTTGACATTCTCCTCCGCTTAAGCTTCGAACAGGCATATCCAAAAGGGACTCTTTAAGTCCTACATAGCCGATCATCTTCTTGGCAGCAGCTTTTAACTCTTTTTTCTCATAGATCCTATAATGACGTGCCCCTTCCATCACGCCTTCCAGTAAAGTATAACGGGGATTAAACGAATCTTTCGGATTTTGAAACACCATCTGAAGTTCTCTTCCGACCGGTCTTAATCTATGTCCCTGTGTCATCTTTTTGCCATTAAAGTAAATCTCTCCTGCATCTTCTTTTAACAGCCTTGCAATCATGTTGACTGTCGTGCTTTTTCCACATCCGCTCTCTCCGATTAATCCCAGACATTCTCCTTCTTCGATCGAAAAACTGATATCGTCGACTGCTCTTCTTTCTTTTTTTCCTTCCCGAAACGTTTTCTGCAAATGATTTACTGTCAGCAGAGGTATTTTTTTAGGCATTCTTTTTCATCCTTTTCTCTTGTTTTATGATGCTTTGCATCTGACCCAGTGTGTCTTTGATCTCTCATAACAATTTATTTTTCCGCTTTCGCACTCTTCTTTTTTATACATACATCTGGGTGCAAATACACATCCCTTTCTTTCCTTTCCATATTCCGGAGGTTTCCCTGCGATTCCTTCTGAGATCGTTCCATCCATCTTTGGAATAGCGTCTAAAAGTGCCCTGGTATAAGGATGAGCCGGTGTCTTTAAAATCTCTGCTGTCGTTCCCCATTCAACCATCTCACCTCCATACATTACCCCTACTTTATCGGCAAGCTGCGCCACTACTCCCATATTATGAGTCACCAGAATCATCGAGGTATGATATTGCTGTTTTAACTGTATCATCGTCTTGACTGCTTCTGCCTGAGACGTCACATCAAGCGCACTGGTAGGTTCATCTGCCAGAATCAGCTTTGGATCATTCATCATAGCCACTGCTATCGCAATTCTTTGACACATTCCTCCGCTTAGCTCATACGGATAAGAATTTAAAATCCTTTTTGTGTCTGATAAATTTAATTTTTTCATCCATTCTTCCGCACATTTAAGGCACTGTATTTTTTTTCTTTTTTTCTCATGCATACGTACTGTTTCATAAAACTGGTGGGCAATTTTTTTCATTGGATCCATTGCCATTTCTGCATTTTGGAAGATCATTGCCATTTTCTTTCCTCGCAGTCTCCTCCAGTCTTCTTCTCCAAAATGATCCAGATCTTCTCCGTCAAAAAGATACGTTTCACTCTTAGCGGAAATATTCGGATCTAACTGCATCAAGGCATGCAGCATTGTGCTTTTTCCGCATCCGCTCTCTCCCACGATTCCGACGACTTCCCCTTCCTCTACCTCAAGGCTTACATCTCTTACAACAAGGATATCACCATACGATACATTTAAATTTTTCACTGAAAGAAGCACGTTTTCTCACCTTTATTCTTCTATCCATACATTTGCATCCAGCAGATAATATTCAGAAGGATTTGTCTGAAATCCTTTTACTTGAGTACTGTATACAATAATAAATTTACTGTGACCTACCACAATATATCCTGTATCATCTACTACTTTTTGCTGAATTTCTTTTGCAATCTCTGCCTGTCTTTCCACATCAAATTCCTGATCCAGTTCATCAATTAACGAGTCAACTTCCGGATTAGAATAATGTCCATAGTTCATACTTCCGTCTGTTCGAAAAGCAAGGTCTGCAAAATACTGTGCATTTCCTGTCGGACACATAGTCGTACTGATCATCATCATATCAAACTCTCCGGTTCTTTCATATTCTACCAGCGTGTCGTAATCTGTTGTATCCACTTCTAAAGAAATGCCAATCTCTCCTAGTTTAGATGCAAGTTCTTCGCAGTAAGGAACCAGTTCTGCCTTTGTACTGTACGTATTAATTGTCAGTTCAATATTTTTCCCATCTTTTTCTGCAATTCCATCTCCATCGCTGTCTGTATAACCGGCATCTTCCAAAAGTTGTTTTGCCCCTTCCAGATCATATTCCTCACTTTGGGCACCTCCAAATTCCATAAAATCCGGATACAGTCCTGTCGTAGAAACAGAAGCATTATGATTTAAAATCTCTGCATAGTTCTCTTTATCAATACTCTTATTGATCGCTTTGCGAATCACCTCATCTTGTAAAAATTCATTTTCAAAATTCAAGTAAATTACCTGTCCTCTTGATCCTGCGACACCGTCAATGACATATTTTGACGTATCTTCAAATAATGCCAGGCTCGTAGAAGGAATCGAAACTGACAGATCGATTTCACCGGACTGTTGTGCCATTGCCATTGCACTCGGATCACTGATCACCTGAAATGTCACATGTTTTAGTTTCGGAGTGCCTCCCCAGTAGTCTTCATACCGCTCTACTTCACACTTTGATTTGACTTCATAGCTGACTGCACAAAACGGACCGGTTCCGATCGGGTGGGTTTCCGGATCTTCCTGAGCTGTCACATCAATAATTCCCGTTAAAGGTTCCGTCAGTGCAGAGATAAAAGTTGTCACCGGTTTTGTTGTCTTTACTGTTAAAACCTGACCGTCTGCTGACATGGAATCAATGAAAAGCAACTCATTAAATCTGGCATTTTTCTCCATTGTTCTCTCCCAGCACCCCTTGACTGCCTCTGCTGTCAAAGGATTCCCATTTTGAAAAGTGATTCCTTCTTTTATCGTAATTTTCCATGTCGTATCGTCTACCTGTTCACACGACTCAGCCAAAAACGGCTGTGCCTCCAGATTGTTATCAAGTTTATACAACGTTTCTGTAATTCCATAGCGAGAGGTGTACCAGCTGTTCCAGCTCTGTGTCAGATCCAGACTTGTCGGCGCCTGAGTATCTGCAAAAACAGCCGTATCTCTCAGCGCATCTGCCTGTGTCTGGATATCTTGTAAATTTGCTGTCTCTGTCTTTGTGCTCTCTTGCGTCTGCGTATCTGTTTCTGCCTGATCGCCGCCGCATCCTGTCATCATCATTGCCGTTATCACAAGCGCGGCGCTCTTTTTCCATCTCTTCATATCTTTTCCTTTCTCTTTGCATACTTTTTTTATATTCTATCACTTCATATATTTTTTTCTTCCTCTGATCATCTGATACGAAAAGTCATACTCTTCCATCTAACACGTCTCTCAATTTATCTCCAAATAAATTAAAGATGACCGCCGTCAGAAAAATTGCAGCCCCCGGTATGATTACAAGACGTGTATCTGTCTGAAGATAATTTCTTCCCGCATTCATCATTGCTCCCCACTCTGCCATAGGAGATCTGACTCCCAGTCCGAGATAAGACAGCGCAGCCACCTCCATAATCATCGATGCAATTCCAAGGCTGGCATTCACAATTAAGGTAGGAATTACATTCGGTATTATCTGACGTATGATAATAGAAAAATGAGATTCTCCGCAAACTCTTGCGGCTTTAATAAAAGTCTGATTTCGAATTCCCATAGTAAGACTCCGGCTCAATCTTGCATATTCTGCCCATTCTACGATACAAAGTGCAAAAATTGTATTTTCAATTCCAATTCCCATCACTCCTGCAATCGCAATCGCAAGAATCATTTTCGGAAAAGCCTGCATAATGCTGATACATTTACTCAAAATTTTATCCGTAATCCCGCCAAAATATCCGGAAAAAACACCAATTAAAGTTCCGATAAAAGAAACAATAAAAACAATCGCAAGGCTGGAAAAAATCGAAACTCTCGCACCATAGAGAATTCTTGACAGCATACACCGCCCCATCGCATCACATCCAAGAGGATATTCTTTGCAAGGTTTTAGCAGTGAAAGACTCAATTCCGTTTTGTTTGGATCATGTGGGGCAAGAAGGGGGGCAAAAATTGCCGTTCCCAAAAGCAGAACAATCAGGATACACAAGATCAAAAATGATTTTGGAATCTTCTTTTTATGACTTTTCTTCATCATTTCCTCCTAGTTTTTTCTGATTCTGGGATCTAGAAACGCTGACAAAAGATCAATGATAAAATTAATTGCCAAAAACATTACAGCAATCCAAAGAATAAATCCCTGAATCAGATAATAGTCCAACGATGTGACGGCATCTACAGCCATTTTGCCTAATCCATTCCACGAAAAAATATTTTCTATCACAGCCGCTCCTCCAAGCATCATCCCCAGATAGATCCCGCACCAGCTTAAAATTGGAATCATGCAATTTTTCAATACATGCGAAAATAATATCGTTCTCTTTTTTACTCCTCTTGCTATCGCCCCTTTTACGTATTCTTTTCCAAGCTGTTCTATGACAACGGCGCGTACCTGTCTTGTAAATTTAGAAGAGCACTGAATCACAAACACCGTCACAGGCAAAACCATTCCTTTCCAGTCTCTCGTGGCAATGACCGGAAACCATCCGAGTTTCAGACAGAAAAACCACAAAAGCAGCAGGGAAATCAAAAAAGACGGCAGAGAAATGCCCAGAAAGGAAAAGAACCGGACACCATTGTCAAGCCAGCCGTCTTTATACACTGCACAGTAAATTCCAAGTGGAATTGATATAAGAATTGTAAAAAATAAGGATACTGCCGTTAATTCGATGGTAGGAACTGCTTTTTCCATCAGCTCATCTAATACCGGTTTTCCGGTTATCATAGATTCCCCCAAATCTCCCTGAAATACTCTAAGCAGCCAGTCTTTATACTGAATCAGAAATGGACGGTCCAGTCCCATTTTGATTTCCTGCTCGCGAATTGCCTCTTCTGAGACTATTCCGGCGTGTCCGTCTCCTCCGCTCAACCACTTTTCAGCCGGATTTCCTGGGGAGAGATAGAGAATGAAAAATGTAATCAGGGTTACCCCTATTAAAAGGATGATCGTCTGGATCAGGCTTTCACTTATCCTCTTTAGGACTTGTACGCCTCTCATTCTTCACCTCGGATGCGGTTTTCTATAATCATTAAAAATTCTGGTTTCTGTCTGTACTGCATCTGTTCTACTTCCGTATAAATCTGAGAATTCAGATGACAGATCGTGCAGACATACGCATAATTGTGTTTCAGCCAAAATGCAGCATCCCAAGCCGGTCTGTCCCGATATGTCATCGGCAGATTCTCGGCAATCGGATCTAGCTCCTTTGCCTTGCTGTAATAAAATCCTTTCTGTTTTTTTACATATTCCTGGTATATTTCGTGCTCTTTTTTACTTTCTTCACTCAGCAGATAACTATTCCAGTTTGCGTCAAAATATTGCAGACATCCTCCTTCTTTGACCTTGCTCATCCAGTGCAGCATTGTATTTTCGGGATCGGTCAAAGTCCATGTCACATCTCTTGAGACAATCAGGTCAAACGTTTGATCTTCAAACGGCAGTTCGCCTTCCACCTGAATAAATTCTATCTTGACACCATAAGTCTTTGCATTCTTCCTCGCTTCTTTTAACATGTTTTCATTTCTGTCTACTGCAGTCACACGATGTCCTGCCATGGCAAGCAAAATTGCAAAAAAGCCTGGACCAGTTCCAACATCTAAAATATTCAGACATTTCTTTTTTGGTGCATGATCTAAAATCAGATTTTTCCATATTTCTCTCTGTGGTTTTTCCAGTTGTGCCAAGTTCTGCTCGCTGTAACTTTTGGAACGTTTTGCCCAGTACTGATCCATTTTTTCTTCCAGCTCACCTGTTTTATGTCTTTCCATCATATCTTGTCCTTTCTTTTTCATAGTTCTCTTTATGATATACGGTATCCTGCCTGACCATCTGTCTGCTTTTCAACGGTTCAAGCTCCTCTCTTCATTCTCAGAATGAAAAACAAGTTTTTAAAATTAGTTAGATCATATCATACTGTTATTTTTATCACAAGCCACCCCGGGGGATATTTTTCTCGATGCAATGGACCATTTTTTTCCAATGCAGTACAGCTATTCCTCTCCCGCCGGCGTCATTGCGAGATTTCTAAAAGATCGCAGGACTTTCCTTTAAACGAAAAAAAGACATCTGAATTTTCGTTCAAATGTCTTTCCAGCCGGATATACGATCCATTCTCCGTAACTGCTTTTAGATATTCATTTGACACATCCGTGTGTCTTCCTTACCGTTGTTTCGGCTGTTTTGCTCTCTAAAAGTATTGCTGTATAGTCATCATACAAAAGCCTTTTTTTACGCGACACTTCTTTTGTATGATACCCTCTAAGGGATCGCACAGGATTCATCAGCGTAATAATCTCCTAAAAAAATATTGTTTTTTTGCTGTATGTGTCGTCTTTTTTTATCATCTTTTACTGATTACTGATTTCTTTTTCTTCCCATCAAATGTTCTCATGCACAGATCGGGCGATATCGTTTAGACATCAACACTCTGAGCATAAAATCATACGGCGTTGTCTCTTTATCTGCCTTTTGACGAAATACTGCGCTAGAGCTTCCGCTCGTCATTGCTGTCCCTTTCGTATCTTTTTTCACTGGAAACTGACTCTGAAAAGAGTTCACATTATGAAACACAACAACCGGAAGATGATATCCTGCGCGTTCATATTCTTCTTTTGCCGTTTCAAATGCTGTCTTTCCGGCATTTTGTGCACATTGGTCAAATTCCATATCTGAGATAAGATATAAGGCAGACGGCATTTCTTCTTGGCTCAGTCCGTTCTCCTGCGCTGTTTTCAATATCAGCCGAAAAACTGCTAAAATGTCTGTATTTGCCGCTTCTCCAAAAGATTGTATATACTGTAGTTTCTGCTGCAGATCCTTTCCTTTAATTTCAATCAGCTGCGGTCGCATTGAAAATGTAATAAAACAGTTATGGAATCCGCCATGATTGCGTTCTGCGTAGAATAAAGCCATCGTCTGTGCAATCAGAGCTGGTGTCACATGCTCTCTTTCCACCCAATACATAGAAGCTGATCCGTCTGCAACTACAAGTGTGTTTTCCGTTCCGAGATTCTCATTTTTTGCGTTCCACATCGTGTTTAAAAAACTTCTGGTGATTTCCGGCACAGTTTTTTGCTCTGTGTTCCGTCGAAATAATCTTGTTTCGTTTTTCATTAAAGGACGGGTAATCTCATATGGAAACAGAGGAAGCGTATTCATTTTAGAAATCCCCGCATCAACTTTTCTTAAGTACTCCAAAAACATCTCCTTTTTTGCCAATGCCTTATGATACTTCAGCATTGCTTTTGCCGGTATTTTTTCATAAGATACCGTCTCTTTTTTCTGACTTAAGTCTATCTCAATCAGTCCAATTTTCCGGCGCAATGCCGATAAACGTTTGCGGTACTCTTTTTCTGACATTCCTAATTTCTTTGCTATCTCTTTTCCCAGTGCAGCAGTCCTTTTTCCTGAAGTATTGACAGAAGGCATCCATTTTGCCAAAAGAGAAATTTTAGTATTGTTTCCTGATTCCATATTTTTTTCATCTTTTTTTAGCTGTCTGGAAATGTAGCTTATCATATCCTTCTCACATTTTGTGCCAAGCAAAACAAAAAGATCGTCAAACCTTCCGTATGTTCCAAAATATTCGATATTCTTTCTGACAGAATCGGGATAATCGTTCGCAAGTCTTTCTACAATTTTTCGAAAGATTTCCCTCTCTCCCATTCCCATCCAAATATCACGGATATAAAAAAGCAGCTTCATGGCAAGATCAGAATTTTCTATATAAGCAGGCAAAAAACGTTTTTTATATAGATAAAAACTTTCTGCGCTGCGCATACCTCCGGCACGAGAAAATAAATTCAGACATGCGTCTAATGTTGTACGGTACGCTGCACATCCATTTAGAGTTTCTGTTTTGATCCATTCTTCTTTTAATAACTCCTTTATCTTCATCGTGCTTCCTCCCTTCTGAATCTGCATACTTTCAAGATTCTCAAAGACTCTTCTCCCTCCGGTCTGTCTGTCGTCTTCCCTTTGCTTTATCGTGGTTTTATCTTACCATAAATCCATTCTTTCGTCTTTTAAAAAAATCTGCGAACTTGTTCTTCTATTTTTTCTATGATTTTCATACGAATTTCTCCTGGTTCTACTACTTCTAACATTGGTCCCATAGAGAGAAAACGCCGAATCAGTTCCTGTGTCTGTTCCTGTCTGTAATATACTTTCACCATTACCATGTTTTCTCCCTCTTCTCTCGTTTCTTTCTCAAAATCAGTCATCTGAATCATAAACCGTTCCAATGCTCCTCTTTCATCATGAATTCGAATCAGGGCATATTTAGAATGGATGTTCCTTTTTAAATCTTTTTCTGTACTGCAATCTAAGATTTGAAAATCTGGAAGAATTTTTGCCTCTGTTACAAATCTCATTTTTAAAATTGAAATCTCCGGATGCTTTTTTGGTTCTTTGCTGAGTACATACAAAAAAAATCTGTCCTTTTTCATGGAATACACCATTTTAAGCGGCAGATATCTTTTTGTTTTTCCTTTTTTTCTTCCATCTTCCAGATTTTGAACTGTACTGTTTTCCTCACAGTAAGTCAGTAAAAGTTCTGCTCTTCGATACAACCCGGTAAGTACCGTTCTCATTATTTTCTGATAAGTCTCGCTCTGATACGGATCTGATAAAACGTCTCTGTCAAAATAATCAAAATTTTCCTTACTGTATAATTCTGTCTCTTCTTTTAAACTTTCCAGAAATTTTGTTCTCAGTTCTTCTGAGAGCAGAAATTTTGTTCTCTCATCTTTTAACTGTGTTTTTAGCCATCTCCGTTCTAAAGTTGTCGTAGGTGTATACGGTTCATATAGTAATTTCGAATACCAAATTTCTCCTTCTCTTTCCAGTAAATTCCACTGTGCTTTATCCGTAATTTCAGGCAGCAAAAACAGCATACTCTCTTCAAATCCCTGTTCTTTTATTGTTTGTTCGATCACTTCTCTCGTGCAGGGGGTGGCAACTAAAATTCTGGTCATATTTTGATAATATCGTCCATACAATTCGTGGAAAATTTCCATCCATTTCTACCTCTTTTCCTTTGTTTTACAATTTGTCTGTACTTTCGGTCTTATTTTTTATTTTCTCATTTCCTACCCCATAGCACTCTCTCATCTTTTGAAAATCCTCAAAAAATCTTCTTGTAAAATTTTCATCACTGCACTCTATCTCACAGATTTTTCCCAAAAATGTCCTTATCCAAGGCATCAGTTCCATCACATCGTAAACTTCTATAAAAAATTCTACCCGATTGTGTCCTATTTTTCTGACTTTTCCTCTTCTTGCCTCCGCTTTCATATTCAGAAATATCTCTTCTTGCTGCCATGGTTGACAATCAATCTGAAAGCGGAGTTTGGAAAGCTCTCTATTTTTCATCGTCTTCCAAGAAACTCCCCAAATATGTTTTCTGATATCCAAAGCAGTCTGTTTTCTTTCCTTGTATTCCTTTTCCGGACATTTCTCCGCCATTCTCACTTTGTCGATATAGTCCATCCTCAGTGCAGTATATTGATTTCTTTCTCGGTGGTATGCCGCAATATACCTTTTTCCATTTTGCACACTGACCATAATAAAAAAAGGAAGCGCATGATAAATAGAAACCCTCCCCTCGGGGTTTTCTAAGGTCTTAATTTCCATCCACATTTTTTCTTGAATTGCTTCCGTCACATGCAGCAGTATCTCATCTTCCAGCGTCCATCCGATAAAATAATTTTCAAAGCAAAACCATCTGTTATTCATATGAAGAGAGTTTTGAATATAGTGTCCTACAAGAGCAAGCGGAGCTTCCATCCCGTAAAATCCTAAAAATAATTCTAACTGTTCTCTTTTTTTTAGCTCTAAACTTTCTGGCGCTTTTTCTCTTTTTAGATTTTCTTGTTCTTTTTCTCCGTAATCTATCCGAAATTCTTCAAAAATGTCTTCTGCAAGAGAATAAAACAATTTATTTTTTTTCTTTTCTCTCAAAAAAACACCCATCTCGCCATATTCTCTTAATTTTCTGCTGACCAGCTGAACATCAATTTCTGCCTCATACTGATCCGTCATCTCATTACTCAGTTCATTTAAATCCATCTGTTCTTTATTTTGCAAAAGATCCATCAGATAAAAATGGAGCTGGATATCATTTGCCGTAAAACTTTTGGTCTCATAACACCGATAGAGAGGATTCGTATCTAAAAGTGAAGTATCCATAGAAATAAAAATCTTTTTTCCTTCCTTTTCGTATGATTCTTTCACGTATTCTCCCAGATAGCTGCAGATTCTTCGTTTCTCATCGTCATACGTACGTCCGCTTTTCTTTTGGAACTGGGATCTTTTTTTATATCCATAGACAAGAAAATCTTGAAGATAGACACGTATTTTATTAAACTTTTTTATTACTTCATGAAATTGAGCCATTCTTCTCTCCCTTTTCATTCTTCGTTTTTTCTTTTATCCTGTTCTCAGACATACCGTCTTGAGCGGATGCAAGATTATCGTGACACACGCATTGTCTGAAAATTCTATATCAAAAAGCATATCATTCTCTTTTAAAAATTTCAATCCGTCACATCTTAGTTTTCTGCTCTGTTCCTGTCATATCAAGAAGCTACCATGTCTTCCTCTATTTTAAATTTTCTATCGTATAAAAATTTTTCTTTTGATGATTTAGAAACTTTTCGCAAAAAAAGCGCCTCAGAATTCGGGTAATTTCCCTATCTAGGAAAACCTTTTTCTGAGGAGCTTTTTTCTCGTTTTTTCTGCTTCTTTTACGGAATCGTAATGTCTCCGTCCATACACTGTACAGTCAGTGTCTGATCTGCATTTTCGAAAATTCTTTGATAATGGGAGGTATCATCTTCTCCGCTTTTTATGATCTGACCAGATAATTCTGTTCCCAAGTCAATCGTTCCGCTGTCTGTATCGCATCTTAGACTTAATGTCTCGATACATTCCCTGGTAATTCCCAAAGTCACATCGCCGCTGTCACTCTTTACAGAGTTTTCGCCTAAAAATTGTACCCCCTTTGTTTCCATATCTCCATCCTCTAAAATGGCTGCGCTGCTTTCCCACTCTGAATCATTGATTGTTATATTGCCAAATCTTAACTCTATCTCAGTCTGAGAAACAGTAACTTCATCCATATTGAAATCTCCATCTTCCAGACAGATTCTTCCCTCTGTCCACTGCGATGTTCCCATTGTCAGATCGCCGTATGATAATTCCAAATCTGTCTTAGAAGCATTCGTATGATCCGCCTGCATATTTCCATCTTTCAGAACAATCCTTCCGCCTTCCAAAGAAGCATTGTTGATTTTTAAATCACCGCTTTCTAACACAGTGTTGATGTCTTTGCTGTTTAATCCTTCTGCTTCCATATCGCCGTCATCTAAAGTAATATGGCAGCTTTCCATCGCTTTCTCCTCAGGTACGGAAAGAACCACATATTCCTCATACTGTTCCATGTCTCCATCTCCAAACAAAGCACTTAAAAAACTGATATCAATCTGAATAAAATGAAATTTGTCTTTTGATTGTTCTGAAAAATGAACAATTCCATCTGCCACCTCATATGTCACTTCTTTCTCCGTACTGATCTGGTATGACAGATAATAATGATCGTCCTGCGAAAGTTCAATCCTTAGATCGCTGCTCTCTAAATCTATCTCGATTCCATTGAGATCTTCCAGTTCTGTTTTTTGAAGAACTTTCATTCTCTCTGTGTCCTGACTTCCATCCATGCGGTTTAAGTCTGTCGCTTTGACATAGTCTGATCCTCCTGATATTGCCCCGATTCCAAACAGCACGCCCCCAAAGACACACATCGCGAAGGTTCCTGTAAATCGGAATACCTATGGAAGAATGATCCGTTTTAAAATATATGAAATATTCCAAAAACCATCCTTATATCTAACAGATCATTTTCAAAAAATACTATAATATTTTTTATTCCAAAATATTTTTCGTCAATAACTACAATATTTTTCTTTTTTTCTCTTTAAAAAAAGCATAATTGTACAATTTTATCGCAGAATAATTATATTTTTTTATTATTATTTTCTGTATAATATCTATCATTAGCGGTGAGCTATGAGACAGCATGATTCGGTATTTTACATCTGCATTTTTTATTTTTTGTTTTTGTACTATCGAATGATCCTGTCATCAAAACTCATCGACTCAATCAATAGGAGGATTTTTTATGAAAAACAAAATCGTAAAAGCAATGCTTGCTCTCTCTTTAGTAGCAAGTATGACCGTATCAAGTGCTGTTCCGGCTTTTGCTGCTGCTTCTACTGATCCGAATGCAAGCGCAGAAAGAGAAGCTACAAACGGAGCTATTTCTCAGGCAGCCGCTACAGAAGGTATGGTTCTTCTTGAAAACAATGATGGTGTTCTTCCGATTTCCAGCGAAGAAGGAACAAAAGTAGCTCTTTTTGGTGCCGGCACTTATGCAACGATTAAAGGCGGAACAGGATCCGGAGATGTTTACTTAAAAGACGGAGCGAATATCGATGTATGGCAGGGGTTTGAAGAAGCTGGATACGATATCGTAAACACCAGTTTTCTGGAAGCTCAGGAAGCTGACTATGAAACAAAATATGCTGAATATCAGCAGAACAGCGGCTGGGGCGGTTATGTTCATCTGGAATCCGCCTATGCTGAAGAAGATGTAGATGCTGCTGCCGAACAGACAGATACTGCTATCTACGTTTTAGCACGTAACTCAGGAGAAGGTTCTGACCGTTCCCTCGAAAAGGGAGATTACTATCTGACAGATGAAGAAGCCGCAAACTTAAAGATGTTAGGACAAAAATTTGATAAAGTTGTCGTTGTCCTGAACGTAGGCGGAATCATCGACACCAACTTCTTCACCGGTAAAGGCGGATATGGAGAAGATGATGAATTAAACAGAGCAAAAATTGAAGGTCTTGATTCTCTTGTATTAATGTCACAGGCTGGTCAGAACGGCGGAAGAGCCATCGTAGAAATTTTAAACGGTTCTGTAAATCCATCCGGAAAACTGACAGATACCTGGGCAATCAACTTTGAAGATTATCCTTCCAGTGAAACTTTCTCTTATTTGGATGATGATACATACGAAGAATTCTACACAGAAGATATCTATGTAGGATATCGTTACTTCGATACCTTCGGAAAAGACGTTGCTTATCCATTTGGTTACGGAATGTCTTACACTACATTCTCTATTGATGTCCAAGATGTAACCGCAGATGCCGACACAGTAACCGTTACCGCAAATGTTACAAATACAGGCTCTGTAGATGGAAAAGAAGTGGTAGAAGTTTACTTCTCTGCTCCGGCAGGAAATCTTGACAAACCATATCAGGAACTTGCTGCATACCAGAAAGTTGAAGTGGCAGCAGGTGCAACGGAAACAGTAACTATTACATTTGATACAAAAGATATGTCAAGCTATGATGAATCTACTGATGCATACGTTTTGGAAAGCGGCGATTATATTATCCGTGTAGGCAACAACTCCAGAAATACCGTAGAGGCAGCTACCATCACATTAGATGAAAACGTAATTACAGAACAGTGTGAAAACCAGTTAGGACTGACAAAAGAGGCTCTGCAGACAGGTGAATATGATGCAGAAAGCGGCTATGTTTTGAATAATGAGGTAGAAGAAGTTACCAATGAAGAGGGTGAGACGTCTGAAGTTCGCACTCCTACCTATGAACCAGTCGCAGTTGAAATCTTAGATGAAACTTCTGAAGGATACGGCACGGGAATTACTCCTTCCGCTGACGGTCTGAGCGCTGAATCTGCTGCTCTTTCTCTTGCGGCTGCAGATTTCCCGGAACCGGAAACACATGAATATCAAAATGGTGTCATTACTACTTATGTAAGCTCCGATGACTCAAAAGATTCCGCAGTATATGCATCTGGAAAGACAGATACTGATACTGAAAAATTTGAGACAGTAGAAGCTGTTGAAAATCCTACATTGATTGATATCGTAAACGGTACCATCACGATGGAACAGCTCGTTGCTGACATGTCAAACGTAGAACTTGCTGACTTGGTAGAAGGCGGTACTTATGACGGACTGACCAGCGGTAATGAAGTAGAGACAGCCGTTATCGGTTCTCAGGCAGATTCCGTATACGGTGCAGCAGGAGAAACTACAAGTAATCTGTACAATTCCAGATATATTCCAAATATCGTTATGTCCGACGGACCTGCTGGTATCCGTATCACAAACAGCTATATCAAATATGACATGGTTGCTTCTGGTGCTGCTTATGATCCGGAACAGACATATTATACCGGCGAATACAGCTGGTCTGGTATGGTCTATACCGAAATTGAATTTGCAGATGAAGCTGCCTACAATGCAGAAGTAGAAAAAGGAACAACCCTTTATACGACAACAGGCGAAACATATTATCAGTACTGTACAGCAATGCCGATCGGAACTCTTCTTGCTCAGACATGGGATCCGGAAGTTGTCGAGACAGTCGGACGTGCTGTTGCAGTAGAAATGAAAGAATATGGCGTAACCTCATGGCTTGCTCCAGGTATGAATATTCACAGAAATCCTCTTTGCGGACGTAACTTTGAATATTATTCAGAAGATCCGTTGTTAACAGGTCTGACTGCTGCTGCTGAGACAAAGGGCGTAGAGACTAATGAAGATGGCTCCGACTCCGGCGTTGGCGTTACATTAAAACACTTCGCATTCAACAGTCAGGAAAATACCCGTATGGGAAGCAACTCTGTTCTCTCTGAGAGAGCTGCAAGAGAAATCTACTTAAAAGGATTTGAAATTGCGGTAAAAGAATCGCAGCCTGATTACATTATGTCTTCTTACAACATGGTAAATGGTTATTCTACATTTGAAAACTATAACCTGCTGACAGAAATTCTCAGAAATGAATGGGGATTCGAGGGATTCGTTATGACTGACTGGTATTCTGTTGGTACTGTATACGGAAAATATGCAGATTTGAGTGTACAGGCGCTGCTCAATTATGCTGGAAATGACTGTGAAATGCCTGGAAATAACGTTGAAAACGTATTAACTGCACTGGAAGACGGCGATATCATGAGACTTGGCGATCTGCAAAGATCTGCAATGGCAATGCTTAACGTAATCAAATACAGTGAAGTGTTCGAAACTACTCTGGACAGAATCATCGAAAACAGCGATGATGCAGAATTAGTAGCTGAAGCACAGTCTGCAAAAGATATCTTAACGGCTGAAAAAGCAAATAATTAAATCACATAACTAATATGATTTGGGCACTGATTGAAATTCAATCAGTGCCCTTTTTTCTTAAAATTTCCTGAAAGGAAATTTTCTTGACTTTCCTCCACATTTTTGTAAAATAGTAAATAGCAGTGTTTATACGTTCTGTTTATACTCTTTCATTTTTTATAAAGTAAACACTCTCAAAAAAGTATCAGTTATCGATTATGTGTATCCATATTCGATCATATCTTAACATTGGGGGACGACGGATGAATCTGTTGATTGTCGACGATGAGTTGCTCGAAGTGACTGTGATAGAGCAAATGATTGACCGCAAAAAATTTGGCATTGTTGAAGTTTATCATGCCTATCGTATGAATCAGGCCATTGATATTCTGGCGCACCATAGCGTTTCTATTTTATTAACCGATATTGAAATGCCCGGTGGAAGCGGACTTCAACTAATCGAATGGGTCAGATCAAAAAACCTTGATATTGTTCCGATTCTTTTAAGCTGTCATGCCAAATTTGAATATGCACAGCAGGCTTTAATGCTCCAGGTAAGAGAATATCTTTTAAAACCAATCCAAAAAGAAGATTTGGAAAAAGCTCTCTCATTAGCGATTGATTCCTTAAAAAAGCAGCAAGAAAATAAACAGAATGAACAATATGCCGAGTATTGGAAACAGGAAAATCACCAAAACGGTATGGATGACTTTTCGCAGTCTGGAAATATTCGGCTTGAAAATACACGCACCCAAGATTTTATCAAAAAAATTCAGCAATACATCTTGAAAAATCCTGAGAAAGACCTGAATCGGACCACACTAGCATCCCATGTTTATCTCCATCCTGACTATCTCTCTCATACTTTTAAAGCTCAAACAGGCATGTCACTCTCTGATTATATCATACAAGTCCGTATTAACTGTGCGAAAAATCTGCTTTTAAAAACTAATATGAGCATCTCAGAAATTTCTATGCGATGCGCATATGAAAATACTGCTTATTTTACCAAGCTTTTTAAAAACGTAGTACATATGCCTCCTAAAGAATACCGAAAATCATTTTCCAAAACGATCCAAAAAGAGTTTTCGCAAGAAGAGAAATCATCTAAAAATATCTATCCCAATTATTAAAATATGAGACTGAAAAACGTAAGTTACGCATTCAGTCTCTATTCTTTATCCTATTTTTCCTGATCTTTTTATATCATATTGTGCAAAAATTCTATTTTTATATCTTTTTAAGACAGAACTTAAAACAGTTCCCAAAACTGCACACGAAATCACTTCTCCGATTCCTACTGTCACCATCAAAAACGGAATTGGCAGTAAAATTCCGTACGCATACCGCAGTACAAAAGGAACCACACAGATATTTGCCGCAATCGGAGGGATCACAGCGATCAAAGTTTTTGTTTTTCTCAACTGATACGTTCCCAATGCCCCAATTAAGGTTGCCAGACTTCCAAATATCATATCGGGCACAACAGCGCCACCCATGATATTTCCTATCAGGCAACCCACAAACAGCCCTGGAATTGCCGCCGGAGTAAAAATCGGAAGAACTGTAAGCATCTCTGCAATACGAATCTGTACTTCTCCAAAACTGATTGGTGCAAAGACAAATGTAAGAACTACATAAATCGCTGCAATCATTGCAGTATAAGTCAAAAATACTGTCTTTTTATTTTCCATCTTAATCTCTCCTTTAGTTTTGTTTTACGTGTGGAAGGTCTCGAACACACTCTTATCCGTTTCTTTTCTTACAGAAGAAAATGATCTTCTTTAAAAGTAAAACGACACAGAAAAACCCGGAAAACCTAAGTTTTCCGGGTATCTTACGCTTGGACATAAATAATCTATAAAATTAGATCTTTTATTCTCTGAGCCAAACTCAAAGAACGTCAGAAATACTTAATCGATATGATATATTCTTTCTGTATTTCAGACTCATTATTCGATAACGGAAGCAACACGTCCTGATCCTACTGTACGTCCGCCTTCACGGATAGCGAAAGTAAGACCCTGCTCCATAGCGATTGGATGAATCAGTTCGATTGTCATTTCTACGTTATCTCCTGGCATACACATTTCTGTACCAGCTGGCAGTTCGATTACACCAGTTACGTCTGTTGTTCTGAAGTAGAACTGTGGACGATAGTTGTTGAAGAATGGAGTATGACGTCCACCTTCATCTTTTGTTAATACGTAAACCTGTGCTGTAAATTTTCTGTGGCATGTTACACTGCCTGGTTTAGCAAGAACCTGTCCACGAACGATATCTGTTCTCTGAACACCACGAAGCAAAGCACCGATGTTATCACCAGCCTGAGCCTCATCCAGTAATTTACGGAACATTTCGATACCAGTTACAACTGTTTTACGTTTCTCTTCTTTTACACCTAAAATTTCAACTTCATCGTTCAGATGCAGAACACCACGCTCTACTCTACCGGTAGCAACTGTACCACGTCCTGTGATTGTGAATACGTCTTCTACAGGCATTAAGAATGGTTTATCTGTATCACGCTGTGGATCTGGAATATAATCATCTACTGCGTTCATCAGTTCAAGAATCTTGTCGCCCCATTCGCTGTTCGGATCTTCCAGAGCTTTTAAAGCAGATCCCTGTATTACTGGAATATCATCTCCCGGGAACTCATATTCATTTAACAGTTCACGGATTTCCATTTCAACCAGTTCAAGAAGTTCTTCATCATCAACCATATCACATTTGTTCATGAATACTACGATGTATGGAACACCTACCTGACGAGCTAACAGAACGTGTTCTTTTGTCTGAGCCATAACACCGTCAGTTGCAGCAACAACTAAGATAGCACCATCCATCTGAGCAGCTCCTGTGATCATGTTCTTTACATAGTCAGCATGACCTGGGCAGTCAACGTGTGCATAATGTCTTTTCTCTGTTTCGTACTCAACGTGTGCTGTAGAGATTGTGATTCCACGTTCTCTTTCTTCTGGAGCTTTATCAATGTTTTCGAAAGCAACAGCCTGTCCTAATCCTAATCTTACGTTCAGAGTCTTTGTGATAGCTGCTGTTAAAGTAGTTTTACCATGGTCAACGTGTCCGATTGTACCAATATTACAATGTGGTTTTGTTCTTTCAAATTTAGCTTTAGCCATTTTGAATATCCTCCTTACAACTATATTGCCCGTCAAGGCATTTCTTTTTTATTCCATAGGCTATCTTTGATTATATTTCAAAACAAAGATATTTTCAAGCCTATTTTTAAATTCTTCTCTCAATTAAAGGGATTTATTTCCCTTTTGCATTCAGCACTTTTTCCTGAATTGTTTTTGGAACCGGTTCGTACTTTTCAAAGAACATAGAATAGTTACCGCGTCCCTGAGTTTTGGAACGTAAGTCTGTAGAGTATCCGAACATTTCAGCAAGCGGAACGTACCCTCTTACAATCTTACCTCCTCCGATGTCGTCCATACCTTCGATACGTCCGCGGCGAGAGTTAATATCACCGATAACGTCTCCCATATATTCTTCCGGCATCGTTACTTCTACTTTCATGATTGGCTCTAACAGAATCGCTCCACCTTTGTTCATTGCATCTTTAAATGCCATAGAACCTGCGATGTGGAAAGCCATCTCTGAAGAATCGACTTCATGATAAGAACCGTCATATACGTTTGCGTGAACGCCCAGTACCGGGAATCCTCCGAGAATACCAGCTTTTGCCGCTTCCTCAATACCTTCTTCAATTGCAGGAATATATTCTTTCGGAATTGCTCCTCCGACAACAGTTGATTCAAACTCGAATGTTTTCTCTCCGTTTGGATCCATCGGTGTAAAGATAACTTTACAATGTCCGTACTGTCCACGACCACCGGACTGTCTGGCGTATTTGCTGTCTACGCTGACTTCTTTTGTAAATGTCTCTTTATATGCTACCTGTGGCGCTCCGACATTTGCTTCTACTTTAAACTCACGCAGAAGTCTGTCTACGATAATCTCCAGATGGAGTTCTCCCATACCAGCGATGATCGTCTGTCCTGTCTCCTGATTTGTGTGAGCACGGAATGTCGGGTCTTCTTCAGCAAGTTTTGCCAAAGCTTCACCCATTTTGCCCTGTCCTGCCTTTGTCTTTGGCTCAATGGCAAGTTCAATAACCGGTTCCGGGAACTCCATGGATTCCAGAATTACCGGATGCTGTTCATCACAGATAGTATCACCTGTTGTCGTAACTTTGAATCCGACAGCTGCTGCGATATCTCCGGAATAAACTTTATCTAATTCCTGACGTTTGTTGGCATGCATCTGAAGGATACGTCCAACACGTTCTTTTTTACCTTTTGTTGCATTCAGTACATAAGAACCGGAATTCATTGTTCCTGAATACACACGGAAGAAAGCAAGCTTTCCTACAAATGGATCTGCCATGATCTTAAATGCAAGTGCGGAGAATGGTTCTTCATCAGAAGAATGTCTCTCCACTTCATTTCCGTCTAAATCCACACCTTTAATAGATGGGATGTCAGTTGGAGCTGGCATATAGTCAAGAATCGCATCAAGAAGTTTCTGAACACCTTTATTTCTGTATGCAGAACCGCAGCATACCGGAATTGCAGTACATTCACATGTCGCTTTTCTTAAAGCTGCTTTCATCTCTTCTACAGTCGGTTCTTCCCCTTCCAGATATTTCATCATCAAATCATCGTCTAATTCACAGATTTTTTCTACTAATTCTGTGCGGTATAATTCAGCGTCTTCCTGCATATCTTCCGGAACATCTACAACGGAGATGTCTTCTCCCTTATCATCATTGTAGATATATGCTTTCATTTCAAACAGATCAATAATGCCTTTAAACTCATCTTCTTTACCGATTGGGAGCTGCAAACAGATTGCATTTTTTCCTAATCTCGTTCTGATCTGTTCTACTGCACCATAAAAGTTTGCACCTAAGATATCCATCTTGTTGATGAATGCCATTCTAGGTACATTATAAGTGTCAGCCTGACGCCATACATTTTCTGACTGCGGTTCTACTCCACCTTTTGCGCAGAACACGCCAACCGCGCCATCCAGTACACGTAAGGAACGCTCAACCTCTACCGTAAAGTCAACGTGACCTGGAGTATCAATAATATTGATACGATGTTCCAGAGCACCTTTCTGAGGTTTTGCCATCTCCTGATGTGTCCAGTGACAAGTTGTAGCGGCTGAAGTAATCGTGATACCTCTCTCCTGCTCCTGTTCCATCCAGTCCATAGTTGCGGTACCTTCGTGAGTATCACCAATTTTATAGTTAACACCAGTATAATACAGAATACGCTCTGTCAATGTCGTCTTACCAGCATCGATATGAGCCATGATACCAATATTTCTGGTTCTCTCTAATGGATATTCTCTTCCAGCCAAGGTTTTTTCCTCCTATAATTGTGTAGACAATCCAATCTTTCAAGTTGTGAAGCAATGGATTAAAATCTGTAATGAGCAAATGCTTTGTTTGCTTCTGCCATTTTGTGCATATCTTCTTTCTTTTTAACAGATGCTCCTGTGTTATTTGCGGCATCCATCAATTCATTAGCCAGTCTGTCTTCCATCGTCTTCTCTCCTCTTTTACGGGAGTATAATGTAATCCAGCGAAGTGCTAATGCCTGACGTCTTTCTGCTCTTACCTCAATCGGAACCTGGTAAGTAGCTCCACCAATACGTCTTGCTTTTACTTCCAATACAGGCATAATATTATTCATTGCTTCTTCAAATACTTCGATAGCTGGTTTGCCTGTTTTGGCTTCCATTTTCGCAAATGCTCCATATACAATTTTTTGTGCAACACCTTTCTTACCGTCTAACATAATGTTATTGATAAGTTTTGTAACCACTTTATTGTTGTATAATGGATCTGCTAATACGTCTCTTTTTTGAGTATGTCCTTTACGTGGCACGGTACTTCCCTCCTTAATTATAATTGGAAATTTTTTATTTTCCTGATTAAATCATCGGTACTCACATGTGTCGTTCTAATACTGTGTTCCTGCCTGGACTTCTATATAAACCTGCAGCCACTGCGGTGAATATGAATTCCGGCACAACAGTTAGTTCTGTTTGTGATACTGCGACTCTAAATTTCGATCATTAATTATTTCTTAGCGTCTTTCGGTTTCTTTGCTCCATATTTAGAACGAGCCTGTCTTCTCTTGGCAACACCTGCCGTATCCAGTGTACCTCTGATAATATGGTATCTGGTACCAGGTAAGTCTTTTACTCTTCCGCCACGAATCAGTACAACGCTGTGTTCCTGCAGATTGTGTCCTTCTCCTGGAATGTAACTTGTTACTTCAATTCCATTTGACAGACGAACTCTGGCGATTTTTCTCAAAGCAGAGTTTGGTTTCTTAGGTGTAGCAGTTTTTACAGCTGTACAAACACCTCTCTTCTGTGGTGCAGAAGCGTTGATACTCTTTTTTCTCAAAGAGTTGAATCCTTTTTGTAATGCTGGTGCAGTAGATTTTGCAACAGTTGTCTGTCTTCCTTTTCTTACTAACTGATTAAATGTAGGCATTCCTTTCACCTCCTGTAGTATTTTGCGGGTTATGTCCTACCCTACCCTTGTGGCTGCTTTTCTTCCTTATTATAAAAGATCCGCTTTTTCCTGTTTTTTTGCGCATCCTAGGCTATTATACTTTTTTGAATTCTTTCTGTCAAGATCCTTTCTGTAATATTTTCTTTATATTTTCGAAAATTTTAAGTTATTTTTTGCGTCTCATCCGTCCGATATTGATTCCTGAAACTGTAAAATTTCTTAGAATTTGTTGAAGATACTGGACAATCCTAAATTTCAATGATATGATAGCCCCAAACTGGAGGTGATTTTTTGAAGACATTATTAAAACCGTTGTCATTCATACCAGCACTTCTGTTAATGTATATGATTTTCTCTTTTTCAGGTCAGGCAGGCGACACTTCTTCTGATCTGAGTTTCCGCGTCAGCCGTAAAATTGTTTCCATAGGAAATGATGTCTTAGGAACTAATCTGACTGAGGATCGAATTGATCATTATGCCGACCGTATTAACGGATTTGTCAGAAAGCTGGCTCATGTAACCGAATATTTTGCACTTGCGGTAGCTGTCTCTTTTCCGCTCTACGTCTATGGTTTGAGAGGGATTCTATTGATGTTGGTTGCAGGTGCTTTCTGTGTTGCCTTTGCCTGTGGAGATGAGTTCCACCAATCTTTTGTAAGTGGACGTACTCCTTCAAGAAGAGATGTCTTAATTGACAGTATTGGTATCTTTTTAGGTATTATTGTTGTACGGATGGTAGGATGGACAGGACGCATGACCATTTTCCGTTCCAAACCTCAACCTTCCCCTCAGCAGTCGATGCCTTACTCTAATTCTGTGCCGCCTGAAAATTCAAATTCTTTCTTCAGACGTGTACGGAATCGTACCTCTCCTCGCCAACCGTCTCAAGAAAATCCAGACTATTGGCAAGGTCAGAGAACTGCTCCTTATCAGGAATCGAAAATGCCGCCGTATCAGCAAAGATCTAGAAATCCGGCTCCTCAGGCGCATAACGTTCCGCCGTATCAGCAAAGATCTGAAAATCCGGCTTATCAAGGTAACGGTAACGTACCTCCATACGGTCAAGCTCCAGGGAATGCGTCTTTTCAAACCTCATACGGCAACCCATATTCTGCTCCTAACCATTCTGAAATGCATCGCAGACCGTATGTCGCGAATTTCGATCCGGAAGATTCTGAAAGCAATTATGAATATGAAGATAATAATGAATACGAAGATGATGATGAACCGATCAGCGGTAAACCTCTTCGATTGTTCCATTATGATGACGAATATGAAGAAGAGGAAGTAGAGGAAGAGAAAAAAGCTTCTCCCAAATTACGTCCTTTTTCTTTTAAAAAACACAAAAGTTAAACAGGAAAGGGGATCTTTATGTCGAAACATGATTCAAATCCAAGAAATTCGGGCGGACAACCACAAGGTTTTCCGGGTGCGAACCAAAATTACTATCAAAATCCAAATTACTATCAAAATCCGTATAATCCAAACTATAACGGCGGATTCAACGGAAACTATAATAACAACGCTTCAGGAGGATTCGACTATTATTCCAATCAGCGTCCTCCCCAGAAGCCCAAAAAGAAAAAATCCAAGAAGCGCCGCATTATTTTCTTTATCTTAGAGCTTTTGGTTCTGCTTGTTTTGGCAGCCAGTTTATTTGTTGCAGCAAAGTTCAGCAAATTAAACACGGAATCCCTTGAACTGGGAAACATTATTATCAATGACGGTATTGCTTCCTCAGACGGTACCTCCAAACTTTCAGGTTACAAAAATATCGCACTGTTTGGTGTCGATTCCCGAACTGGAGATTTAGACGGCGGTACAAACAGCGACACAATTATGATCGCAAGTATCAATAATGATACGAAAGAAATCCGTCTTGTTTCTGTCTATCGAGATACTTATCTTGATACAACGCTGGGTTATTACACAAAAGCTACAGAAACATACGGTGCTGGCGGTGCTCAGGCTGCTGTCAATATGTTAAACAAAAACCTAGATCTTGATATTACAGATTATGTAACTGTTGATTTTAATGCTGTCGCTGCTGCTGTCGATGCGGTAGGAGGAATTGACCTGACCATTGAAGAAGATGAAGTGGAACATTTAAATAATTACCTTGTGGAAACTTCTGAAGTGCTTGGTATTGATTCTTATGAGAATATCCCTGGTCCTGGTACTTACCATGTAGATGGACTTCATGCACTTGCCTACTGCCGTATCCGTTATACAGACGGTAATGATCCAAAACGTACGGAGCGCCAGAGAACTGTGCTGACTAAGATCATGGAAGCTGCAAAATCTGCCGGTATCTTACAGTTAAATTCTCTTGTCGATCAACTGTTCCCTATGGTTTATACCAGTTTAACCGCCGGTGAAATTTTAAATCTTGCAATGAGTTGTTTTTCCTATACTCTTGGAGAAACGGCTGGCTTCCCATTTGAGATGCAAAATTATACCTCGGATAAATCTTATCTTGTCGCTTCCGATCTTGCTTCTAACGTATCACAGCTTCATTCGTTTCTATTTAATGATACGGACTATGTGCCATCCAGTACAGTTCAGCAGATCAGTAACGATATTATCTATACGACGGGAATTCAATAACTGTTTTCAATCTGCTTCTTATCCCGTGTAACAGAAAAAAGAGCGCTGCCGGATCATCTGTTAGATGAGCGGCAGCGCCCCTTTTTATTTTCACTTTTTTAAAATGCTCTCGGCATTTTTATCAAATCTTTTATTCGTCGATATTGTCATCGATCAGAGAAATCGTTTCATCTTCTTCTGCCTGATTTTGTACTGTCTCTTCTGGTTTCTCAGAGATCTCCAGATCTGTCAGGAAATCGTCGTCATCGTCATCCAGCTTTTCTGCCTCAATCTTAACATTGCGGTATCTCTTCATACCGGTTCCAGCCGGAATCAGTTTACCCAGAATTACGTTTTCCTTCAGACCAATCAATGGATCTATCTTTCCTTTAATTGCAGCTTCTGTCAGTACTTTTGTCGTTTCCTGGAACGATGCAGCAGAAAGGAAAGAGTTCGTTGCAAGAGATGCTTTTGTGATACCGAGCATTACCTGTTTTCCTTCTGCAGGTTCTTTGCCTTCTGCAATCATTTTCTCATTTATATCCTCAAATTCCAGCATATCTACCATTGTTCCCGGAAGGAAATCCGTATCTCCGTTATTTTCAATCCGAACCTTTTTCAGCATCTGGCGTACAATCACTTCAATATGTTTATCGTTGATTTCTACACCTTGCAGGCGGTATACTCTCTGAACTTCCTGAATCATGTAGTCCTGAACAGCACGTACTCCTTTGATCTTTAGGATATCATGCGGATTGATGCTACCTTCTGTCAATTCATCGCCGGCTTCCAGATACGTTCCATCCTGAATTTTAATTCTGGAACCGTATGGTATCAGATACGTCTTCATCTCTCCGGTCTCTTTATTTAATACTTCAACTTCGCGTTTTTTCTTTGTATCTTTGATTGTGGCAACACCGGCAATCTCTGTAATAATCGCAAGTCCTTTCGGCTTTCTCGCCTCAAAAAGTTCTTCGACACGAGGAAGACCCTGTGTGATGTCACCGCCGGCAACACCACCCGTATGGAACGTACGCATCGTCAGCTGAGTACCCGGTTCTCCGATAGACTGAGCAGCAATAATTCCGACAGTCTCTCCAACCTGTACCGGTTCCCCTGTTGCAAGGTTTGCTCCATAACATTTTGCGCAGACTCCAATATGGGATTTACATGTCAAAATCGTACGAATCTTAATCTTTTCAAACGGTTTTCCATCTTTATCAACACCGTCTTTCATGATACGCTCAGCACGTTTTGGAGTAATCATATGATTTGCTTTTACGATGATTTCTCCATTTTTATCGTAAATTGTCTCACAGGAGAAACGACCTGTGATACGTTCCTGAAGGCTCTCAATCTCTTCTCTTCCATCACGGAACTCTTTGACATACATTCCAGGAATTTCTTTTCCTTCGCAGCAGTCTACCTCACGAACAATCAGCTCCTGAGAGACATCGACAAGACGTCGTGTCAGATAACCGGAATCGGCCGTTCGCAGTGCTGTATCGGACAATCCTTTACGCGCTCCATGCGCCGACATAAAGTATTCCAGTACGTCGAGTCCTTCACGGAAATTCGATTTGATCGGCAATTCGATCGTATGTCCGGTCGTGTCCGCCATCAGACCACGCATACCGGCAAGCTGTTTGATCTGTTTATCAGAACCACGCGCTCCGGAATCTGCCATCATATAAATATTGTTATATTTATCGAGTCCGTCCAGCAGTGCCTTTGTCAGAATATCGTCGGTATTTTTCCATGTCTCGACTACTTCTTTATATCGCTCTTCTTCTGTAATCAGACCACGTTTATAATTTCTTGTAATTAAATCAACTGTATCCTGTGCCTTTTTTATCAGCTCCGGCTTTTCAGGAGGCACTGTCATATCGGAGATCGATACTGTCATAGCAGCTCTTGTGGAATATTTGTATCCCATTGACTTAATATCATCCAATACTTCTGCTGTCTTAGTCGCTCCGTGAGTGTTGATGACTTTTTCCAGAATCTGTTTTAAGCCTTTTTTTCCTACATGGAAATCTACTTCCAGTTTCAGTTCATTTCCAGGGATGCTTCTGTCCACAAATCCAAGATCCTGAGGAAGAATTTCATTAAAAATAAATCTTCCCAGTGTAGATTCTACATTTCCTGTCAGTTTTGTTCCATCCGGCATCACCTTTGTCATACGAACTGTAATTCTAGACTGTAATGTCAGCACTTTATTTTCATAGGCAAGGATTGCCTCGTTTACGTTTTTAAAGATTTTCCCCTCTCCGATTGCTCCGGGTCTTTCCTGAGTCAGATAATAAATTCCGAGCACCATATCCTGTGACGGAACGGCAACAGGTCCTCCGTCAGACGGTTTTAACAAGTTATTCGGGGACAGTAAAAGAAATCGGCATTCTGCCTGTGCTTCCACGGAAAGAGGTAAATGAACCGCCATCTGATCGCCGTCGAAATCGGCATTGAATGCAGTACATACCAAAGGGTGAAGCTTAATCGCCTTACCCTCTACCAGAATCGGTTCAAATGCCTGAATACCGAGTCTGTGCAGCGTAGGGGCACGGTTTAGCATAACCGGATGTTCTTTAATTACTTCTTCCAGAACATCCCAAACTTCCGGCTGAAGTTTTTCTACCATTTTCTTTGCATTTTTAATGTTGTGCGACGTACCGTTTGATACAAGTTCTTTCATAACAAACGGCTTAAATAATTCAATTGCCATCTCTTTTGGCAGACCGCACTGATAAATCTTCAGTTCCGGTCCCACGACAATAACGGAACGTCCAGAATAGTCAACACGTTTTCCCAGCAAGTTCTGACGGAAACGTCCCGACTTACCTTTTAACATATCGGACAAAGATTTCAGTGCGCGGTTTCCCGGACCAGTTACCGGACGTCCGCGCCGTCCATTATCAATCAGTGCATCGACTGCTTCCTGAAGCATTCTTTTTTCGTTTCTCACGATAATTTCAGGCGCTCCAAGCTCTAACAGTCTCTTGAGACGATTATTGCGGTTGATAATTCTCCGGTACAAATCATTTAAATCCGATGTCGCAAAACGACCTCCGTCCAGCTGTACCATTGGACGCAAATCCGGCGGAATTACAGGGATTACAGTCATAATCATCCATTCCGGTCTGTTTCCTGAACCTCGAAACGCTTCAATCACTTCCAGTCTCTTAATAATTCTGGCCCGTTTCTGTCCTGTGGATTCTTTTAATCCCTTTTTCAATTCTTCTGATTCTTCTTCCAGATCAATTGCTTCCAGCAATTCTTTGATCGCTTCCGCTCCCATTCCAACACGGAAATTTGGTTTTCCATCTGCGCCTCTGTATTTTTCGCAAGCCTCCTGATATTCCCGCTCTGTCAGCACCTGCTTATAGAGAAGTCCGCTCTCTCCTTTGTCCAGTACAATATAGTTTGCAAAGTACAAAACCTTCTCCAGAACTCTCGGCGAAATATCAAGAATCAGTCCCATACGGGAGGGAATTCCTTTGAAATACCAGATATGAGAAACTGGCGCTGCAAGTTCAATATGTCCCATACGTTCTCTTCGAACGCTGGACTTTGTAACTTCTACACCGCATCGATCACAGATTACACCTTTATACCGTATTTTTTTGTACTTTCCGCAATGACATTCCCAGTCCTTGCTCGGTCCAAAAATACGTTCACAGAACAGCCCGTCTTTTTCCGGTTTTAAAGTTCTGTAATTGATGGTTTCCGGTTTTTTGACCTCTCCGTGAGACCATTCTCTGATTTTTTCCGGAGAAGCAAGCCCGATTTTTATTGAGTCAAACGTCATCGGCTGATATGTTTCATTCGTTGTTGTTTCTGACATTTATGGTACTCCTTTCCATAATAACTGTCTTAATTCCTATATAACGCATTTTTCTTTTGCCGCAGGGCAGAATAACTGCCCTGCGCCCCTTCTGTGTCTGCGTCTTTGATCGATTCCCTCTTATTCGTTGTCTTCGTGTCCTAAAATTTTGCTTGCAAAGGAATCGGTATCATCCTCATCATCCACCGAATAATCGTCTTCTTCGATGTTGACATAATCTTGTCCGTCATATTCCTGCTTACTGTACCCATGAGCTGAGAATTCCTCATCATCATGGTAACTGCTGTCTCCTTCCATCGTAGCCCGAATATCCGTATCACCGTAATCTACGGTCTCTTTGATCTCTACTTCTGTATGATCATCTTTCAGCACTCTGACATCCAGTCCCAAAGACTGCAGCTCTTTGAGCAATACTTTAAAGGATTCAGGAATACCTGGTTCTGCAATATTTTCTCCCTTAATAATTGCCTCATATGTCTTTACACGTCCGACCACATCATCCGATTTGACTGTCAAAATTTCCTGAAGCGTATAAGATGCGCCGTATGCTTCCAGTGCCCATACCTCCATCTCTCCAAAACGCTGACCTCCAAACTGCGCTTTACCGCCCAGCGGCTGCTGTGTTACTAAGGAGTAAGGACCGGTAGAACGCGCATGGATCTTATCATCTACCAGATGATGAAGTTTCAGATAATGCATATGTCCTATCGTTACCGGACTGTCAAAATACTCTCCGGTTCTTCCGTCCCTCAGTCTCACTTTTCCGTCTCGTGAAATCGGAACTCCCTTCCAAAGTGCTCTGTGATCTCTGTTTTCATACAGATAATCCATCACTTCCGGCAGTAATTCCTGCTCATGTTTTGCCTTAAATTCATCCCACTCCAGATTTACGTAATCGTTTGCAAGATCCAAGGTATCCATGATATCCTCTTCATTTGCTCCGTCAAAGACTGGTGTTGAAATATTAAATCCGAGTGCTTTTGCCGCAAGACTTAAATGAATCTCCAAAACCTGTCCGATATTCATACGGGAAGGCACACCGAGAGGATTCAATACAATGTCAAGCGGACGTCCGTTTGGTAAAAACGGCATATCTTCTACCGGCAGCACACGAGAGACAACACCTTTATTTCCATGGCGTCCGGCCATTTTATCACCGACTGAAATCTTTCTCTTCTGTGCAATGTAGATACGTACTGCCTGATTGACTCCCGGAGACAGTTCGTCTCCATTTTCCCTGGTGAATACTTTTGCATCCACAACAATACCATATTCTCCGTGAGGTACTTTCAAAGAAGTATCTCTTACTTCTCTTGCTTTTTCTCCAAAAATTGCACGCAGCAATCTCTCCTCCGCTGTCAGTTCTGTCTCGCCTTTTGGAGTTACTTTTCCAACCAGAATATCTCCGGCGCGTACCTCTGCACCGATTCGGATAATTCCACGGTCATCCAGATCTTTCAGTGCATCGTCTCCAACGCCCGGAACGTCTCTTGTGATTTCTTCCGGTCCTAATTTTGTATCTCTTGCCTCTGCTTCATATTCTTCGATGTGTACAGAGGTATACACATCATCCATAACAAGCCGTTCACTCAAAAGAACGGCATCTTCGTAATTATATCCTTCCCATGTCATAAATCCGATCAGAGGATTTTTTCCAAGGGCGATTTCTCCATTTGAAGTTGACGGTCCATCAGCGATCACTTCGCCTTTCTGCACGTGATCCCCTTTATAGACAATCGGTCTTTGATTGTAGCAGTTACTCTGATTGCTTCTCGCAAATTTTGTCAGATGATATTCATCCTTCGTTCCGTCATCATTTTTAATAATAATCACTTTCGAGGTGGAATAATCTACTGTCCCGGATTTCTTCGCCACAATGCAGACTCCCGAGTCTACAGCTGCTTTTGTCTCAATACCGGTTCCGACAACAGGAGCTTCTGTCGTCAAAAGCGGCACTGCCTGACGCTGCATGTTGGATCCCATCAATGCACGGTTGGCATCGTCATTCTGAAGGAACGGAATCAATGCTGTTGCAACGGAAAATACCATCTTAGGCGATACGTCCATATAGTCGAACATGGTACGTTCGTACTCCTGTGTCTCTTCACGGTATCGTCCTGATACATTCTTTCGGATAAAATGACCTTCTTCATCAAGCGGTTCATTTGCCTGTGCTACATGATAGTTATCTTCTACATCTGCTGTCATGTATTCCACATCATCTGTAACACGCGGATTTTTAGGGTCAGATTTATCAATTTTACGGTATGGAGCTTCGATAAATCCATATTCATTAATTCTGGCGTAAGTAGCAAGCGAGTTGATCAATCCGATGTTCGGACCTTCAGGAGTCTCGATCGGGCACATTCTTCCATAGTGGGAATAGTGGACATCTCGCACTTCAAATCCTGCACGGTCTCGGGAAAGACCTCCAGGTCCCAAAGCAGACAGACGTCTCTTATGTGTCAGTTCTCCCAACGGATTGTTCTGGTCCATAAACTGAGACAGCTGAGAAGATCCAAAGAATTCTTTCACTGCTGCAGTAACCGGTTTGATATTAATCAGAGACTGCGGTGAAATTCCGTCCATATCCTGAGTTGTCATTCTCTCACGCACTACACGTTCCAGTCTTGACAGACCGATACGGTATTGATTCTGGAGAAGTTCTCCGACAGCACGGATACGTCTGTTTCCCAGATGATCGATATCATCGTCGTTTCCAATTCCATATTCCAGATGAATATTATAGTTAATCGAAGCAATAATATCTTCTTTTGTAATATGCTTTGGAACCAGTTCATGGCAATTTTTCTTCAGCGCATCTTTGATATCTTCCAAGTTGTCATTTTCTTCCAGAATTCTTTCCAGAACCGGATAATACACAACCTCTTCTCCGATCCCCAGCTCTTTTAATTCTGCTCTGCTCAGTTCTACATAATGTGTCGGATCTACCATCATATTAGAGATCACTTTTGTATTACACGTCTCTGTCTGAATCCAGACAAAAGGAACTGCTGCGTTTTGAATTTCATCGGCAAGTTCACGGCTGACTTCTGTTCCTGCTTCTGCAAGAATCTCTCCGGTTGTCATATCCACAACATCCTCTGCAAGAGTATGTCCGGCAATTCGATTGGACAGCTTTAGTTTTTTATTAAATTTATATCTTCCCACTTTTGCCAGATCATATCTTCTCGGATCAAAAAACATGCTGGTAATTAAACTTTCTGCGCTGTCAACAGCAAGCGGCTCTCCCGGGCGGATTTTTTTATACAGCTCTAAAAGTCCCTCCTGATAGCTTGTCGCCGTATCCTTTGCCAAACTTGCCAAAATTTTTGGCTCCTCACCAAATAATTCTATAATCTCTGCATTTGTGCCAATTCCCAGGGCGCGGATTAAAACCGTGATCGGAACTTTTCTCGTTCTGTCCACACGAACACTGAAAACATCTGAAGAGTCTGTCTCATATTCCAGCCATGCACCACGGTTTGGAATTACTGTGGAAGAAAATAATCGTTTTCCCAGTTTATCATGTGTAATCGCATAATAAATTCCCGGAGAACGTACCAGCTGACTGACAATGACACGTTCTGCTCCATTGATTACAAACGTACCTGTTGCAGTCATAATCGGCAGATCACCCATAAAGATCTCATGTTCATAGAATTTGTCTTCTTCCTTATTATAGAGTCTGACTTTTACTTTCAAAGGTGCCGCATACGTTGCATCTCTTTCTTTACACTCTTCTATGGAATATTTTACGTCATCTTCGCATAACTTAAAATCCACAAACTCTAAGCTCAGTTTTCCGCTATAATCAACAATTGGAGAAATGTCGTCAAAAACTTCTTTCAGCCCCTCATCCAGGAACCATTGATACGAATCCCTTTGAACCTCAATCAAGTTAGGCATTTCGAGAACTTCTTTCTGTTTCGAATAACTCATACGCAGGCTTTTTCCGTTTATGATAGGACGTATCCTGTTTTTCTTCATTGATGTTTCACCCCTGTTCTTTCTATCTAACTAAAATGCAGTTTTTTTCATTCACTTTTGGGCATAGTTGTGCCTTAGGGCGCAATCTTTCACAATAGTGCATCTTTCATGCTATCACAATTTTTTTTTAATGTCAATCTTAATTTAAAAAAGAATTGATATCGGCAATGCTGTTTTATTTTATAACATCTGAAATTTCCTATGTATGAAAATAGCCAGAAGCTACGCTGTTTGCTTCTGACTATTTCCTTTTGAACTTTCTTTTTTAATCGGCACTCTTCTTATCTTTGCTCAAAACGATCTCTCTTATTTTTCATCTCTATGTAAGTGAATATATTTGTAAGTATCTTTGACCACACTGCTGTTTACCCCATATACCTCTCGAATATGTTCTTCCGTAATAGTCTTATCCACAGTTCCCGTCGCCACCAGATGACAATCTTTCAGCATCATAACCTTGTCTGAAAACATAGATGCCAGACTCAGATCGTGAATAGAAATAATCATACTCAGTTTTTCTTCAGCGGACAATTCAGAAAGCAATTCCATCACGTCGAGTTGATTGCGCAGGTCTAACGCAGAGGTGGGCTCGTCTAAAATCAATATTTCCGGTTCTTGCGTCAAAGCTCTGGAGATATATACTTTCTGTTTCTCTCCTCCGGACAATTCGTTGAGACTGCGAAGCTCAAATCCTTCCAATCCTACTTTTTTTAAAGTAGAAAAGGCAATCCGTCGATCCTCTTCTTTAAATCCAAAGCGAGAATAAGGAATTCTTCCCATCATCACAAAGTCAATAACCTTTAAATTAAAATCTGATTTCATCTGCTGAGGTACATATCCTACCAGTTTTGCTTTTTTTTTCAAAGATAAATTTCGGATATCCTGACCGTGAATCTCAATCTGACCACTATAGTGAAGTGTCCCGTTGATACAATTTAATAAAGTAGATTTTCCTGTGCCATTTGGTCCGAGAAGGCTTAAAATTTCTCCTTCTTTTATCTGAAAATTGATATCTTCCAGCACTTTTTTATTTTTTCTATAGCCAAAAGACACGTCTTTACACTCAAGCACCATGATATCCTCCTCTTTTCCTTAAGATCAATATAACAAAGAGGGGAACGCCGATAAACGAAATTACTACTCCCACCGGTAATGATACCGGTCTTAAAATCGTTCTGCCGATTGTATCTGCAATCAGCATCAGTAAAGAACCGATAATTGCCGAAAACGGAATCAAGTACCGATTGTCCTCTCCAATGATAATTCTGCCGATATGGGGCGCTACCAGTCCTACAAATCCGATGACACCGGTAAAAGAAATCACAGCTGAGGTGATAAGCACTGAAATTATCAAAATTAAGGCCCGAATTACAGTCGGATTTACCCCCATACTCCGGCTTAGAGCATCATCTCCAATCATTAGTACATTGATCTTTGGCGATAAGATCATCAGCGCGATAAATCCTGCTGTTACAAACGCAATCACAATTCCAGTCTCTGTCCAGTCTACGCCATTAAAGGTTCCAAAAGACCAATTTACCACAGCAGAAAGCTGATATTCATCTGCAAAAAATTCCAGTGCCGACGTACAAGCCTGAAAAAAATAATTTAATGCAATTCCCGCTAAGACAATAGAGCTTGCCTTCATCCCAAGAGCACTTGAGATGGCATATACAACAACCATACATATCATAGCTGAAATAAAAGCGCCGACTACCCATCCCTCTTGTCTTGCCCAAAATCCGCTTCCAAACACAATACAGCAGGAAGCTCCAAAAGCTGCGGCTGAAGAAATCCCCACAGTAAACGGACTAACCAGTGAATTCGATGTAACACCTTGCATACCTACTCCTGCAATTGCCAAGCCCCATCCGGCCGCTATCGCCATGATAATCCGCGGGAACCGCATATAAAGCAGCACCTTATAATTTGCATATCCATCCAGAGAATCCTGAAAATAATGATATATCGCCTGAAATACATCCGTATAGTCAGTATCCACAGCTCCAAGAATTACAAATTTGATGCCCAGCACGATAATAAGGCAGATGCCCAGCAAAATTACCAGGCATCTCCTTAATCTTAATTTTTCATAAGATTTGTTATTCATATTTTTTCATCCGATTACTCATCCAGTGTATATGCCGGATACGTATGACCTGCAATATAGTCTCTGTGCTGGAATTCCAGCCATTTTGCAAATACTTCCTCAGGATTAAGATCCGGCAGCAGATCCGGATACATAAATTTTGCAATGTACATGGTTCCTACCAATTTCGACGCTCCGCCATGTACATAGTGAGAGAGCAAAAGAATATTATCCTCTTTTACGGCGGTAATCTCATCCCATCCTGCGCGGCTTACAAGGTCATTGTAGATCCATTCCATGTCTTCTGCCGTAGGAGGAATATAAGAAGAATTTACATCTGGCTGAGATACTTTTACGATATATTCAGGATTCGCTTCTACTACACTCTCCAGCTCAACCGTGTTTCCCTCTGAATCACCAAACAGATTATCTGCATGGGCAAATTCCACCATATTATAGAAATAATCGCCTTCGATAGTCGTTCGTCCCTCTGTACGGTATTCAAAATATATCGTTTTCTCCTCTGCTCCGTCTAACTGTGTATTAATATAATCCAGCTTCTCCTGAAAATATCCGGATAACTCAGCGGCATCTTCTTCTTTTCCAAACACTTCTCCTAACAACTCTACTGTGTCAAAAAACTCTGCCGTATAGTATGCATTAGATACCACTACCGGAATTCCAAAAGGTTCCATCGCTTTAATCACATCTTCATAATTGCCCGTACAATTTCCGGTGCACACAATCACATCCGGATTTTTGTCTACTACCAGCTCATAATCTAGTTCTGCACTATCAGAACCTACCAGATAAGACTCGTCAAAATAAGATCCCCACGCTTCCTCATCCTGCCAGATATACCAGTCAACACCTGCTACCTGATCAATTGCATTGATCGCATTTACGATCTCCATATTATAGGCATTGCTGACAATAGCATAAGTACAAGGATCTGGTATTTCTACTTCTCTTCCCAAAGAATCTACCACAATCTGCGTCGCGCCTTCTTCCGCCAAAGCTTTCGGAACGTTCATACAGGATACGATGCCTGCTAGCAGTGCAGCGCTCCCAATCATTTTGACTTTTTTCATGTTTTTCATTGTTTTTCTCCCTTCTTATGTACATGATTTAATGCACAGGCAAAGGCAGGATTTGTTTCCTGTCTAATAGAGTTCTGTGAACAGAAATGTTGCGCCGACCGCAATTTCTACTACGCGAT
>CALWCS010000044.1 GCA_944376425.1 uncultured Lachnospiraceae bacterium | reverse complement strand
TTATCGTTTTACGATACTGCAAGTGAAAAGCTTTTCCATTCGGGCACCGCATCATACCATCTTCTCCAATCGGAAAATTGACTGCCCGGAAGGGATCTCCATGATATTTCTTATCCGTTGTCTCTTTAGTTAATTTTAACACAAAAGAAGGACCTTGGGCTTATTTTTGACCCTTGGTCCTTCTTTGTTTTGGGCTATGCTTTTTTCACAGCCCCTTTTTTGTATCATAGGCAAGATTTTGTCACGCTAAGTGGAAATGATCTAATATTTATTCTGCAACCGAGATCAATTCAATTTTGTTAGCAGCGCAGTGAAGAATACATGCTGCAATCAGCAAAAGGATAACGACTGCGGGGGACACAAAATCTTGAAAGGTTTCCGGAACAATGTTCATCAAAATGATAGGAAGGATTCCAAGCGCCATGCCCCCGAAAACGACAATAAACATAGGAAGTCCTTGTTTGACAATAGCAGTCTCGTTTTTCCAGTCAAATTTAGGAAATAAAAGATTTAAAAACAATCCCAGCTCGGCGCTGAACCAAACATAGAGCAGCGGAATGACAAAAAGAAAAACTGCAGCTGTAAGTTCCATAGGAATCGCAAGAAAAACTAAAACGGACGATAAAATAGAAGCCGGGACAGCAACAATGAGACTGACGGCACGTTTGCTGTTATAAATTTTGGAAGATTTTACCGGGAGAGCAACTGTCTGCCATAAATTCTTTCCTTCAATCGAAATGGAAGCAGCTGTAGAGCATCCCATAGAACCGCACAATCCGAGTACAAATGGAAGCGCAGAGACAACAAGATCAGAAATTTCCGGAATAGGCATCAGTGACTGTAACGCATCAGGACCGGAGAAACAGAGAAATCCTCCTAAGAGTACCATTAAAAGATAACCTGCGACGGTATTGAGCACATAGACAGGAGAAGAACAATACCGTTTCCACTCTTTTTGAAACAGAGCATGAGAGAGGGAATGACTTTTCATGGATGTAATTTTATAATCGGCACGGACACTATGAGCAAGAAGAGCCGTATTGAGAAACTGATACGTTTTCTGCATGACAAAATAAAATAAAACCAGGCACAGCAGAGAAATTCCGAGATAGAAAATCGTACTGGATGCGATGCCGCTGCATAATCCTTCAGAAAAAAACCTGGACAGAGGATAAATCTGAAAGATAATTGATAAAAACTGATCATTGATAGAAAGAAATTCCTGACTGTCAATTTCAGGAGCAGAAAAACTTAACAGCAGTACCCCGATAAGCAGCGCCATACTGAGAAAAATCATAATAATATTTTTATGGCGAAATCTGGATGAAACTGCGGTAACGATAACTCCAAGGATTGTGGCAACAATGATAGGAAACACCGGAAGAAACAAAGTATCCACAATCAAAATAACATAATAGAAAATATCTTGGTCAAATGTGATACCATAATAAAATCCGGTAGGCAGCAAAAGTGCAGCGCCAAACAGGCATTCAAGACAATAGCTTACAAGTAAACGGCATGAGACAACACTGCCTGTGGAAATCGGAAGTGACTGAAGCATTTCGTAATCTTTTGCACCGATCAGATAACTGTTTGACTTTAAAAGAGATGTCCATAAAACAGCGATAGAGGCGATCGTAAATAAAAAAGGAAGTGCAAGATCGGCAAGTCCCTGATCAATATAAAGTTTCCCAAACAAAAAACCGTAACAGATAAAAATTGCAGCTACTGCAAGATAGGCAAGACAGAAGAAAAATGTTTTTCCGATTACTTTTTTGTCCCGACTGTGCTTTAACTTACCAATACCAAGAAAATCGGAAATTTGAATCCAGGCAAGATCAGCAAAAACCTTACTTTTCATGTTGTGTCACCTCCATAAAGACATCTTCCAGACTGTCGTCGCCGAGTACGTCTTTGATATTTCCATTTGCCACGAGTTCCCCGCTTTTGATAATTGCAATCTTATTGCAGAGCTTTTCTGCAACCTCGAGAACGTGAGTTGAGAAAAAAATAGCAGAGCCTTTTTGACACAATTCATGCATGACATTTTTTAAGTCCAGGGAGGCTTTAGGATCAAGACCTACGAAAGGTTCGTCGAGTACAAGCAATTTAGGTTCATGGATCAAAGCACCGATCAGAGCCACTTTTTGTTTCATACCGTGAGAATAGGAACCAATCAGACTTCCAAGATTTCCAGTGATTTCAAAGAGATCCCCGTATTGAGAGATTCTTTTTTCTTTCTCCGTGCCTGAGACTCCAAATACATCAGCGATAAAATTTAAATATTCGATCCCGGTCAGGTGTTCATATAAATCCGGGTTGTCTGGAATATAGGCAATTTTAGATTTACAGAACAAAGGATCTTTTTTTATGGATTTGCCCTCTATCAGAATATCTCCTTCCTCAAATCCAAGAATTCCTACGACAGCTTTGATAGTTGTTGTTTTACCGGCGCCGTTATGACCGATAAAGCCGTAAATATCACCAGATTTTACTGTAAGATTCAGATGAGATACGGCACGTTTTCCACCTTTGTAAGTTTTTGAAAAATTTTTGATTTCGAGCATAAATATACTCCTCCTTTAGCAAGTTGTGTGAGCATTATATCATATAAAAAGGCAGTGTCAAGAAATATTATGATAACTTTGATAGAAACTTTGGATAAAGGGATTTTATAGGACTTATCCTCAGAAAAACAATCAAATATCAGATAGATAAAATAGCGGCAGTTTCCCGAATTTAAGCAGGATCAGACAGCAGAATGTATAAAACACTGGAAAGATTGGATAAAATATGATAAAGTAATAAATGAGAAAGTAATAAAAAAGAGGTTTTGGGGTAAAGGAAATGTAAAATCAACAAGAGGTACGAGAATGAAAAGAAAAGCGAAGCCGAAAGTGAAATATGGCGGCAGATTAAAGCTATACCTGCAATGGTCATGGTATTTGACCGCTCTTTTGATATTGATGAATTTATTTGTCTATATCCTAGATATCAAAGCTGGTATATTGGTTTCTGTGTTTATCGTGATCTATGGTTTGAGTGTGGGATTCATTTATCGATATTACAGACCCAGGATTTTAAAAGAAATGACTTCCTTTGCAGCACAATACGCTCAGGTTCAGAAGGTAATGCTTCAGGAATTTATTATTCCTTATGCGCTTTTGGATATCGATGGAAATTTTCTCTGGATGAACAGAGAGTTCTCCAAGGTAGTCGGAAAGGACATTAATTACCGGAAAAATATTATTACCTTGATACCTCGAATTAATCGCAATGTCCTTCCGAAAAAGGGTGAGGAAAAAGAAGTAGAAGTGCAGATCGGTGAGCAGGATTTTGCCGTAAAAATGCAGTGGATTTGTGCAGATGTTATGATGGAGGGAATCCATATTGTCGAAATACCAAAAGGAAAAGATGCCATGATAGCAGTGTACCTGTTTGACAAAACGGAGATTCATCGTTATATCCGAGAAAATCAGGAACAAAAACTGGTAGCGGGACTGATCTATATTGACAATTATGATGAAGCTCTAGACAGTATTGAAGAGGGGCGGCGCTCTCTTTTAATGGCATTAATTGATCGAAAAATCAATAAATATATGACAAATATGGATGGAATTGTAAAAAAGTTAGAAAATGATAAATATTTTGTGATTTTTCAACAGAAGAACCTGCATGAACTGGAAAAAAACAGATTTTCACTTTTAGAAGAAGTCAAGACAGTTAATATTGGAAATGAAATGAAAGTAACACTGAGTATAGGAATTGGACTAAATGGCACCAGCTATATTCAGAATTATGAATTTGCCAGAGTGGCAATAGAGCTTGCGCTTGGTCGAGGGGGCGACCAGGCAGTTGTAAAAGAAAATGAACAGATTTCGTATTATGGCGGTAAATCTCAACAAGTTGAAAAAAATACACGAGTAAAAGCCCGTGTAAAGGCGCAGGCACTTAGAGAATTTATAGGAAGCAAAGAAAATGTTGTGGTAATGGGACATAAAAATACCGATATTGATTCTTTTGGCGCTTCTGTCGGAATTTACCGCGCAGCAAAGCTGATGGATAAGAAAGCACATATTGTGCTTGGCGACATCACAGCTTCAATCAGACCGTGGGTCAATATGTTTATCAACAATAAAGATTACGACGAAGATATGTTCGTCAATCATGAAGAGGCAATTGAGCTGGTATCAGAAAATTCTGTTGTGGTAGTGGTAGATACGAATCGACCTAAGATGACGGAATGTGAACAGCTTTTAAATCAGACAGAAACGATCGTAGTATTGGATCATCACAGACAAAGCAGTGATGTGATAAAAAATGCAGTATTATCTTACATTGAGCCGTATGCTTCCTCGGCGTGTGAGATGGTAGCGGAAGTACTGCAGTATTTTGAAGAGGGAATTAAATTAAAGAGCAATGAGGCAGATTGTATCTATGCAGGAATGCTGATTGATACAAATAATTTTGTGACAAAGACAGGAGTCAGAACGTTTGAGGCGGCTGCATTTTTGAGAAGATGCGGAGCTGATGTCACGCGTGTACGCAAAATGTTCCGAAACGATATGAAGTCGTATAAAGCGCGTGCAGAAGCAGTACGCCATGCAGAAGTTTTTGAAAAAGCCTATGCGATTAGTATCTGCCCCAGCGAAGATTTGGAGAGTCCGACAATTGTCGGCGCACAGGCAGCAAATGAATTGCTGAATATTATTGGAATTAAGGCATCTTTTGTGGTGACAGAATACCATGATAGAATTTATATCAGTGCAAGAGCGATTGATGAAGTAAATGTACAGATTATTATGGAACGGATGGGCGGAGGCGGTCATATGAATATTGCGGGTGCCCAGCTGGACGGAGTTACTGTAGAAGAGGCAGAAAAACAGATCAAAAAAGTAATTTCAGACATGATAAAAGAAGGAGCGATTTAGAAATGAAAGTAATTTTGACGGAAGATATAAAATCCTTAGGAAAAAAAGGAGAAATTGTCAATGTCAGCGACGGATATGCGAGAAACAGTCTGTTTCCAAAAAAACAGGCGCTGGAAGCAACACCGAAAAATATAAATGATTTAAAGCTTCAAAAAGCACATGAAGAAAAAGTAGCGCAGGAAATTTTAGATGAGGCGAAGGCATTTGCGGAAAAATTAAAAGATAAAAAAGTTGTAGTTTCCGTAAAAGTGGGAGAAGGGGGAAAAGTATTTGGATCAATTTCTTCCAAAGAAATTGCAGAAGCAGCAAAAGAACAGCTTGGATATGAGATTGATAAAAAGAAAATGCAGCTTTCAAGTCCTATTAAAGCATTGGGGACAACAATGGTTCCGATTAAACTTCATCCAAAGGTAACTGCTGAGCTGAGAGTTATGGTGAAGGAAGCATAAGTCTGGGAGGAGAAAACAATGGATGAGGCACTCATAAAACGAGTAATGCCCCACAGCATTGAGGCAGAACAGTCTGTTATTGCTTCCATGATAGTAGACAAAGAAGCCATTATGGCTGCTTCAGAAATCATTAGCAAGGAAGACTTCTATCAACAACAGTATGGTATCCTTTTTGAGGCAATGACAGAACTGTATAATGAAGGAAAACCTGTGGATCTTGTCACACTTCAGGACCGTCTGAAAGAAAAAAATGTTCCTCCTGAGATCAGCAGCTTAGAATTTGCAAAAGATTTGATTACGGCTCTTCCAACGTCGGCAAATGTCCGGTATTATGCCAAAATTGTCAAGGAAAAATCGACTTTGAGAAGACTGATTAGAACAAACGAAGAGATCGAAAATATGTGTTATCTTGGAACTGAAAAAGTAGAAGACATTATGGAGAGTACAGAAAAAAAGATTTTTCAGATCCTTCAGCAGACAGAAAGCGAAGATTTTGTCCCGATTAAGACAGTCGTCTTAAATGCTCTGGATCGCATTGAAGCGGCGTCCAGACAGAAAGGAAGTGTTACCGGAATACCGACAGGATTTACAGATCTGGATTATAAGACCTCAGGCTTTCAGCCTTCAGATTTGATTTTGATTGCGGCCCGTCCCTCTATGGGAAAGACCGCTTTCGTTTTGAATATTGCTCAATACATGGCGTTTCACAACAATGTGACCGTGGCAATTTTCAGTCTGGAAATGTCAAAGGAACAGCTTGTGAATCGCCTTCTTTCTCTGGAATCCAAAGTCGATTCTCAGGCTATCAGAACAGGAAATCTTTCTGATGATGACTGGGCAAAACTGATGGAAGGAGCAGGAACGATTGGAAAATCAAATCTGATTATCGATGATACGCCAGGTATTTCCATCTCAGAACTTCGAAGCAAATGCAGAAAATATAAACTGGAAAATAATCTGGGAATTGTTATGATCGATTATCTTCAGTTAATGACGGGGAATAAAAAGACAGATTCCAGACAACAGGAAATTTCTGATATTTCCAGGTCTTTAAAGGAATTAGCGCGAGAACTGAATGTGCCGGTAGTAGCATTGTCACAGTTAAGCCGTGCCGTAGAACAAAGACCGGAACACAGACCGATGCTTTCCGATTTGCGTGAATCGGGAGCAATTGAGCAGGATGCTGATGTTGTTATGTTTCTCTACCGTGATGATTACTATAATAAAGATTCCGATATGAAAGGAATTGCAGAAGTAATCATTGCAAAACAGAGAAATGGTCCGATCGGAACGGTTAATCTGGTATGGCTTCCGAATTATACGAAGTTTGCAAATCTTCAGAAATAGACAGAATCTGTCATATTGTTACAAAAGCTACCCGTTGCATTTGAGAACGAATATGATATACTTAAGGTAACGCAGTAAGGCATGGCTCTTGGGAGCTGATTTGCAGCGAATAAAAGAATAGTTCTGATGGAGGCGAAGTATGGAGGAAACCAGATATATGATTTCTGATGCGGCTAAAAAAGTAGAAGTAGAAGCACATGTACTCCGATACTGGGAGGAAGAGTTAGAATTGCCGATTGCCAGAAATGAATTGGGACACCGATACTACACCAGAGAAAATATTCGTATTTTTCAGAATATTAAAGAACTAAAAGAACGTGGATTTCAGTTGAAGGCAATTAAAGTGCTTTTACCTGAAATTTTAAAGAAAGGACAAAAGAACACAGATCATATTATTGATTTAGAGGAAAAACTGATTCAAAGAGCTACGGAAGAAAACGCAGAGTGTCAGGAAGCGTCACAGAATCAGGAAAAAGGACAGCAGGAAGCAGATTCGGTCGTGATGCAGTTTCCAAACACAGCGCCTGCAGCAGACCATATTGCGCAGTTTCAGGTTATTATGGATCAGATTTTGGAACATGCCCTTCAGGAGAATAATAAAGAACTGGCACAGATGGTAAGTGAGAACGTAGAGAAAGAGATGTCTTATCTGATGAAATTAAAAGAAGAGCGGGAAGAAGAGCGGTATCGTCAGCTTGATGCTGCGATTCGTGCACACCAACATGGAATAGGACTTGCCGCTGCAACGAAAGAACGGAAAATAAAGAAAAAGTTTTTGATATTTCGAAGAAAGAAAAAATCTATGGTATGAGCCAAAAACCACAAAACGTCGGTTCCGGAAAATAGGAACCGGCGTTTTAAGGTCTGAGATAAATTTTAACCCAAAAGATACGAAAGGAAATAAAAATGAACAAGAAAGATATCAATGAAATCAAGAAACAGTTTACACAGGATAACTGTGCGATCACAAGACTGTGTGGATGTTATGTGGATGGTGAAAAAAATAAAAAAACAGAACTAAAAGAAGCTTTTTTGTCCTTGCCGGAAGAAGAGATTTTTAAATATTTCGAGATTTTTAAGAAAGCACTTTCCGGAACAGTAGGACGAAATTTAATTAATATGGAATTCCCTCTTCAGACAGAAGAAGAAGGAGGGACACAGGAATTTTTGCTGAAATTAAGAGATAGTCAGTTGGCAGAAACAGAAATACTCGAACAGTTTTATGATAAAATCATAGAAGCTTATGATTATGGAGAAAATTATTTGATTCTTTTGATTCATGCTGCCTATGATATCCCGGGGAAATCTAAGGATGGAATGGAAATGTTTGATGCTTCAGATGAGGTATACGAATATCTTCTGTGCTGTATCTGTCCGGTAAATCTTTCAAAACCGGGACTTGCTTATAATGCCGAGGAAAATTGTTTTCAGAACCGAATTAGAGACTGGGTGGTGGAAATGCCAGAGACAGGTTTTTTATTCCCAGCCTTTACAGAACGCTCTACAGATTTGCACAGCGTCTTATATTACACAAAAAAACCGGAAGTTCTGCATGATCAGTTAGTAGAAGATGTTTTAGGATGTATCCTTCCTCTAACAGCAGGAAACCAGAAAGAAAGCTTTAATGCTCTGATAGAAAATACGCTGGGAGAACAATGCGATTTTGAAGTAGTAAAAACAATTCATGAAAAATTAAATGAGCTGGCTGAGATAAAAAAAGATGATCCGGAGCCGCTTACACTTGATAAAAATGAAGTAAAATCTTTGCTTTTGCAAAGTGGAGTAGAACGTGAAAAACTGGAAGATTTTGATGCTCAGTATGAGGCATGTAATGAGACAGAGCTGCCAATTGTGGCTTCTAATGTGACAAATAGCAGAAAATTTGAAATCAAGACACCTGATATTGTGATCTCAGTGAATCCTGATCGAACAGATCTGGTGGAAACAAAGATGATCGATGGGGAACAATGCCTGGTAATTCGAATGAATGACCAAGTGGAATTAAACGGGATTTCCATTCGAACAAATAGATCTATTTAAAGAATCCCCTCTGAAAGAGGGGATTTTAGCGGATAAAAATCCGGATTATGTGCGGCAAAAGCACACGTTTATTTCTGTAAGCTGTCTAAATATGCATTGATTCTTGCTACTAATAAATCAGGTTCAATTCCATGAACTAATGCAGCTTCCTCAAGAGATTCGCCCTGAGCAGAAGGGCACCCAATACAGTGCATTCCGCTTGCCATTAAAAATGGAGCCATCTGAGGATCAACCTGAAGAATTTCTCCAATTAACATTTCTTTGGTAACTGCCATATTTATACCTCCTTCATTCGATATTGTATCATTATAATACTTTTTTATTCGTTATGCAAGGCTTCAAAAATTAAAAAGTTTTCTCTTGTATAATTTGGACAGATGTATTAGAATAGAGAAAAGATTTGAGAATCAGATCTTATTTTTAGAATAGATAAGGAGGATATTGATTATGGCATACGTAATTACAGATGAATGTGTAAGCTGTGGAACATGCGCAGATGCTTGTCCAGCAGAAGCAATCAGCGAAGGAGACGGAAAATACGTGATTGATGCAGACGCTTGTTTAGACTGCGGAACATGCGAGTCCGAATGTCCAACAGGTGCAATTGTAGCTGAATAATTTGAACATCAGCCGAGGGTTAGTCCCGTTTTTAAAAACAAAAAACTTCGCGCAGTATAGATTTTTTTATTCTGCGAGAAGTTTTTTTGTATTTTTAAGTTATGACAGGATAAATTGAAAAAATCGAAATCTTACAGCCGCGCAGATCCTATAGAAGAAAAAAGCCGTACTTAATTAAAGTTCGGCAAGTTTCTGGAGTGCGCTGTCTCTCCAAATTAAAGTGTAATGTTCTGAAAAATATGCTTCCGCAGCGGAAGAAAATTTACAGGATGTTCCATATTCTGAAAGTGTATTGCACACTTTATTAAATTCTTCAGGAGTATGATTAGATTTAGAGACAACAAGAAAATAGTCTTTATTAAAGTCATCCTTAAAGACAGAGTTATGACCGTCATAAAAGCCCTTCAGCGATTTGCTGGCATGGATTAAGACATCTAAATCACGGAATTGATACATTCTGGCAAGCTGAATAGAAGCATTGTCAGATTTGTCTCTGGAAGTGATAGCAGAAACCTTCTCAGCGGATTTTCCAACTTGCTTAATCTTATGAAACAAATCTAAAATTTCATCTGCACCTTCCAATTTAGGGATAGATGGAGAGGTATCGCCATCTTCGCTATCTGTGAATGGAGAAAATTTAGAAAAGCGGGTATCCAATTCTTCCGGATCTTCTACTTTGGTGATGATCAGGATGATTGTTTCAGAAGAAACAGGGATTGCTTCGATCATTAATGGAATGTTGTTTGCTTCGAAGCCAAACTCATAAGCAGCTTGCTGCATCATATCCTGAAACAGAGATTTTGCTTTTTCGCTGCCATAAGCAAGTTCACTTAACTTTAGTTCTCTTGTCTCCAGATCTTCCCTGGTTAGAGTACAACGAATCTGGTTATCATTAATTTTTTCTATCTTCATATAATCACATCCTAACTGATCAAATTTCTGAATGACTTCATTCAAATGAATTTATAGTTCTTTCAATTTATATTATATACGAATAGAAGGGAAGATGCAAAGTAAATGTTTGATAAATTTGGTTTTCTTTTTTATTGAAAACATAGTATATCCAATATTTTTTAAGAAGTCAATAGAATGAGAAAAAAAATAAGAAAAATTCACAAATTACTTGATTTTTTGCAACATATTGTATATAATAAGTCCATGAGAAGAGATCGGAAAAAAGAAAGGAGGCTTTTCTGTCTGATTTTTTTCTATTTCCCATAATCTTTTTTTCTATCTTTATTATCTGCGAGTTTCTTCGCAAATTTTCAAGCAAAAAAAACAGAAACTGAAAATAACTGGTAACATAGATCTCTTCTCAGAACAAAAACAGGTCCTGTTCACAATATTTTCTAAAATCAAAGTTCTGCAATATCTGTTTCCTGAAAAAATATAGATCTCAGATCTACTGTAATTCAGTGCTGATTTTCAAAAACTTGTATTCAAAATAGTATATCACAGGATCAAAGGAAACATGTTACAAATGATTGAGAAACAGCAGACAGAGCATTTGAGATTTTCGTGAAGATCAGACTGTGAATCGGAAGAAAGCAGGTGACACTATCAAGCAAAAGAAAAAATTAAAAAAGGAATTGGAAACTTATGTCAAAGAAGGCAAATATCTGATGTTAAACGGAAAGAGAAGCGATCCCAAAAGTATTGTCCACGCCTGTATGATAGAAGAGGAAAGCAGCTATATGAGAGATTATATTCAAGATGAAAATAATGAAGTAATAGGAATTGGATTTGACCGTGTAAAAATAAAGTAACCCCGACAAAATCCTCCAGTGCGTAAAAAGGATAAAACCTTAAAAAAACATGGAAAAACCAATTGCGAATCCTATAAGTCATATAGAAGAATAAAATCTTCGGCAAATCGGACGTGTACTTTTCTTTCTATTGCTTTAGGGTGCGAAACACGAAAAACAGGAGCAAGGAGATTATGAATTTCTTAAGAAATAGAATAAGATAATCACATAGAGCATTTTCATGATATAATAGCATCAATCGACGATTTTTACATACGGAAAAGGAGAACGACAGTAAGATACAGCGGAGGTGCTATAATGAAAAAAAAACGTAGAATCGTATTTCCGATTATTTCCGCACTGATTGTAATTGCAGCATTGGTTGTTTTGGGAAGAGTGGTCAGCCGATACATTCCCTCAAATGAATGGATGGACAAGCAAGAATATTTTGATACGACGGGAAATGAAATTGCCCTGATTATGCAGGATCAGCTTGTACGGTATAAGGGAATACAAAAAGATGACAGAATCTATCTCGAACACGAAGCCATAACGGAATATCTGAACCAAAGATTTTACTGGGATGAGAGTGAGAACTTATTCCTGTTTACAACACCGACAGAGATTTATCAAATTCCTCTTGACAGCCAGGAATATACAGTTGGAGACAGGACAGAACAAGAAGATTATATCATTGCTTTTGAAGAAAATGGAATTCTTTATCTGGATATAGAATTTGTGAAAAACTTTACTTTCATGGAATATGAGTTTATGACAGAACCGAACAGAATGATCATCAGATATGAAAAGACACCGCAGACAGCGGCTGCGATGGAGAGAAGTACAAGTGTACGCTTTCAGGGAGGAATTAAAAGTCCGATTTTGACAAAAGTTTCTAAAGGTGATCAGGTAATGATTGTAGAGGAAATGGAAGACTGGACAAGAGTTTTGACCAAAGACGGATACTTGGGATATGTTAAAAACAATACTCTAGGTGACAGAAGTGAGGAGATACTGGAAATCGAGGATTTTACAGAACCTGTTTACACCAGTTTGACGCAGGAAGAAAAGATTAATCTTGTTTGGCATCAAGTAACCAATATGGATGCAAATGCCAATCTGACAGAGGACCTTAGCGGTGTAGAAGGAGTCAATGTAATTTCACCGACATGGTTTTCTATTCTGGATAATGAGGGAACTTTAACTTCTTTGGCAGATCAGGATTATGTAGAAGAAGCACACGACAGAGGAATGCAGGTTTGGGCTTTGATTGACAATTTCAGTACTAATATTGATACGCAGGTTGTATTGGCTTCTATGGATGCCAGAATGAATATTCAGGATCAGTTGATTGAAGCAGCGCAGACGTATCAATTTGATGGAATCAATATTGATTTTGAAGCGATTCCTGAAGCGTCGGGCGAAGATTATATTCAATTTATCAGAGAGATGTCAGTAAAATGCAGAAACAACAATATTGTCTTGTCGATTGACAATCCGGTTCCCCAGCCATATACGGCTCATTACAACAGAACGGAACAGGGAATTGTTGCAGATTATGTTATTATTATGGGATACGATGAGCATTATGTCGGTTCTGATGTAGGACCGGTGGCAAGTATGGATTTTGTCAGAAACGGTGTGGAAGATACAATCGAAGAAGTGCCTTCCAACAAGGTGATTAATGCAATCCCGTTTTACGTCAGAATTTGGAATACAGACTCACAAGGCAATATCTCAAGCGAGGCAGTCAGCATGGCGGCAGCACAAAGCGCTGTGGAAGAAGCTGGAGCCGAAATTGTGCGGGATGAAGAGGCAGGACAGGACTATGCTCAGTGGTATGGAAGCGATGGCTCTCTTTATCAGGTATGGTTAGAGAACGACGACTCTGTCGGTGCAAGAGCTCAGTTAATAGAACAGTATGAACTGGGAGGAATCGCAGCATGGAAGCTGGGATTAGAAGATTCTTCAGTTTGGAGTGTAATT
>CALWCS010000043.1 GCA_944376425.1 uncultured Lachnospiraceae bacterium | reverse complement strand
GTAAAGATTAGTTTTCTGGAAGAAGGATCTTTCATCTCCTCACATGTAATTCCAATCTTTTCAAACAGTTCCATTGTCTTTTGTGCAAGGCGCCCCTTTCCAAGAGCAAATGTCAAATATCTCATCGTTCTTCCTCCATCAGCGCTTCTATCGTTCCTATTTTCTGCATTCCGGATACGAGATCTTCCATCATAGTTTTTTCTTCTTCTGTCATAAGAACCAGACGGCGGATTTGATTTTTCTGTGCCGTCTTGCGGTATTCTTCCGTCGTTTTTCCTTCTTTTTGCAGAGTCAGTTCTACATTTTTTCCGAGACTGCGGTAATATTTGGCAAGCTTGATGGCTTGTTCTCTCTGTACCGGACTGTACAAAATCATGGTATTGGAATGTTCCGCCTCAATCGCTATTTTCTGTCGGGAAAGAGCGCTTAAAAGCTGGTCAATCACAACCACGAATCCAATGGAAGGCGCTTTTTTTCCAAAATGCTGCAGCAGATTATCGTATCTTCCTCCTTTTACAATCGCATCCCCGCTTCCAAATGTATATCCCCGGAAGATCACTCCCGTATAATAGTCGTAACTGTTCATCATACCAAGATCAAACGAAATGTATTCCTCGCATCCATAGCTGCAAAGAATCTGGTACAGCCTCCTAAGACGGCGGATGCAAGAAAGTGCCGTTTCATTTTTTCCGGCAAGCGCTTCTGCGCGGTCTAGAACGTCGACCGTTCCAAATAATTGAGGAAGACTGATCAGCGCTTCCTTTAGCTGATCTCTCACTTTTAAAGTAGATAATAATTCCTCCGCTCCAAAATAGTTTTTATTTGCAATTAACATACAAAGTTCTTCTTTTTCTTCTTCCTCGATTCCTGTCTCCTCTAAAAGGCTTTTAAAAAACTGAGCATGTCCCACACTGATCTGAAATTCTTTTAAGCCGGCCGCGGCAAGAGTTTCTGTCATCATCGCCACAACCTCTGCGTCTGCATCGATACTCTCATCTCCAATCAACTCAGCTCCAAGCTGTGTCGTCTCTTTTAAACGCCCCTGATAGCTGGAATTATTGATAAACGTATTGCCTACATAGCAAAGACGCACTGCAAGATCTTCTTCGGCAAAATATTTTGAAAACGCTCTTGCCACAGACGGCGTAATGTCTGGTCTCAATACGAGAGTGTTTCCTTCCCGGTCAAAAAATTTATACAGATCTTTCGAAGGTGTCGTTCCAATTTCTTTTCCAAATACATCAAAATATTCAAACGTCGGGGTCTCGATATCACGATATCCGTATCTTTTTAACACCTTATGCAGATTTTCCTGCAGCGTCAGTTTTTTTTCACATTCCTCCCGATATCGGTCTCTTACCCCTTCTGGTGTATGCAATAGTTGTTGTTTCATGTCTCCATTCCTTTCGGCAAAACTTCTGTCCTTTGCTTTTTTGCTGTGAAGTGTTAATTTGATACCATGTAAAATTAATCATGACTTAAAAATTATAGCGAAGCGTTAAATAAAAGTCAATCCCTCATTTCCAGATCTTTTGCGATTCCATCTAAATACGGCACAAAAATTCCACTCTCATGTTTCAGAAAAAAAGAAGGATCTAATTCTTCATAGCGAAAACTTTTTCTTCCTCCCTTTGCAGCGCGATCCCAAAATTTTTGCATCTGGCGGTAGGTCAGATAGTACAGTTCATTTCGATGAGTAAAAAAAATCAGAAAAAAAGAGATTCCTCCCTGTTTTTCAAAATTTTTCATAAACGTTACCTGATGCTCATGAATATTTTGCAGTGCAAACAAATCTTTTTGACATTCTTTTGCGTCAAAGCAGACTGGTATCCCTTGTACAGCACCGATATAGTCGACCGTACTTTTCTGATCAAAATAGGCAAGTGTGATATGGCGATGTTCCTTATCAATCTTAATCGGAGTAATCGGAGTCGGTATTTTCTGAATCAAAGCAAGCCCTTTTTCCAGATATTGTTCATTTGAGCGATTGATCAATTCCTCTAGTGTAGAACCTCTTAGTCCTCTAGAAGTCCATGTTCCCATTTTGCCTCCTCCCCTCTTACTTTTTTGTCTCTCTTATTTCTTCTAAAATATCCTGAAACTGTCTTGGAAGCGGTGCCTCAAACACTTTTTGAGAAAGATCTGAAAATTCTTGATCCAGTTTTGGCATCTCTATTCTTGCACAGTGCAGCAGCTGATGATTCAAATGATACCGTTCTTTGCAGATTTGATTCAGTGTCTTGTCTCCATATTTCGTATCCCCCAAAAGCGGGTGTCCTTCACTTGCCAAATGGGCGCGGATCTGGTGAGAACGCCCTGTAATCAATTCAGTCTCCAGATACGTGCAGTCAGAAAAAATCTCAAGCGGACGGTATTTTGTACAGATCCATACTGCATCTTGCGACGGCTGTTTTTGAATAGAAACCTGATTAACTGCTTTTTCCTTTTTTAAATAGCCTTCAATTTTTTTTTCCTGTGTAATCTTTCCTTTTACGATACTATGATAATATTTCTTTACTGTCCGGTCTCTAAAAATAGAAGAGAGCATTTGAAGCCCCGCTACCGTTTTTCCGGCAGCTACAATCCCGCTTGTATTACGGTCGAGACGGTTGCAGACAGAGGGACAAAACCGCACTAAATCATCTTTTGTCAGTTCTTTTTTATCTAACAGATAGGCAATCATATATTCGTTTAAAGAGATATCTTTTGCCTGCGCTTTTTGGGACAGCATATTGACTGGCTTATTTACAAGCAAAATATGATCATCTTCATACAAAATATCCAGTTTTATCTTTTTGGGCACTTTTTTTTCTTCCTGAAAATTTAAGATCGTTTCTTCCGAGAGAAAAAGGGCAATCTGGTCGCCTCTGTTTAATTTTTCATTTCCCTGTACTTTCTTTCTGTTTACAACAATATTTTTTTTTCGCATCATTTTATAAAAAAAGCTTTTGGGGGCTTTTGCCATATATTTTTCAAGCCATCGGTCAAGGCGCTGTCCTGCCTCTTTCTCGCTGATTGTAATCTGCCGCATAATTTCTCCCTTCTTATAATGAAATTGCTAAAATCGTATGGCAGATCAGTTCTTCTCTGGAAAGATCCGGATAACGCTGATCCGGCACAAATTTAATTCCTTTTCGCAGTTCTTCTGCACGTCTGTTGAGCTGATCCATCCGTTCCAGATATTTTTTTAAATCTTTTCCCACTTTGACATGAACACCATAAAAATGATTTTGCTGTAAAATTCCCGCAATATGTTTTTCCACAAACGCACAGTCTGCCTTTTCCTCCTGCGTATATCCGAGCACTTCATTTCCGCAGATTGCAATTGCTGCAATCTGCGTATTTTTTTCATACGATGTAATGTTTAACTCATATGCCGTCACGAGTGTTCCCTCATGGGGTAAAATCTTTTCATACAGTTCTTTTGAAATCGGTTTTTGTAAAAACAGCATAACAAGATTGACCGTCCATTTACACGCTGGAAGGCATCCTACAAGTGCGATCACCGTAAACAAATTTTTTCTTGTCCCTGTCTGCCACAGTCCTGTAAAAAACAAAAGAAGAGGAACTGCATATAAAATTGCCGTAATCATCAGCTGTTTTTTTCTTTGTGCCTTTAAATATCCGAATTTTCCCTTCTGTACTTTTCTGATGCTCTGTTTTTCCTGCCACATCCTCTGTCATCCTTTCCTTATGACTCCTTACTGCCTTTTGCTTACTCTCTGCTAAGAATTGCCAGTACAATCTTGTGAGGAATCATCTTAGAAACCAGATACCATCCTTTCATTCCGATTCCATAGACAGACAATTCTTTTCTTTTTCTGCTGTCTCTTAATGCTTTTTTGACTACCTTTTTCGGATCTGCCAAAAAAATTTTTTTCCATGCCGGTCTTTTTTTCACACGTTCCATTTCTTTTAAAAACGGCGTATTGACAGGTCCTGGACAGATGGCGGTAACGAAAATCTGTCGTTTTTTCATCTCGGCACGAAGCGTTCTTGTAAAACTAAGGGCATATGCTTTCGTCGCTGCGTAAACGCCAAATCCCGGCTGAGGCGCAAATGCTGCGGAAGAGACAAGTTCTATGATTCGCCCTCCCTTTTTCATATAGGGAAGCGTATAGAGCGTCACTGCCGTCAGTGCCTCACAGTTCAGCCATACTTCCTGAATCTGATCCTTTGGCGCAATCTGATCCATTCTTCCAAGAATTCCTATTCCTGCGCAGTGAATAAAAAGGCTGATTTGTGGTCTTTGCCTCTCCAGCTCTTCTTTGTAGCGCAGTTGATCGGTTTCTTTTGCCAGATCAAACGGATAGATCTTAAGCGGAATCGGATTGCCCGGCAGTTCTTTTAATTTTTCTTCTCTTCTTGCAATCACCCAGATTTCAAAAATATCCGGATAAAGACTTTGAATTTGGCGCACAAATTCCCTTCCCATTCCTGAGGAAGCGCCTGTCACAATTGCAGTCTTCATCCTCTCACCTCGATTTCTTTTTGTGGATATTTCGAATTGTTTTTTTTCTTTTCGTCTGTGCCGTCTCTTTCTTTCGAATCTCTTTTTGATTCTGTGCCGCTCCCTTTCTCGGTCGAATCAGACAGTGTCTTTCAAATCCAATCAAATCCTGCCTTCCTGCAAGCGTCAATGCCTCATAGACAAGATCATAATTTTTCGGATTCCGATACTGAATCAAAGCTCTTTGCATCGCCTTTTCATGTGGATTGACCGGAACATACACTTTTTCCATTGTCCTTGGGTCTACTCCCGTATAATACATACACGTAGAGATCGTAGACGGTGTCGGATAAAAATCTTGCACCTGTTCCGGCATATACCCTAAATCTCTTAGATATTCGGCAAGTTCTACGGCTTCTTTTAGCGTAGATCCAGGGTGTGACGACATCAGATACGGAACAAGATACTGATTTTTTCCAAGTTTTTGGTTTAGCTTTTGATATTTTTCCGTAAACTGTTCATATACGCTGTTTTTTGGTTTTCCCATTTTTGAGAGTACTGCATCGCTGACATGTTCCGGTGCAACCTTTAGCTGTCCGCTGATATGGTGTTCCACCAGTTCCTGAAAAAATCGATCGTCTTGATCATAGATCAGATAGTCAAAACGGATTCCCGAACGGATAAATACTTTTTTTACTCTCGGCAACTCTCTTAATTTTTTAAGAAGAATACGGTAATCATTGTGATCTACGATCAGATTTTTGCACGGTTTGGGAAATAAGCACTGTTTTGTCGGGCAGACTCCTTTTGTCAGCTGTTTTTTACACGAAGGCTGTCTGAAATTTGCCGTCGGTCCTCCCACATCGTGAATATATCCTTTAAAATCAGGTTCCCATATGAATTTTTTTGCTTCTTCTACAATCGATTCATGGCTTCTCGTCTGAATTATACGCCCTTGATGAAAAGTCAGTGCGCAGAAGCTGCATCCTCCAAAACAGCCACGGTTACTGACAAGACTAAACTTTACTTCTTCAATTGCTGGAATTCCTCCGTCTTTATCATAGACAGAATGCCATGTTCTCTGATAAGGCAGCGCATAAATCCGATCCATCTCTGTTTGAGAAAGCGGCTTTGCCGGCGGATTCTGTACGACAAACATCTTCTGACCGTAAGGCTCTACTAATCGTTTTGCCGAAAATGGGTCGGTATTGCAGTACTGTCTGTAAAAGCTTTTCGCATATTGCAGACGGTCTTTTTTCAGTTCTTCATACGAAGGCAACATTTCATAGTCATATACTCTTTCTAGATGTCTCGTCTTATAGACCGTCCCTTCCACATAAGTAATATCCTCAATCGCAATTCCGCTCTCTAGCGCTTCTGCAATCTGCAAAAGAGAGCGCTCTCCCATTCCATAGGAAATCAAATCTGCTCCAGAATCTAATAGAATCGAACGTTTTAAAGCATTCGCCCAGTAATCATAGTGGGCAAGCCGCCTTAAACTTGCCTCGATTCCTCCGATAATAATCGGTACCTGTCCATAGACTCGCCGAATCAATCCACAGTAGACAATTGTCGCGTTGTCCGGGCGTTTTCCCATAACGCCTCCCGGAGAAAAGGCGTCTGTCTGGCGCCGTCTTTTTGAGACACTGTAGTGATTGACCATCGAATCCATGTTGCCGGCTGAAACTAAGAAGGCAAGCCGCGGCTTTCCAAGTGCTTTTATACTCTCTTTGTTTTTCCAGTCAGGCTGTGATAAAATTCCAACCTGGTATCCGTTTGCTTCCAGCAGCCGCCCCAGAAGTGCATGGGCAAACGACGGATGATCCACATATGCATCACCGGTCACATATACAAAATCCAGCTGTTCGATCCCTCGTTCTTTTAAATCTTCCATACTGATCGGCAAAAAATTATTCTTCATGTATTTCCTCCCATGTCCTGTTCTCCATACCGCCTCTGTTTACCGCGATGCAGCTGATACAAATACTTGTTTCCTGTAATCACTGCGGTTTTATTTTATCTTTTTATTGACGGCAAGAAGAAGATTTTCGTGTCTCATACGTATTATTTAAGATCTGGCGATAGTCCCGAATATAGTAATCTGCCAAGTTTCGAATCGTTTCTTCCTGATCTCTTGAAAAAGGATCTTCTACGGCGCAGACTGTCATGCCCGCATTTTTTCCGGCAAGGATTCCCATCGGCACATCTTCAAATACCAGACACTGTGCAGGTTCTACTCCTAATTCCTGTGCAGCTTTTAAATAGACATCCGGTGCCGGCTTTCCTTTTGGCACACTGCATCCGGTACAGACCGTATCAATATATTCTCTTAAATACAGCGACTTATCTGCCGCATTTACAAGGTCAATGCTATTGCTTGTTGCAATCGCGGTAGGGATCTTTCTCCTTTTTAATTCTTTTAGGAATTCTTCTGCTCCTGGCTTATATCTGACCTCATTTTGATATTTTTCTACCGTCATCTCATACCAGCTTTTCTTGATTTCATCCACGCTCTGCGCAAGAGCAAACCGTTCTTTAAAATAGACGGCTGTCTCTGTATAGCTTTTTCCCTCAATCTCTCTTTGCAGATTTCCGGGCAAAGCAATTCCAAATCTTCCGAGATATTCTATATCAATCTCTCTCCACATCCACATGGAGTCTAACAGTGTCCCATCCATGTCAAAAATAACTGCCCTTTTTTCTGTCAGCATTTTTAGCATCCTCTCTTTAGCTGTTCCAGCTCTTCTGCCTTTAATCGTCTGTAAGTTCCTTTTTTCAGAGAATCTTCAAGCTTTAACGGTCCCATTGAAATTCTTTTTAAGTAGGTGACCTCTTTTCCGACTGCCTCAAACATCCGTTTGATTTGATGATAGCGTCCTTCCTGGATGGTTACTTTCACCTTCGATTTTTTTCCCGATTCCAAAATCACAAGGTTTGCCGGAAGCGTCTTCTTTTCATCTCCAATGTCTATTCCTTCTAAAAACGCTTTCTGATCTTCTTCTTTTATTTCTCCTTCAATCTCTGCATAGTACGTCTTATCTACATGTTTTTTGGGAGAAAGCATCCGATGTGCCAATTCTCCGTCGTTTGTAATCAAAAGTAATCCTTCCGTATCTTTATCAAGTCTTCCTACCGGGAATAATCCGCGGCATTGCGGCTCATTCAGATAATCCATCACCGTTTTCTCCTTTTTGTCCCATGTCGCGCTGACACATCCGGACGGTTTATGAAACAGGAAATAAGAAACTTCTTCATAGGCAATCCTTTTTCCGTTCATTACAATCTCATCTTTGTCAGGATCTACTTTTTGTTCCGGCTTTTTACAGATCCTTCCATTGACGCAGACTTGATGTTTTTTTAATAAATTTTTTACTTCACTTCTTGTCCCTGCACCTGTTGCAGACAAAAATTTATCCAGCCGCATCTTTGCCATTACTGCATCCTCCATCCAGCATAATATTTATTCCGAAGCGATCCATTTACGATCTTTGCCCAGCCAAGCGGATATCCGTCTACGCAGATCAGGACAAATCCCTTTTGATACGGACATGTTTCAGCTTCAATGGTTTCTCCTTTTAAATATTTTTGCACTCGGATATCCTGCGCTTTCATAGAAAACGACTGTTCATACTCTTTCGCTTCTAGGTACATGGCAAGTGCCTGACTTGGCTGAAAGCGATTTTTTCCAACATCTCCTAAATACAGTCCTGTTCTCAAGAAACGAAGTCCTCTGATATTTCCTGCTTCTTTCGGAAGCAGATATAATTTTTCTCCGTACTTTGTCAAGATTCCTTGCTCGAGCATTGGAATTTTGATATTTTTGAAAAATTCTTCTGCCTCTTCCGGTAAATTATGGTCCTTCCTTTTTATTGTTTTCTTTTTTATGTCTTCTTTTTGGACTGCTTCCTGTTCTTTTTTCTTTAACAATGCCGCAAAATGTCCTTCGCCATCTGCCCTGTGAGGCCAGATTCGCACGCACTGCTCCATTTCTTTATTCCCGGTCTCTTCGATTCTGCCTTTTGAAAATCCTTCTTTCCACTCTTGTACCTGATCCATCAAAAATTCTCTATGATGCTCTAAAAAAAACTGAACATTTTTTTCATTTTCCTCAGGATCAAACGTACACGTCGAGTAGACGATCTTTCTCCCTGTT
>CALWCS010000042.1 GCA_944376425.1 uncultured Lachnospiraceae bacterium | reverse complement strand
AACTACTACCGTCCAGGACATGCAGATCTGACATACGATTTAAAATATGGATTTCGGGATTACAGAGGAGGAGGACGCTCTTCAGGCAGAGAAACAATCGGAAGAGTGGCAGCGGGAGCAATCGCTGTTAAAATCTTAAATCAGCTTGGGATTACATTTACAACGCATACAAAATCAATCGGACCGATTGAAATCCAGGATTTCTGCGAAGAAGAGATACAGAACAATCCCTTTTGCATGCCGGATGCACAGGCAGCACAAGCTGCGTCACAATATCTGGAGACTTGTATGAGCGAAGGAAATTCGTCGGGAGGAACGATTGAATGTGTCGTACATCATATGAAACCTGGAATTGGGGAACCAGTATTTGACAAGCTCAGTGCCAACCTGGCAAAAGCGATCTGTTCGATCGGGGCAGTAAAAGGATTTGAAATCGGAGATGGTATGCAGGTGGCAAGAGTAAAAGGTTCACAGAACAACGATGCATACGGTGCAGGAGAAGACGGAAAACCGGTAAAGCTTACGAATCATTCAGGAGGTATTTTAGGAGGAATCAGTGACGGAAGTGACCTTATCTTTCGCGCGGCAATTAAACCTACCGCATCGATTTTTAAAGAACAGCAGACAGTGACAAGAACTGGGGAAGAAATTCAAGTTAATATCAGAGGGCGGCATGACCCTGTCATTGTACCAAGAGCGGTTGTAGTGATTGAGGCGATGGCTGCACTGACGATTTTAGATTTAATGATGCTTTCTATGACATCGCGAATAGAATATCTGCAGCATTTTTTTCAATCGTGAATATTCTGTAAAATTACAGACGTTTCATTGACAAATGATTTTTTTGAAATTATAATAACCATGAACATAGAAAAAGTGCAACTAAGAAAAAGAAAGGGAAGGTGATTCCATGGAAGGTGGGCCTAGTCCTAGGGAGAAGATAAAAAAGTTAAAAAAAGAAGCATAGTACCCAGGATCTTGGTCAAAAGAAGATGATCTGGGACTGTGCACAGATCATTTTTGAAAGGGGCATGGAATTATGATTAAAATTTTCCGTACAATGGATGGAGAAATTCAGCAGGTAAATGAGGCACAGGAAGGATGCTGGATTGCTTTGATTAATCCGACAGCAACTGAAATTTTGAAAATTTCCAAAGAATATAAAATTGAGATGGATGACTTAAGAGCACCTCTGGATGAAGAAGAACGTTCGCGTATTGAGGTGGGAGACAACTACACAATGGTTTTGGTAGACGTTCCAATGATTGAAGAGAGAAATGATAAAGACTGGTTTGGAACGATTCCAATGTCGATTGTGGTGACGGACAAGCTGATTTTTACTGTATGTCTGGAAGATACGCCAGTACTTTCTGCTTTTATGGACGGAAGGGTGCGCAACTTTTTCACTTATATGAAGACACGCTTTATTCTTCAGATTCTGTATAAGAATGCCAGTATGTATCTTCACTATCTGCGCATTATTGATAAGAAGAGTGAAGTAGTAGAAAGAAAACTGCACGGATCGATGAAAAATCAGGAGCTCATTGAGCTTTTGGAATTGGAAAAGAGTTTGACTTATTTTACGACTTCTCTGCGCTCGAATGAAGTTGTATTAGAGAAACTCTTAAAAACAGAGACAATAAAAAAATATCCGGAAGATACGGAACTTTTGGAAGACGTTATTATCGAGAATAAACAGGCGATTGAGATGGCAAATATCTACAGTGGTATTTTAAGCGGAATGATGGATGCGTTTGCCTCAGTCATTTCAAATAACCTGAATATTGTTATGAAATTTCTTGCAACGGTGACGATTGTAATGTCGATTCCGACGATGATTTTCAGCGCCTATGGAATGAACGTCAATTCCTCAGGAATGCCGTTTGCAGGAAGCCAGTTTGGTTTTGCCTTTGTAATCTTGTTTTCCTTAGTATTAAGCTTAGTAGTTGCATTAATCTTCTACAAAAAGAATTTATTTTAATTTGATTTTAAGACAGATCGTTGTCTATGATAAAAGGAAGGCGGCAGAAAAAAGATGCCGGTGATAAGACAGCCGCAAAACAGAAAAGAATCTGTTTTGATATTTAGGAAGGAAAGAAAGGGTATCTTATGAAGTTGATTGACAAATTACAGCGTAAATTCGGTCGTTACAGCATTCCGAATTTGACTATGTATATTATTATTCTCTATGCGGCAGGCTATGTGCTGGAATTGTTCCAGCCGTCTTTCCTGTCCTATCTGACGCTGGAACCGGCTCTGATCTTAAGAGGACAGATCTGGAGATTAGTGACATGGGTTTTAATTCCACCGGGAGATTTTAATATACTGACATTGATTATGCTGATGGTATATTATTCGCTGGGAACAGCATTAGAACGGGCATGGGGAACATTTCGATATAATCTCTATATTTTTACGGGAATGCTGACAACGTTGATCGGAGCATTTATCGTATATGGAGTGTTTGCCTTACAAGGTACACAGATTATTTTAGGGACAACATTCAGCACGTATTATATTTCTCTGTCTATCTTTTTTGCGTTTGCTGCCAGTTATCCGGATATGGAGATGCTGTTGTATTTTATTATTCCCGTTAAGATTAAATGGCTGGCTCTGATAGATGCGTGTTATATTTTATATGCGTTTATTATGGGCAATTGGGTGAATCGTGTTGTAATTATCGCGTCACTCTTTAATTTCCTACTGTTTTTTTTGGGCGGTCTCCAATATTGGAGAGTTTCACCGTCTGAGTTTCGGAGAAAACATAAGTTTAAAAAACAGGTAAATTCAACTCCTCATTCTCATACAAATAAGAAAAATCAGATTACAAAACATAAATGTGCAATCTGTGGAAGAACAGAACTAGATGGAGATGACTTGGAATTTCGGTTTTGTTCGAAATGTGATGGAAATTATGAATATTGTCAGGATCATTTGTTTACGCATGAACATGTGCATCATGATAAAAAATAGTAAAATAAAATGACGGAGGAATAGAATGAAAAAAACAAAAATTATCTGTACAATGGGACCAAATTCAAATGACAGAGATTTAGTAATGGAATTGGCAAAAAGCGGAATGGATTTGGCAAGATTTAATTTTTCTCATGGTGATTATGAAGAACATAGCCAAAGAGTGAAATTGGTAAAGAGTGTCCGTGAAGAGCTGGACAAACCGATCGCTTTAATCTTGGATACAAAAGGACCGGAGATTCGTACCGGTATTCTAAAAGACGGCAAAAAAGTTCTGCTGAAGGAAGGCGCTTCTTTTCGGCTGTGTACGGATGAGACAGTCGGAGATGAAACGCATTGTTCGATTACGTATCCGGAACTTCCAAAAGATTTAAAATCGGGGGATCGGATTTTGATTGATGACGGACTGATTGAACTGATTGTGGGAAAAGTAACTCCAAAAGAAATCCACTGCATCGTCAAAAACGGAGGAGAACTTGGAGAGAAAAAAGGGATTAACGTACCAAACGTCAGCGTAAACCTTCCGGCCGTTACAGATAAAGACAAGCAGGATATTTTGTTTGGAATAAAACAGGGATTTGATTATATCGCAGCTTCATTTGTACGTAATGCAGCCTGCATTCAGGAAATTCGAAGATTATTAAGAGAACATCATGCTGAACATATCGGGATTATCGCAAAGATAGAGAATGCAGAAGGAGTACAAAACATCGATGAGATTATTGCAGAAGCTGATGCTGTGATGGTTGCGAGAGGAGATCTTGGCGTTGAGATTCCGGCTGAAGAAGTTCCTTATATTCAGAAGATGATTATCAGCAAATGCAACGAGCAGGTAAAACCTGTCATCACTGCAACACAGATGTTAGATTCCATGATCCGCAATCCAAGACCGACAAGAGCAGAGGCGGGAGATGTCGCAAATGCGATCTATGACGGAAGCGATGCGATTATGCTTTCCGGAGAGACGGCGATGGGAAAATATCCGGTTGAGGCAGTACGTATGATGGAGAAGATCGCAGAAAATACAGAAATGCATCTGGATTTCCAAAGACAGATGGCGCTGAATAAACGGCATAAAAATCTGAACATTTCTTCAGCAGTAGGACTTTCTACGGTTCATACAGCGATGAATTTAAACGCGTGCTGTATCGTTACCCCTACAATTTCCGGACAGACGGCACGCCTGATTTCAAATTTCCGTCCTCAGGTACCGATCTATGCAATTTCTCCGAATACAGAAGCAGTGCGCCGCATGCAGCTTTACTGGGGAGTTTATCCTCTAAAGGGAATGGGAGAGACGTCTACACAGATTATGATTGAAAATTCTGTTCGGCTGGTGCGCCAGAAAAAGCTGGTAAAAAAAGGAGAATTAATTGTCCTTACAGCGGGAGATCCGGCCACAAACATGGTGACAGGAGAAGGCGCAATGACGAATATGATGCATGTAATTGAGGCAAAATAGATAGGAAGAAAATAAAATGGAAAAAATGTCAAAAGATTTGAAATGGCGAATTGTAGCAGGGATGATTGCGTCAGCAATTCTTTGTATTTTAAGTCTGCTGGCATGGAAGGGAGAGGGATTGCAGATTGAAAAATTGTCGATCTCTCTCTTCTTTTCTGTTTTAGCAGGTGTTGTAACCAGCTGGAAAGGAACATTTAAGAAGAAAATAGGAATTGTGGCAGCGATATTGGCTCCTGTGGCATCTCTTTGCTGTATGGAATTCTATACGCATGTCCCATGGGATCTGACGGTTGCGATTTTTCTTGTCAATTTACTTTTTTATGTGATTTTATATGTGGGGTGTGTTTTTTTATTTGGAAGTGTAAAAAGAGGACATCAAATTGCAACTGTGATACCGATGATAGTAGGTATCATTAATTATTTTGTTGTGATTTTTCGGTCTTCTCCGATTGTTCCATGGGATATCTATTCGTTAAGAACAGCGGTTTCTGTGACAGATAACTATGAATTTACGTTTACATACCGTCTTGTATTTGTTCTGCTTGGATTTGCGTGGATTATGATTATAAGCTCGAAAGTAGAACTGCGCGTAAAAAAGAAAAAAATAAGAGCGATCGGGATTGTGCTCTCGTGTATTTGCATGGCTGGATATATAGAAGGAATAAAGTCAGATGAACTTTCTGATTTGGTGGGGTTTGATACGGTTTTATTTACGCCGAATGTGCTCTATCGAAATAATGGATTTGCAGGTGCGTTTCTTTCAAACTTCAAATACCTAAAGATTGAAAAACCGCAAGGATATTCTCCTGAAAAAGTAGAAGAGATGGAACAAAGCATAGAAGAGCAAAAAACAGCAGATGTACAGGAAACAGAAACGAGGAAAAAACCGAATCTTATTGTGATTATGAATGAGGCATTTGCAGACTTATCGTATCTTACTGAGTTTGAGACAAATAAAGATTATATGCCAAATATTCATGCGCTGAGTGAAAATACAGTGAAGGGAAATCTGTTTGTGTCTGTAAAAGGCGGAAATACAGCAAATACAGAATTTGAATTTTTAACGGGAGACACATTTGCTTTTCTTCCGTCGGGAAGTGTGGCGTACCAGCAGTTCCTTCACACTAAGACGCCAAGTCTGGCAAGCTATCTAAAAAATATAGGATATTCGACCGTTGCCATCCATCCTTATTATGCGTCGGGATGGAACAGAGAAGAGGTATATTCGTATTTTGGATTTGAAGAGATCCTTTTTATTGACAGCTTTGAAAATCCGGAAAGAATCCGAGGTTATGTCAGTGACCGGTCGGCATTTGAAAAGATAATAGAACAGTATGAACAAAAAGAAGATGGAGTGCCGATGTTTCTATTTGAAGTCACAATGCAGAACCACGGTGGATACAGCAGAGATTATGAGGGATTTGAACCGACAGTGGAACTGATGCAGTTTCCTGAAAAAACAGCACAGATTCGTGCTACAGAAAAATATTTGACGTTAATTCAAAAAAGCGATGAAGCTTTTGCAGAACTGATTGATTATTTTGAAAATCAAGAGGAAAAAACAGTGATTTTAATGTTTGGGGATCACCAACCTTCTGATTATGTCACGAATCCTCTTTTAACATTAAATGGAATCGACAGAGAGTCTTCGCTGGAAGAATATCAAAAAGGATATGTTGTGCCTTTCGTGATCTGGGCAAATTATGAGATGGAAGAAGAGACAATCGACAAGATCAGCGTCAATTATTTAAGCGGATTTTTATTGGAAAAAGCCGATGTTCCGATGAATGACTATCAGATTTATTTAAGCAGGTTAAGAGAAAAAATACCAGTGATTACCTCAGGAGTCATGATCGATCAGGAAGGAGGTTATCATACTCTGCAAGAAGAGGTACTGACAGAAGAACGAAATGAATATGAAATTTTGCAGTATAATCATTTGGTTGATACCTCTAATCGAATTGATTCATTTTTTGGAGATTAAGTCTTGACAAGATGAGACAGCATAGGTATAGTTTGAATGGACATCATGATTCAAAGAATGCGGCGGATCTCGAATGTTTTTAGGATTGCAGAAGTACAAAGTACAGAGCAGTCTGTGGTATCATAGGGCAAAAGAATTTTGACCCAACATCAATTTAATAAAGATAGAGGAGCGACTGAAAATGAAAAAACATCCGTTTGTAACCTTAGAACAGATAAAAGAAATTACAAAAACGTATCCGACTCCATTTCATTTGTATGACGAGAAAGGAATACGAGAAAATGTAAAAAAATTGTATCAGGCATTTTCCTGGAATCCAGGATATAAAGAATATTTTGCAGTAAAAGCGACACCAAATCCATTTTTGCTTCAGATTTTGAGAGAATACGGCTGCGGCTGTGACTGTTCTTCCATGACAGAATTGATGATGTCAAACGCGATAGGTGCTTCCGGCGACGATATTATGTTTTCATCGAACGATACACCGGTGGCAGAATTTAAAAAAGCAGCAGAATTAAATGCGATTATTAATCTGGATGATATCACACATGTGGAAATTGTGGAAAAAGCGCTTGGAAAGCTTCCAAAGAAGATGAGCTGTCGCTATAATCCGGGAGGAATCTTTAAAATCAGCAATGATATTATGGACAATCCAGGAGATGCCAAATATGGTATGACGACAGAACAGCTCTTTGAAGCATTTCGAATGATGAAAGAAAAAGGTGTGGAAGAATTCGGAATCCATGCATTTTTGGCAAGCAATACTGTGACAAATGAGTACTATCCAATGCTGGCAAAAGTATTGTTTGAGGTAGCGGTAAAGTTAAAAAAAGAAACAGGAGCAGACATTAAATTTATTAATTTGTCCGGAGGAATCGGAATTGCATATCGACCGGATCAAACCCCAAATGATATTCTGAAGATCGGAGCAAGCGTAAAAGAAGTATACGAACAAGTTTTAGTTCCGGCGGGCATGGGAGATGTTGCAATCTATACAGAACTGGGACGATTTATGACAGGACCATACGGCGGTCTGGTAACGAAGGCAATCAATCAAAAACATACGCATAAAGAATATATTGGTGTAGATGCGTGTGCAGTAAATCTGATGCGTCCTGCAATGTACGGTGCTTATCATCATATTACCGTATTAGGAAAAGAAGAGGCAGCATGCGATCATAAATATGATATTACAGGATCTTTATGTGAAAATAATGATAAGTTTGCGATTGACCGTATGCTTCCGGAGATAGAAATGGGAGATTATCTGTTTATTCACGATACAGGAGCGCACGGATTCGCCATGGGATATAACTACAATGGAAAATTAAAATCGTCAGAGCTGCTGTTAAAAGAAGATGGAAGCATTCAGATGATTCGAAGAGCAGAGACCCCAAAAGATTATTTTGCTACATTTGACTGTTTTCCGATTTATGAAAAACTAATTCAAGGATAAGAAATTTTATAGAGAAATGAGATAAGTATCCCCTAAGCGGAAAAAAAGAAATTTCTGTTTAGGGGATTGGCTTTTACTTTTTATTTAAAAAATTCAGTTTACCTGATTTTCAGGAAAATGTCAAAAAATAAAATAATATTTAAAATTGGAAAAAAAGTACTTGCAATTTTAAAATGCTTATGATATTATAAATACTGTTCTGAGAGAACAAAAAAGAAAAAAGCCGATGTGGCGGAATTGGCAGACGCACTTGACTCAAAATCAAGCGGAGACAATCCGTGCCGGTTCGAGTCCGGCCATCGGCATCAAAAAAAGATCCAAGACCATTCTTTTATGAGTAGTCTTGGATCTTTCTCTTTCTGAAGGAAAGTTCCTGTCTACGATTTTTTTTTCAATTCCGGTTCCATAAATCCTTCTCCGAATACTTCGCTTGTCTCAGTAATCATGATAAATGGTTCAGGATCAATACGGTATACAGCGCTGTGTAATTTATAGACTTCTGACTTAGAGCAGGCACATAACAGAATTTGACGTTCCCTGTTTGTGTAAGTACCGATTCCACGCAGCTCCGTAGATCCACGGGCGCAGATCTCATCAATTTTGGAAGCAACTTGGCTGCTTTTAGTGGTAACAATAATCATCAGTTTTCCGGCTCCTATCCCATACATAATTTTATCTATGACGGTAGAGGTGACAAACGTAGTGATTAATCCATATAAAACAGCATCGATATTTCCAAATACAGGCCAGCCAAGAATGATAATGAAAAGATCAATGCTCATTGTGACCAGCCCTATGGATAAGTGAGGAAATAAAGTCTTAATTGACATAGTTAAAAAGTCAGTTCCTCCAGATGAAGAGCCTCTCATATAGATGAAAGCAAGACCAGCACCTAAAAAGACTCCGGAGAAAAGCGCTGCAAGGAGAGGGTTACCTGAATACGGAGGAAAATGAGGAAAGACAATATCAAGAAAAAAGGTACAAAACAACATAGTTTTTAAAGACTTTATCAGAAATTTTTTTCCAACGATTTTGTAGCTAAATAAAACAAACGGAATATTTAAAACAAGTGTAGTTACTCCAATTGGAAGATGCCACAGATAATTGATAATCAAAGCAAGCCCGGACATACCTCCGGGAGCAAAATTTGCAGTTTTAGCGAAGGTATAAATTCCGATGGAATAAAAAATACCTCCGATAAGATCAAAGACAAGATCCAGAGTAAAAGTACGCCATTTGCATTTCGATAAAAACATAATTCCCCTCCTTCCTGTCTTAAATTATTTTTTATCTCGTGTCCTGAACAAAATGGAAAGAAAAGATTTTCATCTTTAGCAATCTGTTTCCGCACGTTATTTTTAGATCTGGGAATAAATGATCCGGTCGTCTTTTATCGTATGACAAATTTGAATAGAACGCAGATCCTGTTTGGGAATCTCTAATGGATTTTGAGAGAGAATCACAAAATCTGCATTTTTTCCGGGAGTGATACTTCCTTTTTTATCTTCTTCAAAATATTGGTATGCTGCGTGAATCGTGACAGCTTTTAAGGCATCTAAAACAGAAATTGCCTCTTGTTCTCCAAGCACTTTCCCATCTTTTGTTTTTCTGGTTACGGCACACCAGATCGTTTCGAGCATATCTGGTTCAATGACCGGTGTATCTTGATGAAACGTAAAAAGAATTTTTTTTCGAAGCGCTGAAGCGGCGGGGCTGATTCGGGAAGCACGGGCAAATCCGAAATTTTTAATATGGGTATCTCCCCAGTGATAGACGTGTGCCACAAAAAAAGAAGGAATCACAGGAAGAGATTTGACAAGATTTAACTGATCGTAATCCAGAAGCTGTGCGTGGATCATAACGGGACGAATATGGTCGGTGGAATAGCCCTGTGTGTGTGCAGCCTTGATACAAGAAAGATATTGGGCACATGCGGCATCACCGTTACAGTGAGCTAGAATCTGCAAACCATCTTCGACAGAATTTTTTACTGCATCCATCACGTCCTCATCATTTAGGCTCGGATATCCGCAATAGTCAGGAGTCTGGAGATAAGGAGTCCGCATCCAGGCAGTACGCCCCTGAGGAGAACCATCCAGGAAAATTTTGTAACCTCCGATTTTAAAATGGTTTTTAGATTGTCCCCAGTGAGAAGGAAAGGCGGAAAGAAAAGATTCTTTGTACTGTCTGTCGATATATCCTATCACATCGAGTTTGAGCAGATGATGTTCCAGCAAATATTGATAAATCGGAATCAAAGAATCAACCATCATTCCTTCTTGAATCGTTGCAATTCCATATGAAGCATACCGTTTTTGAACTTCTTCAAATGCTTTTATCAAAGAAGAAAAAGGCGGCATGGGCACAGCCTGCAAAAATTGGAGAAATGCATTTTCTTCCATATATCCGGTAAGTTCTCCATCTTTTTTTTCAATGACGCCTCCTTCTGGAACGGGAGTTTGTTCTGTGACATGAAGGAGTGCAAGAGCCGCACTGTTAAAAATGCCAAGATGTCCAGACTGGTGCTGAACAACGATAGGATGAGAAGAAGAGGCATGATCTAAATCAAAACGATTTATATGCGACCCATTTGGAAGAAGATTGTGATCATATCCTTTACAGACAATCCATTGTCCGTCAGCAATTTTTCGGGAAACGATAAAATCGCGAATATGCTGTATGATTTCCAGCTTTGTACGGCATGTTTCCAGAGGCACTTGAAAAAGAGAATTTGCATAGGCAGAAAAATGGCTGTGGGTATCTAAAAAGGCAGGAATCATAGTACGCCCTTTCAGATTAAAATAGGTAACATTACAAGAAAGCATTTGCTGTAGGTCCTTATAGGAACCCACAGCAATAATTTTTCCATTTTCAGATAAGACACTGTCTGCAAACAGAGGATTGTCCATTGTAAGAATTGTCCCGTTAAAGTAAAATGTCTGGCTCATAAAATGTAGTCCTTTCAAACGTTTTGTTATGCGGTAAAAATGGTTTTGTATTGCCTTTACTGTTTCCAGTTTTTTTCGGATAGTTTCTTTTTGTGCAACTGCTTCCATGTATTTTCGCGCAAAAGATTATACAGAACAGAAAAAATGGGAATGAAAAATAACATTCCTGCAATTCCAAAAAGACTTCCTCCGGTGCTGACAGCAACAAGAACCCAGATAGCGGGAAGACCAACTGAATTTCCGACTACTTTTGGATAGATCAGATTTCCTTCGATTTGCTGAAGAATAAGAAACATAATCAGAAAAAAGACAGCCTTCATGGGGCTTTCTATCATGATCAGGAAAATACCGATAATACATCCGATAAAAGCACCAAAAATCGGAACTAAAGCTGTAAGCGTAATAATTACACCGATCAAAAGAGCGTATGGAATCTGAAAAATTGTCATGCAAATGATAAACATAATACCAAGGATACATGCCTCGATAAACTGTCCGCTAAAAAAGCTGGAAAATGTATTTTGAACGAGTTTTCCGATTCGAATGCTTTGTTTGGCAAAACGCTCTGGACAGTGAGCAAATAGAAGCATTTTTAACTGACAAAGAAGACGCTCTTTAGATATCAAAATATAAATGGCAAATACGACAGCAATAATAAAAGTAGTAAGAAACTGCACAATGGAACTGACAAATCCGATGGTAGAGGAAATCAGTCCGGTTGATAAATTTCGGATAAAATTCATCAGTTCAGAATCCAGATTTTGCAGCTTGGCTGTCATATCTTCTAAAAAACTGGCATTCATATTATGCTCATTTAGAAAATCAATAATACGCTCTACAAAATCGGGAATAGCAGCTGCAATAATTTGAACCGTTTCCGTCAGTGCAGGGATGATCATACTTGCCGTAATATAAAGAACACCGGAAAACAGCAAAAGTGTCAAAATTAAACTGACGGGACGCTTCCATCTTTGAATTTTATCAGGTATCTTCGATTCAATCGCTTTCATAGGAAGATTTAAGATAAAAGCGAGAAAGCATCCGACTAAAAACGGAAACAAAATGTTAAGGGTTGTACTGATAATATCAAGCACATCATCAAAACGATAAAGAAAAAAGAAAAAAATAAGCCCATAGGTAATACAGAACAGCCACTTCCTGACTGATTTTAAATCCATATTTTTGTTCCCCTCTTTCTACAAAATATTTTGGTCTTTCGTGTGCCGCCGTACAAATCGGTATCATTTTCGGAAAAGAGACAAAATACAGCCATACATTTCTTCCTCCTCATCATATCATAGAAAAGCGATAAGTCAAAGAAATTTAAGAAATCTTTTAGAAAATAAACGAGAATGAGATTTAAGAAAATTTTAAGAAAAGAAAAGTAACTTTTTGCAACCTTTAAAAGTCTAATATATATAGGGAAAATAGGATGAAAAGAGAAATTGTGCCAAAAATTCACAAAATATAGGAGATATGATATAATAAGACACAATGCTTAGAAAATATTAGGTGGGGGATCAAAATTTTTGATTTTTACAATGGATGAATAAGAGAAGGCTTATTAACCGGCAGATAAGAAATCTGTTTAGAAACCAAGATGGGAGAAATTATTAACAAAATGAAAATGAAGTTATTAGAATACTTAGAAGAACTAAAAGAAGCAGGTATGGTAGTGGCATATGATTTAAACGGAGAGGAAGAAACGACAGTGACTTCTATCGTATATGATTCCAGAGAGGTCACACAAGGAGGCATTTTCATATGCAAAGGCATAAATTTTTCAGAAGAATATTTAGAATCGGCAATCGAGAAAGGCTGTAGTGCTTATATCAGCGAAACAATCTATTCTACCAGAAAAAAGAGTGCATGGATTTTAGTCAAAGATATTCGAAGAGTGATGCCTATTCTGGCTGAAAAATTTTATGGAACTATCAATCCAAATCTACATTTAACCGGAATTACCGGAACAAAAGGAAAGACAACAACAGCATATTATCTGAAGGCAATTTTAGATTGTTTTGAGAAAAAAAGACATCATCCCCAAACTGCGATTCTCTCTTCAATAGAAGTATACGATGGAAAAGAGAAAAAACGGGCTACGCTGACGACACCGGAAGCACTTGAATTGCACAGGCATATGAAAAATGCGCAGGATTGCAAAATTTCCTATCTGACCATGGAGGTTTCCAGTCAGGCTCTGAAATATCAGAGAATACGGGAGATACGATATGATATTGGAATTTTTTTGAATATTTCAGAAGATCATATCAGTCCGGCAGAACATCAGGATTTTGAAGATTATTTTCTCTCAAAATTGTCTCTTTTTAAACAGGTAGAGACCGCATGCGTCAATTTAGACTGCGATCATGCAAAGAGAGTATACCAGGCTGCGCATCTTGCAAAGAGAGTGGTAACGTTTGGAAGGTCAGAACAGGCAGATATCCGACTTGTTTCAACCAGACACTGTGACGGAGGAATTTCGATCCATGTCAAATGTGATAAGTTTGAAGAAGATTTTTTTATTTCAATGCAGGGAACTTTTAATGCAGAAAATGCGATGGCGGCAATTGCGGCAGCATACGTCTATGGAGTACCCGCAAAAGTGATGAAAGAAGCGCTAGAAGATGTAAAAGTCAGCGGAAGAATGGAAGAATATAAAAGCAAGGACGGAAAAATCACAGCAATTGTCGACTATGCTCATAACAGACTGAGTTTTGAAAAATTATTTGATTCGGTATTTCAGGAACATTCCGGAGAGAGAATCATAACGGTATTTGGATGCCCGGGACAAAAAGCATATAACAGAAGAAGAGAACTGGGATTAATTGCAGGACTGTTTTCTCACAAAGTATATCTGACAGCAGATGATCCTGGAATGGAACCTCTGGAGAAGATCTTTAGAGAAATACGCCCAAATGTAGAAATGACAGGATGTGACTGCAGCTGTATCGCGGACAGAAAGGAAGCGGTTTTTCAGGCGGTTCAGGAAATTAAAAGCAATACAGTTTTGCTTGTGCTGGGAAAAGGAAATGAAGGACACCAAAGAATCGGGACAGAACTCCTTCCCTATCCGACGGATGCAGAGCTTGTCTGCATGGCTTTAGAGGAGTATGACCGAGTACATGCTCATCCGTTAAAAAGCGCAATAAAAGAAAGACAGTACGGATAAGACAGCAGATACGATTCCGGACATAAAGGATAAAAAAGAGATTAATGCGGAGGATGAATGGAAAAACCGGAAGTAAAAGTTTTAGGTGTTTCTAATTTTTTGCGATATTCACTGGGGGAACATCCTTTGTGTTCCCGAAAAATTTTTGTAAAATAGCAAGGATTGGAAAACCCGGTGCTTTCGGCGATTTCCGTGATGCTTTTATCCGTAGTACTTAAAAGAGGAAGACTTTGCTCAATACGAAAATTTAAAAGATAGCGAAACAGAGATTCTTTCATGTGTGATTTAAACAATCGGCAGCATTCGCTTTTGCAGAGATTGATGGAAGAGGCGATATCTTCCAAAGTGATTTTTTCAGCATAATGAGTGTGAAGATAGGAAAGAATCGTGCGGATCCGTTCCATCTGTTTATTTGACGATGCAGATACAGCCGGAACTGTCTGTTTATGCTCAAAAATTTCATTCCAAATTTGCAGCAGAAGAATCTGAAGTTTCAACTCTTTGGAAAAAACTTCAGTATGATGAAGCGTATAGATTTGATACAGATATTGAATTACGTTTTTCTGCCATGTGACTTCAGGACGAAAAAGCAGAGAGGGAAAAGAAGAATCTTCACAGACAGTCTGTACGTAATGGGTATAGATTAAACTGTTCTCAAACCCATAAAGAAGTCTGGGATGAAATGTGACAGAAAAATAAATACAGTCCTGTCCATGATCCATATGACCCGTATGGAGAGTGTTGGCGTTGCAAAAGAGAGCTTCCCCTTTTTTGAGAGAATAGGTCGTTTCATTGATCTGATAGAGGATCGTTCCTTCCAGAATCAAAGTCAGTTCAATCTCAGGATGCCAGTGCCATAAAAAAGAGCCAGATTCGTAGGAGGAGAGGCGTTCATCGCTTAAATGGAGCGGAAAGGCATAGTCCCCGTGCAGTTTTAATTCTTTTTGATTCCTATTTATATGAATTTGCATAAAAACCTCAATATAATTATAGAATAAGCGAATATATTTGTTGCTTTTTCTTTTTTAATCATATTATAATTATAGCATAAGAAAAAATCAAGTACGAGAAGAAAGGGGATTTTTATGAAATACGGACAGGCAATCCAAACATTAAAACAAAATGGAATAGAAAAGATGAAAGAGATCTACGGGGCAGCAGGGGCACAGGAAAATTTAAAAAGATATGAAGATCTTGCGCAGGGGTATCAGAAATATTTTGCGGATCAGGAATTTTCCTTTTTTTCAGCACCGGGAAGAACAGAGATTTCAGGAAATCACACAGATCATAATTCCGGAAAAATTCTGGCAGGAAGCATCCATCTGGATACGATTGCAGCAGCCGGAAAAAATGACAGCAATCAGGTTCGCATGATCAGTGCAACGTATCATCAGGATATGACAATTTCTTTAGAGGATTTACAGCCGGGAAATGCCACAAGCGGTACCGGTCCTCTGTTAAAAGGAATTTTGGATGGATTTAAAAAGCGCGGTCACAAAATCGGCGGATTTAATGTTTATACAACAACGAATGTAATTGGAGCGGCAGGAGTCAGTTCTTCAGCCTCGTTTGAGATGCTGATCTGTACGATCGTCAATTATCTGTTTAATGATGGAACACTTGATATTTCAGAATATGCGCAGATCGGAAAATATGCGGAGAACAAATACTGGAATAAACAGTCTGGACTGCTTGACCAGATGGCCTGCGCAGCAGGAGGAATTGTGACGATTGATTTTAAAGATCAGACAAATCCAGTTCTTGAAAAGCTTAACTTTGATTTTGATGAGCTGGGACATGACCTTGTAATTGTCAATACAGGAAAAGGACATGCCGATCTGAGTGAAGAATATTCTTCTGTACCGATTGAAATGAAAAAAGTAGCCCAGTATTTTGGAAAAGAAGTACTGCGGGAATGTACACTGGAAGAAGTGATTGACAATGTTACGCAGGTACGTAAATTTGCCGGCGACAGAGCTGTTTTAAGAGCAATTCACTTCCTGACAGAGGATGACAGAGTAGATACGGCTGTAGAGGCAATCAGAAAAAAAGACTATGAGACGTTCTTAAAGGTAATCACAGAATCCGGAAATTCTTCCTGGAAATATTTACAGAACTGCTATCCTTCCGGAGAGCATAAAGAACAGCCGGTGACAATTGCCCTGGCTTTGACAGAACTGTATTTAAAGAAGCTTGGAAGAGGAGTGTGCCGTGTCCATGGAGGCGGATTTGCGGGAGTGATTATGGCCTTAGTTCCGCATCAGGATACGGATGGATATGTGGCTTATATGGAAAAACATATGGGAAAAGAAAATGTATACAGAATGCGTATCCGCAACGCGGGAGCAATTCAAGTAGAATTCTGATAAAAATTTTTCAGATAGGAATGGAAACTTACAGGCAAAAAAATGGATGCATTGGAAAAAACAGAGGCAGGAAATGCTTCTGTTTTTTCTGTTATACGGATACATCCGTGAAAATGCATTTTTGTTGAGAAAAAATAGAGAATTTTTTGATAAAATTAAAATGACACAGTAAAAAATACTAAGACCAAAAGTTGTATCGAAATAAAAAATGAGGAGGGAATAAAATGCAGCATAAAATTTTACTCGTAGATGATGAATGCGATATCCTTCAGATGATCAAAGATTATTTGGAATTAGAAAATTATCTTGTCTATACGGCAAAAAACGGAACGGAAGCGATGGAAAAGATTTCTGTTTGTCCAGATCTGATCTTGTTAGATATTAACATGCCGGATTTAGATGGAATGGAAGTGTGCCGCAGAATTCGAAATTTTGTAGACTGCCCGATTTTGTTTCTGACTGCAAAAGTAGAAGAGCAGGATCGAGTCAATGGATTAAAGTGCGGAGGAGACGACTATATTGTCAAACCATTTAGTCTGGCAGAATTAAGTGCCAGGATCGAAGCGCATTTAAGAAGAGAAGAGAGAAGAGCAGAGAAAGAACAAATTTCTTTTTGCAGAGATTTTGTGATTCGCTATGGGGAGAGAAAGCTGTATTTTAAAGAAGAAGAAATTATTCTGACAAAGACAGAATTTGATATTTTGGAATTACTAAGCATGAATAAAAGACAAATTTTTAGCAAAGAGGCAATTTATGAAAGACTGTGGGGATATGAAAAAGACGGAGACAGCAACAGTATTACAGAACATATTCGAAGAATTCGCATGAAAATGGGAAAATACGAAAAGAAACCGTTAATTGAAACGGTATGGGGAGTAGGCTATCGATGGATTGGTTAGACAGTATTTTAGAAAAAATAGGAATACGGTTCCAGGAGATGTCGCTGAAAAAAACACTTTGGTGTTATATGACAGTTGCCATAGTGGCAACGCTTCTTGCTTATGCTTTGACATTTACTATTTTAAACGGATGGGAAAATGTGATTTTTGAACAGAATGCGTATGAAGTGACGTACAGACAAATCCAGCCAGAAACAAAAATGATCGTAGAGAGGAAAGGATGGGAAGTTCCCAATGAGACAAATTTTATCTTGAAAGTGATCCATGCAATTTTTTTAGTCTGCATTATTTCTTACCCTATTATTGCAATCTGTATGGTGTCCCATATCTATTACCAGAAAAAATTAAAAGAGCCCTTAGAGAGAATGGTAGAAGAGGCAAGATATATTGAACGGGATGATTTAAGTTTTCCCTGTCAATGGGAATCAAAAGATGAGATGGGAAAGGCATGCGAAGCAATCGAAAGGATGAGAAAGCGCCTGATAGAAAATAAAAAAGATCTCTGGGATCTAATGGAAGAACAAAGAAATTTAAACGCAGCATTTGCCCATGATCTTCGGACTCCGCTGACAGTCATGCAAGGATATACGGAGTTGATGATACAATTTTATCCAAAGGGAAAAATTTCAGAAGAAAAACTGATGGATACCGTAGAAGCTTTAAACCGGCAGGTAAAGCGTCTAAAATATTTTACAGAGACGATGAAAGATATGCATTCGATAGAAGCAATCAAGATTAAGAAAGAAAACAAAAGTCTAAAAGAATTGGCACAAAAAGTGGAACAGATAGCAAAAGGACTGGCAAATACACAAGAAACTGCGATAGAAGTAAAACCTGTCAAAGAAGACAAAGAGGGATATTTTGATGAAAATATTATACTGGAAGTACTTGAAAATCTCCTTTCTAATGCATTGCGTTATGCGAAAAATCAGATTGAAGTTTATCTGGAGGCAGAAGAAGACATTTTGTTTTTGTCTGTGAAGGATAATGGAAGAGGATTTACAAAAGAAGAGTTGTACCAGGCGACAAGACCTTACTATACAGATTCCCAAAAAAAAGACGAAGACTGCCACTATGGGCTGGGGCTTACCATTTGTAAGATGCTCTGCAAAAAACATGGGGGAGATCTGACGTTGTCAAACAGTATGGATGGAGGAGCGATTGTATGTGCCTCTTTTTTTATTTCAACTAGCCCGCCGATTTTTTCGGTGAAATAAAAGCTCTGCAAGAATACAACAGCCGCGCAGAAAAAAATTTGCTTCGGAGGAACTTGCAGCTGTGCAGATCATTTCATAATAGGATGAGCCAGGATGGAGAAATTTTTTAGATTAAATTTAAAAAGATAGAGAAAATATAGAGAATTTCTGTTTAAGATTGTTTAAGAAACAGAAAGGAGATCTAAAAATGGAAAAGAGGATTATATTAAAAGATGTCTGTAAGAACTATGGAAAAAAAACAGCGCTTGACCATATCAGTCTGACAATTGAAAATGGTATGTTTGGACTTTTAGGACCAAACGGAGCAGGAAAAACGACCTTAATGAAAGTCCTTACTTCTTTGCAGCCAAAGACAAGCGGAGAGATTTCTATGTGTGGGATACCGATTGAAAAAACAAAAAAAATACGAAGTATCGTCGGGTATCTGCCTCAGGATTTCTCTATGTATGGAACGATGAGTGTCTATGAAGGAATGGATTACCTTGGCGTGTTATCCGGATTAAATAAAAAAAAGAGAAAAGAAAGAATTCCTGAACTGCTAAAAGAAGTCAACTTGCAAGAATACAGAAATAAAAAAATCAAGATACTTTCAGGGGGAATGAAACGGCGACTGGGAATTGCACAGGCATTACTCCACGATCCGGAAGTATTGATTGTAGACGAACCGACTGCCGGTCTTGATCCGGAAGAACGCGTAAGATTTCGAAATCTTTTATGCGAGATTGCACAAAATCGAATTGTTCTTTTATCTACTCATATTGTGGGAGATATCGAAGCAACGTGCGAAGAGATTGCTATATTAAAGGAAGGGAAAATCTTGTACCGGGGTACCGTGACACAATTGCTGACACAGGCAGAAGGAGCCATTTTTGAGGCAGAGGTTTCAAGAATAGAATTAGAAAAAGTAAAAGCACGCTACTGTGTAACCGGAATGATCAGCCAGGGACGGCATGTACAGATCCGCTTTGTTCAGGAAGACAAAACGAAAATCCCATTTGAAGGAGCGGTAAGATGTGAGCCGAATGTGGAAGATGCCTATTTGTATTTGATGCATCAAGAAGAAATGAGGTGACAAAATGGGAATGACTCTATTTTGGAAAGAATGCGTACAAAATATGAAAAGTCTGACATATCTGCTTTATGTGTGCTGTATGATCTTGTTTTTTGTAACGCAGCTTGGGGAGACAACGGTAATCCAAGAGCCAAAACCAGGACAAGAAAGCTATGGGACAACGTTAAGTGATGACAAAGACGTTCAGATGAAATGTGCTTTGACAGATTTGATGGAGAGCTACATGGACAACCGTTATACAACGTATCCTCTTGGATTTTACAAAGAGGTCCAGTTAAACGAAACGGAACAGACAACGGTAGAAAGAGTACTGGAAACTCTTTCAGGAAAAACAATAGAGGAATTAAAAGAAGAATTTACTGCATATCAGCAGCAAATAGAGGAATCTATGATTATGACAGAAGAGGGGATGAAATTTGGGAAAATACAGCCTTTTTCTGTTGCTTTGGATACCGGTATCTCTTATCAAATGTTTATAAAAGAGATGAAGCAGGTAGATCAGGTCTTAGGAGGCGGAAGTCGCTTCACAGAAGAAAGAATAAAAAGTGAAGCGTATGAAGAGATGACGTATGAACAGGCAAAAGAAGAATATCAAAAAATAATAGAGAAAGATAAAGTAAGTGGTGCCTACGCCAGACTGTTTTGTGATTATTTTGGTATTATGCTTGCGATTATGCCAGTATTTCTTGCCGTGACAAGAGCAGTCAGAGACCGGAGAGCAAAAGCATTGGAAGTAATTGGATCAAAAGAAATTTCTTCCGTGAAATTGCTGGGCATACGCTATCTTGCAGCTGTAACGGCAGCAATTCTGCCTGTTGTATGCCTTGCTGTTTTTCCGGCAATGCAGGCATCCTATCTGGCAAAAAATCTAGGAGCGAAAAATGATTTTTGGATGTATGGAAAATATCTTGCAGGATGGCTGCTGCCAAGCGTTTTATTTTCCGTATCGGCAGGCTTTTTCTTCTCAGAACTTTTTGGGGGAGCTGCAGGCATCTTGATTATGTGCGTATACTGGCTTATCAGCCTCTTTCAGTCAGGATATCAGTTGACCGGAACTGTCGGGTGGAATCTAATTCCGCGTTTCAACTCACTTGGGAAAACAAGTATCTTTGAATCTATATTTTTGCAGCTTGTCGTCAATCGCGCTGCTTATGCTATAGCGGCAATTTTTATGATGGCGGTAACAATATGGATTTATGACAAAAAGAGAAAGGGAAGGTGGATTAGAAATGGAAAATACAGTTGAAATTTTTAAAGTAAACTGGAAGTGTAATCTGAGATTCCATGCTTTTGCGTCATTGATATTTTGTGTGCTTATGCCATTCTTTTTTGATGTAAAAGATATGAACGAGTATGAAATGGCAAAAATCACAGAATCGTATTTAATTTTGCTTGGAATGATTTGTATGGTTCCCGTCTTTTTGCCGGATCAAGATCTGTCTGTGCGCAATGTCGTCGACGCAAAGCGAACACCGGTATCTGTGGTATGCGCGATACGGCTGACACAATCTCTGTTGCTTTTGAGTATTTTGACAGGAATCAGTCTTTTGTATTTTCGCAATGAGGGATGCAGTTTTTCTATTTGGCGTTACTTTGGAGGCACCATGGCAGGAATGATTTTTCTTGGAGGAATCGGAATGAGCGTTCTTTCTCTGACAAATCGGATGCCTCTTTCCTACATGGCACCGCTGTTATATTACGCCATTAATATGGGAGGAGGAAGAAAATATCTGGGAAACTGGTATTTGAATTCCATGAGTGCCGGGAGTTTTACAGAAAAATGGTACTTATTGTTTACCGGTATTCTTTTGATTGGGCTGTCATTCTTTTTCAGAACGCACGTCGGAAAAGGAAGTTCTTTTGTATGGATAAAAAAAATACAGATTAAAGCTTAAAAATAAAAGCAGGAATGGGAGGATGATTCGGGCGGTTGTAATATTCGGAGACAATAACAAGATATGCCTTAGGATCGAGGGATTTTAACAGACTCAAAAGGGCATCACGTTCTGCAAAACCAGTATCTCCTCCACTGTAAATACATAGGCTCATCAGACCATTTTTGCGAAGCAGCGTAAGCCCTGTTTTGACAGCGGCAACACTGGTCTTTGGGCAAGTAGCGATGGTGTGGTCGAAACATGGCAGATAGCCAAAATTAAAAACAATACAGCTGACGCTTTGAGGTTTACAGTATTGATTCATCTGTGTATGAGAAGCCAGATGGAGCGAGCAGCGAGAAAGAAGGTTGGAATCTTCCAGCCTTTTTTTAGTGTAAGAAAGAGCTGCTTGTTGAATATCGAAAGCATGGACATGGCCACTGTCTTTGACAAGACGGCATAACAGTTCCGTATCGTTTCCTTTGCCCATGGTAGCATCAATGCACAGATCTCCTTCTTTTACATGATCAGAAATAAAATGATGGCACCAGGCTGTAATCTGATAAGAATTCATAATCGGTCTCCTCTCTTAAAAATACACGATTTGTTTTTATCATAAAGGAGAATAGAAAAAAAAGCAATCATGGAATACAAAAGAATCAGGTAAGAGCAAAAAGAGCATAACATATTTGCGTTTGACTTTCTGATAGGAAAATGATAGTCTTAAGAAAGAAAATGGAAGCAAAAAGAAAAAGCGGGAAAAGATAAAAAATCAGTGGAAAGAAATGGATGGATGAATATGACATGCAAAGAAGCGCAAAATCTTGTTATGGACTATATTAACCGCAACTTAGGAGAAAAAAAATTAGAAAGTTTTTTAAAGCACATACGAGAGTGTAAGGAATGCTATGAAGAATTAGAGATTTACTATATGATCCATTTTGCAATACAGAGATTGGATTCTGATGAACATGCCTCCTATGATATCAAGCATATGCTGGAGGAAGATCTAAAAGAAGCTGAGAAATCGATAAGAAGATGGAAAATTAGGCGTTCGTACCGCTATGGCATGATTGTGATTGCGGAAGCTTTACTGTGCTTGATCATTTTGACCCAGATACAGGGGCTAAATGCAGGAAGCATGGAAGAGACATCATTTTATCGTCTCTTTTTTCAGGAAGAGACAGACCGCTGAAAACGGAGCTAAAAAACAGGAAAAGGTGAAAAAATGAAAGAAAAGATTGTGTTATTTGACGGCAACAGCATAGTGAACAGAGCTTTTTACGGCGTACAGGATTTAAGCAATTCACAAGGACTTCATACGAACGGGATTTATGGATTCTTGAATATTATGATGAAAATATTAGAAGAAGAAAAACCACAGTATATAGCGATTGCATTCGATTTAAAAGCACCTACTTTCCGGCATAAGCTCTATGAGGAATATAAAGGCAACAGAAAAGGAATGCCGCCGGAGTTAAGAGAACAGATTCCGGTTTTAAAGAAACTGCTTCATGCTATGAATATTTATACAATGGAAAAACAAGGATATGAGGCAGATGATTTGCTTGGAACCGCAGCGAAAAAAATGGAGCAAGAAGGACTGGAAGTTTCAGTCGTTTCAGGAGACCGGGATCTTTTGCAGATTGCTTCCGATCATATTAAAATCCGGATTCCAAAAACAAAGAGAACAGGAACAGAGATTGAAGATTATTACGCAAAAGATGTGCTGGAAAAATGTGAAGTGACGCCCGATCAGATCATTGAACTAAAAGCGCTGATGGGAGATGCCTCAGATAATATTCCGGGCGTTCCGGGTATCGGAGAAAAAACGGCAACTAAACTGATCAAAGAGTATGGAACGATTGAAAATGCGTATGAACATGCAGAGGAGATCAAACCCAAAAAGGCAGCAGAAGCATTAAAACAGCACTATGATCTTGCAAAACTAAGCAAAACACTTGCTACCATCTGCACAGACAGTCCTATCGATTTTTCGATGGATCAAGTCAGAACTGTAGAATTATTTACAAAGCAGGCGTTTGACATCTTACAAAAACTGGAGTTTAAAAATTTTCTGTCTCGTTTTCCAAGTAAAATCAAAGAAGAAGCGTTTGAACGGGAATTTACCCAGATTACTGATTTAGGTCATGCCGAGAAAATGTTTGATAAGATCCGGAAACAAGAGAAAATTGGATTTTTTCTGCTGACTGAAAATAAGAAAGTTCTTGGCTGCGCGCTTTCTCTCTCAAAAGAGCAAACATGTTATATTCCGGTTCAGGGATTTTTAACGCAGTCATACGTGTGTGAAAAATTAGCAGAAACGTTAAGAGAAGTGTCCAAAGCCGCAACTCTAAGTTGGAAAGAACAATTATTTTTCTTGCCGGGACTGGATGAAAAAGAGACAGATATAGAAGATTTAGAAGTGGCATCGTATCTGATAAATCCATTAAAAGAAAAGTATCCGTATGAAGATATCGCGAGAGAATATATTTCAGAGACGTTTCCTTCAAAAACAGAACTGTTCCAAAAACACACCATGGAGGAACGATATAGCGAGGAACCGCAAAAAGTTGTTTTATATGCATGCGGTCATGCATATACTGCGCTTCTTGCCGAAGCTCCATTGATGGAAAAACTAGAAGAAATGGGAATGAGACAGCTGTATGATAAGATTGAGATGCCGCTTGTGTATACATTGTATGAAATGGAAAAAAACGGAGTGCGCGTAGAGGCGGAAGAACTAAAAAACTATGGGGATCAGCTGCTGTCACGGATAGAAAAAGTAGAAGAAGAGATCTACCAAATGGCAGGGGAAACGTTTAATATCAATTCCCCGAAACAGCTAGGGGTAATTTTGTTTGAAAAACTGAAGCTCCCAAACGGAAAAAAGACAAAAACCGGGTATTCAACAGCAGCAGATGTGCTGGAAAAACTTTCCGGAGAATATCCGATTGTATCGCTCGTGTTAGAATATCGTCAGCTTGCAAAGTTAAAATCAACGTATGCAGACGGGCTTGCTGCATTTATAGAAGAGGACGGAAGAATCCATACGACATTTAATCAGACAATTACAGCCACAGGACGTTTAAGCAGTACAGAGCCAAATCTTCAAAATATTCCCGTTCGTATGGAACTAGGACGCATGATCCGAAAAGTTTTTGTGCCGGAGGAAGGCTTTGTGTTTGTAGATGCAGATTACTCTCAGATTGAACTGAGAATTTTAGCACATCTGTCAGAGGATCAGACATTGATCGAGGCGTACCGCCATGCCGAGGATATTCACCGTCTGACGGCTTCTCAGGTTTTTCATGTGCCGTTTGAAGAGGTGACAGATCTCCAGAGAAGAAATGCAAAAGCTGTCAATTTTGGAATTGTCTATGGAATCAGTTCTTTTGGACTGAGTCAGGGATTGAGCATCACAAAAAAAGAG
>CALWCS010000041.1 GCA_944376425.1 uncultured Lachnospiraceae bacterium | reverse complement strand
ATATTTTATCATATTTACTCGATTTTTCAAGAACAATCGCCTTTTTCTGCTGAAATCATGGGATTTTTTTCACCTCACATACGTCTGCTTATGAAGACGAGAGTTAATTATCATGGAAGTTCACATTTACAATCAGACTCACCCGTCTCATTTATATGAGACGAGTTATGTAAATCCAAATGAGGTAGAATTGATTTTTCCAGAGAAAAAAAGAAACTTAATCTATATTTTTTTGGAATCCTTTGAAAATACGTATGCCTCAAGAGAATACGGCGGATATGAAGAAGAGAATCTGCTTCCTGAACTGACAAAGCTGCAAAGAGAAGAGGGAAACGTATATTTTTCTCAGCCTGGCGGCTATGGAATGATTGAAATGGCAAACTGCAGTTGGACAATGGCTTCCATGGTGGCGCAGACCAGTGGAGTTCCGCTGTCAATACCGCTTTCCAGCAATGGATACAATATGTATAAGACATTTTTGCCGGGACTTACAACACTTGGCGAAATTCTTGAGGAACAGGGCTATTACCAGGAACTGCTGATGGGAGCAGATGCAGCCTTTGCCGGGACAGACCATTATTTTGAACAGCATGGAAATTATGAAATTCATGATTATAATTACGCGCTGGAACAAGGCTGGATACCGGAAGATTATTATGAATGGTGGGGATTTGAAGACCAGAAATTGTTTGAGTTTGCAAAAAGAGAATTAGAAGAGCTTGGAGAAAAACAAGAACCGTTTCATCTGACAATCGCAACTCTTGATACACATTGTGTGTCAGGATATGTGTGTGAATTGTGCGGCAACAAATATGAAGATCAATACCATAACGTGATTGCCTGCGCAGATCGTCAGCTTGCCGATTTTGTAAATTGGGCAAAAGAACAGCCGTGGTATGAAAATACTACCATTATTCTTTGCGGAGACCATTTGACGATGGATGCTCAATATTCAGATTCTGTAGAGGAAGATTTTCCGCGCAGTATTTTTCAAGTGATTATTAATCCGGCAGCAGAGCCTGAAAAAACGCAGGATCGCCTGTTTTGCGCACTTGATATGTTTCCGACAACCCTTGCGTCACTGGGAGTGGAAATTCCGGGAGAGCGTCTGGGACTGGGAGTCAATTTGTTTTCCGGAGAACCGACTCTGTGTGAAAGCATGGGAACAGAAGAGCTTGCAGATCAGATCAAAAAGACAAGTCATTACTACAATAAAAACTTTTTGTTTGCAAAAACAAGGAATTGACTAGAATCAATAAACAAGGAGAAGATCAGTATCCTTACTTTCTTTTGCCTGCGAACGAGAAAAGAGCAGACAAGGCTCTCATTTCCGTTGGCAGGCAGACTGCAGAGAAAGAAAGCAAAAGAAAAAGGGAAAAGAAGTATGAAGTTAAATAAGAAACAGCATCAGATTTATGATATTGGGATCAGCACTCTTGCAGCAGCAGCCATTATTTTAATATTGATTGATTTGTCAGATGGACTCAATGCGTGGCAGTCTGTTTTAGATTCTGTCATATTAACCGTTTTTACAATAGATTATATGATACGATTTTGGAACGCACCTAAAAAATTAAAATTTGTTCGGAATAATATTTGTGATTTAATTGCCATTTTACCGTTCCATATGATTTTCCGCGCTTTTAAGCTGGTATCAATTGCAAAAGCAGCAAAAATTCCAAGATTGTTTGCATTTTTATACCGCCCGTTTAAGAAAGCGAAACGATTTTTCAATACAAATGGCTTTAAGTATGTTGTTTTTGTCACAGTACTTTTAATTTTACTTGGAGGAATCTCAATTCATTTTGCAGAAGGAATGAGCTATGCCGATGGAATCTGGTGGGCATTTGTGACAGCGACGACGGTGGGATATGGAGACATCTCTCCTACAACTTTGTATGGAAGAATGATTGCGATGATACTGATGCTTGTCGGAATTGGCTTAATCGGTACTGTGACGAGTACATTGACTTCCTATTTTTTAAACCAAAAAACAAAGAGTATAAAAAATGAGACGATTGATATGATAAAAAATAGACTGGATCATTTTGAACTGTTAAGTGATGCTGATATTGATGATATCTGCCGAATTTTAAAAGGATTAAAGAAAAAAGAAGAAACGCACAGGAAGAATTTAACACAGAAAGAATGGGATGATACGAAAAAAAAGGAATCGGCAGATAAAAAAGATTCCGGTGAAAAATTTCGGGGATGATTGCATGACTGCAAGGAAAGAGGTATAATAAAAAAATAAGATTGGACAAAGATTAGAATAGGCAAAGGAAAATAGTCTGGAACGATATCAGCTCGGGGATGGACAGCGGTAGGTGCAACCGTTCGTCAGAAAAAGAAAGAAATGAGGTTTAAAATGAAAGAAGTTTTTAAAAATTTATATCAGTTTACGGAATACATAGAACAGATTCAGTTGACAATTCATCAATATTTGTTTTTAGGAGAGCATCCTTTCTTGGTGGGAACAGGCAGAGTACAGCATACAAAAGAGATTCTTCCAAAGATTAAGAAAATTTTAGGAGAAAAAAAATTGTCGTATCTTCTCGTCTCCCATATGGAGTCTGACGAGTGTGGAGGAATTTCAGTTTTAAAAGAAGAGTATCCTGATCTTACAGTGATATCTTCTGAAATGACGGCAAGAGAGATGGACGGATTTGGATACAAAGGAAAGATTATTTCAAAAAGAGGAGGAGAGACATTAAAAGAGAAGTGCTATGAACTTCAGTTTATTGATTATCCCTCTGAAGTTCATCTGAGAAATGGGATCGTATTTTTTGAAAAACAAAATAGGATTTTTTTCAGCAGTGACTTAATGCTGCGCAGGGGAGACGGACGCGGAAAAGTAATGCAAGGCTGCTGGCAGGAAGAAATTGAAAAAATTCAAAGAGACCGTGTCTGTGACAAGGATTTACTGTATCAGTTAAAAGAGGATCTAAAGCAGTTTGTTCCTCAATTTATAGCAGTCGGTCACGGATTTTGTCTTCAAGTATAAAAAATTGGAATTGATAGCACAGAAAGGATTTATGGAAAATTTTTTCTGTGCTATTTTTTTATGGATAGAAAACATCATCTTCTATGTAATACAAAGTTTTGCTGAGAATGTGACACGCAGGAAAAAAATAAAAAAAACTTACAAAAAAAGAAACAGCAATGATAAAATAAGAAAAGAGGAGGTGAAAAAAAGAGAAAATTGGAGAATGTAAGAGAAAAACATAAAAACGATGGCTGGAAAGAAAGGACAGCGGCAGTAATCAGGTAAAAAAATGAGAGAACGATATGAAAAACAAGAATATGAAGAACCCACTCTGGAAGAGTTAGAGTCCCAAGAACAGGAGATAGAACAGGAAGAAAAGGAAAACTTTACGGAAGATTCAGTGAAAACATATCTAAAAGAGATTGGACAATATCCTCTTTTGACTGCTGAGCAGGAGCAGGAATTGGCAAAAAAAATAGAACAGGGAGATGAGAATGCGCGTGAAAAGCTGATCAATTCTAATTTAAGGCTGGTAGTCAGCGTAGCGAGACATTATACAGGAAGCAGTGGCATGTCGATTTTGGACTTGATTCAGGAAGGAAATATCGGATTATTAAGAGCAGTGGAAGGATTCGATTATCATAAAGGATATAAATTCAGTACGTATGCGATCTGGTGGATCAGACAGGCAGTAACACGCGCAATTGCGGACAAATCAAAAAATATCAGAATTCCTGTCCATATGATTGAGAGTATCAATAAAGTCAGAAGAGAAAGCCGAAAGTATGTGACGGAGACAGGGAGAGAGCCAAGTTTAGAAGAATTATCCGAGCGTCTGGAGATTTCTGTAAAAAAAGTAGAGGAAATCTCAGGATATCTGGGAGATACGATTTCACTGGAAACACCAATGGGAGAAGAAGAATTTTCTCTGATGAATTTAGTTTCTGACAAAAGGGTCCCGGAACAGTTTGATGTCATCAAACAGGAAATGATGAAAGAGGCAGTAAAAAAGGCGCTTTCCAAACTGACGGAACGTGAACGGAAGATCTTAGAACTTCGTTTTGGATTTGCAGACGGACGTATATGGACGCTGGAAGAAGTAGGACAAATTTATCATGTGACAAGAGAAAGAATTCGCCAAATTGAAATGAAGACGCTTCGAAAATTGAGAGTCAGAAGTGATGTAAAAAATTTAATTGAGTATTTGGAGTGAAATAAGAGATAAAAAATAAGACAATGTGTAAAAAAGAGTACCAAAAAAATAAAAGAAAGCAGTAGGTGTTTTCAGAAAAAGAATCGAGAGATCTGAGAATACCTACCGCTTTCTTTTTTTCTGCATACGATTTTTTTATCTGTATACAGCCAGTCTTTCATGAAAAAGAAAGATCAGGAGGAAGGAAAAGGAGATGAGAGGTGATAAGTCTGGAGATAGTCTCTCATCTCACCGATATTAACTCCGACATGTTTTTTAAATACTTTATAAAAATAAGCAGTGTTAATATAACCGACTTGCTCACTGATTTCTTTGACGCTTAACTGATGATTAGAAAGCAATTCGATGGCTTTTTGAATCCGGATATTTGTCAGAATCTCGAGAAAATTTCGGTTAAGGTCCTGTTTAAAAAGCCTGCTTAAATAAAACGGACTGACATTTGCCATTTTGGCGACAAGATCTAAAGAAAGATCTTCCATATAGTGCTGTCTCATATAAAGAAGACTTCGGGCAATATGAGGATTTTCCGGATGATTCCAAGAAGCTGTGTGGGAAAAAATAGCGTTGAATCCAAAAGGCAGAGTCTTTTGGATCTCCTCACAACTTTTACAGGGCAACAGAAGATCCCAAAAAAAGATCCAAGAATCATATGGAAGATCAGAGCCTGGAAGAATGTGAGAAAAACTGAGATTTAAGCGGAATAAAAAATAACACGTTTTTACCTTCAAAAAAGGAAGCGATTCTCTGCGAATTTCAGGCATAGAAAAAATAGAATCTGCTTTTGCAATACATCCGCTGATATTGTGACTTTTTAGAAATTCCAGACACGATTCAAAAATTTCCTGATAAGGATCAGACAAACCAGAAGAAGAATAAAATTCAAAAAAATAGATATCCGCTTCCGTTTTCTGATGAATGGCAAGAACACTTTCTTTAAAAGCATGAGGAAGATCATTTAAATTCAGTTTTACACTGCTGATACCGCAAAGAAGAGGACATCGAAACTGAGGATCAGCTTTTTGAAATGCCACATGAAAAATTTCACGGATCCAATTTTGATAAAAATCTTTTTCAAAAGACATACCGGGCAAAAGGCAAAGAATAAAATCATGGTGATACCACTTTCCAAAACATGTGCAGAGCTGACTAAGCTGTTTTTGTATGGCAAGCGCATAATTCTCCCATGGAAAAGAAAAAGGAATCTCCGGGCGCGGGGCAGGACGCAAAGTGACTAAAATACCGCCGCGATAAGGAGACTTTAAGGATTGTAAAAGACGCATGGCATTTTTAGGACGGATCTCTCCGAGAATTAAATTAGATAAAAAATCTTCTTCTACCATCTGGTCAAATTCAGAAATCATCTCCTGATGTTTTTGAGCTTCTTCCTTCTGACACTGTTCCAGGTCAAGATCTGCACAGATTTTTTGAATGGCACGGACAAAATCATCGGGCTGAACAGGTTTTAAGATATAATCAACTGCATCTAGGGCAAGCGCTTTTTTGGCATAATGAAATTCACTGTAGGCAGAGACGATTAAAATTTTCATATTTTGATTTTTCCGGCGTATCATCTCCAAAGCTTCCAGACCGTTTAATCCAGGCATATTGATATCGACAATTGCAATTTCAGGATGATACGTTTCAATGGCGGAAATTAATTCCAAACCATTGGAAGCATGAGGAAGAATCGTCAATTGATCAAAATGATTTTTCAGCATCAGTGCGAGAACATGACATTCTATGACTTCGTCATCTGCAATCAAAACTTCATACATAACACATTCTCCTTTCGGTTTAAGAAGCATCATTGTCCGAGAAAGGCAGGACAATAGTAAATTCTGTAGAAATATTTGGAACACTGGAAACCACAAGATCTGCATCTCCATGAAAGAAGTACTGTAAGCGGTGGTAGACATTGCTAAGACCAATTTTGGAATCGAAAGCACGATTCTCTGCCATATCCAGCTTTATTTTTTGAATTTGTTCTTCATCCATACCGATACCATTGTCCATGACACAGATCCGAATCGTATGGGAAGACCGGTCCAAGGCAGTTGAGATTTGAATGAACGCATCTTTTAGATACATACTGACTCCATGAATAATTGCGTTTTCCACAAGAGGCTGAAGAATTAAATTGGGGACCAGGATATTATGACAGTGTTCATCCAGCACAAAAGAAAAACGAATACGGTTTCCAAAACGCTGTTCCTGAATGTAGACATAATTCTCAAGCTCTTCTAGTTCCTTTTTTAGAGTAACAGATTTATCCGAAAAATCAAGAGAATATCGCAAAAGAGAGGCTGTTTTTCCAAGAAGAAAAATAGTTTGGTATGCATTTTCCGTGTAAGCAGTCTGAGAAATCATATTTAATGTGTTAAATAAAAAATGGGGATTGATCTGCATCTGCAGCATTTTAATCTGACTGTTTTTTAGCTGTTCACTGATTTTCAGATTTTCGAGAGCCTGTTGTTTCAGCTGGATTTTAGTGTTCATATAATTTTCCAGATCGGTCATCTGCTGCTGAATTTTAGAAAGCATAGAATTAAAAATATTGACAAGCAGCTTTGTCTCTTCATTAAGAAAAGAAGAGATAGAGATCTTTGCTGCATGTTCTAATCCGTCACGCTCAATTTTAGAGGCACTTTCTGTCAAGGCAAGAATGGGACCGGAAATTTGGCTGGCGAGATGTTTTGCCTGGCACGTTTCATACAAAAGAATTAAAATGAGAGTAAGTATCATACAAAAAAGAAACCAATTCTCTTTTTGCTGGCGTATGGTCGCTGCGTCTCTGGAGGCATTTAGAATTTGAGAATATAAATTCTGAAATTCAGAGTTAATACGTTCAAACATATCGTCTGCCGTATCATATTCACTGCTGACAGAACCGGAGCTTTCCTGATCAGCAACCAGAAGATGAATCGATTCACATTGATGAAAGTAATTTTCCAGGATTCCTTTGATATCCCATAGATCCCGATAAAAATCAGAACTGACAGAGATCGCAGAGATATCTGTCAGTGTGAAAGAAAGAGATTCCTGCTCATTTTGTAAAACGTGATAAAGCTGAATATCTCCGGAAAAAGCATAGGTATACAGATCTTGATGAGTTTCATTTAGCTGGGTATAGAAATCATTGAGGAGCAGAAGCTGCTCATTTTCGTTTTCATATTGTACAATGGTCATAGTGTAAAAGAGAATATTGAGCACTGTCAGCAGAACGAAAAAGAATGCAGAGTGAAAAAAATAGGAAAGCAAATTTTCACTGATCGTATTTTTTTTAATAAATATGCCAGCTATGTTTCTCATGATTGATATTCACCTCATCTTCTAGATTTTGTTTTTTGATACTGAATGTATCTGTAAAAATGGTATCCTCTATTGGTTCGCCGTTTAGATAGCTCACAAGAGTGGCAACTGCAAGATATCCCTGCTCATACGGCGACTGAGCGATAATGGAATAGTACGTTTCTTCTTCAATATACTGGAGAGAAGGAGTGACAAGATCAAAAGAGACGACCTGAATGTCGCAATAAGAATCACCGAGCTGTTTTAAAATCATTCCAGTCATATCAGAAGAGTAACCTTCCATACAGAACAGAGCATTGATTTGAGGATGTTCTTTTAACATCTGAGGAATTTTTTCATTTGGAGAGTAACAAATTTCCGGATTGGTACCGACAGAACCGTCATCATAGAAAAATCCCATACTTCCTACGAGACTGACAGATTCTGCATCGGCATCTTCATAGACAAAAGTAACGGTATAGCCTGTGACGGAAGATTCATCAGCAGTGACCATGACGCCAGGTATCAGATCAGAACTTTCTTACCCCTTCCTTTTCTGTTAAAGATAGAATATCAAAATAAAATAGAAAAAGAAACTGAAAATTTTTAAGAAATCGGCGACTATTTTTGTAATAGGGACAGTAAAAAATTGCGGTGCTGTCTATTTTTGCAATTTTATTTATGATATACTGATAGAAAAAAGGGAAAGGAATAGGAGGATGAGATGAATATTTTTTTAGGACTTTTGATTCCGTTTTTTGGAACTGTCTTAGGTTCAGCATGTGTTTTTATCATGAAAAATCAGATGAAACCGTTAGTTCAAAAGATGCTGTTAGGATTTGCATCTGGGGTTATGGTTGCAGCATCGGTCTGGTCTCTTCTGATTCCAGCGATGGATATGTCAGAAGATATGGAAAAATTTTCATTTTTACCTGCATCAGTTGGATTTTTGGCAGGTATAGCATTTTTGCTCTTAATGGACCAGATTGTTCCACATTTACATTTAGGATATGAAAAAGCGGAAGGACCTCGGTGTTCGCTCAAAAAAACGACAATGCTGGTTCTTGCGGTAACTCTTCACAATATTCCGGAGGGGATTTCTTCCGGGGCTGTTTTTGCAGGAGTGTTGATGGGAAATACAGAAGTGACGATTGCCGGTGCATTTGCTCTGGCAATCGGAATTGCCATTCAGAATTTTCCAGAGGGTGCGATTATCTCAATGCCTTTAAGAAGTGAAGGTATGACAAAGAAAAAGGCATTTTTATACGGAACACTTTCTGGAATTGCAGAACCGATAGCAGGAGCAGTTACGATTGCACTTGCCTCAAAAATTGTACCGGGTCTTCCCTACTTTTTGTCATTTGCAGCAGGCGCAATGGTCTATGTGGTGGTAGAGGAACTGATTCCGGAAGCAAGTGAAGGAGAACACAGTAATATCGGAACGATTGGATTTGCAGTAGGATTTGTACTGATGATGATATTAGATGTGGCGCTTGGATAAGAGATGCAACGTATTTTGACTGCACAGGAGACGAAATTTCTGCGCAGTAAAAATGCCGTTTTCAACAGCCAAAATTAGAAAGAAAACGGCATTTTGATTTACGCCAAAGCGGATAAAAACGGCTATGTTACAATAATGTCTTTAAAAAGGAAGGATTCCGGATCAATGGGCGGCAAATAGAAATCGCCTCAACATTTCCGGCATTTAAAACACGTTCCATCACAGACCGTGTACGGTATCCGCCGACACTGATGACAGGGATGCGGACACAGTTGGCAATCTGCAAAGCATTGTCAGAGAAATATCCTTCTTCGAAGACGGAATGAACGGGTAAAGCTGCCTGAGACTCCGGACTCACAGAGATTCCGCCGCTGATCTCAACGGCATCGACTTTTCTGTGTTCCAATTCCTGACAGATCCAAATGCTCTCTTCTAGAGTCAAACCAGGAGTAGTAAGATCAGTAGAATTAATTTTCACCCAGATAGGAAAATCATCTCCGACACAATTACGCATTTCTTCATAAATTTCCAGAAGAAACCGGGAGCGATTCTGTAAACTGCCTCCGTATTCATCTTTACGGTAATTGAAATAAGGACTTAAAAATTCGCTGATCAGATAGCCGTGTGCACTGTGAATCTGAACACCGTCAACACCTGCCGCTTTACATTTCCTTGCAGCATTGGCAAATGATTTTCTTACCAGACGCATTTCCTCGCGGAGAATACCCCGACCATCGTGTATGGCATTAGGACCATAGGGGATTTGGTGAATGGAATGAGATTTTAAACCGCAATGGCATAGTTGAGCTATAATCTTGCAGCCGTATCGATGTACGATATCTGTTGTTTTCGAAAGCTCAAAAATAAATTCCGGAAGATCTGCCCGAACCATGCTGAAATTGGCACTGCCTTGTTCCATAACAGAAATCATACCTGTGATGATAAGTCCTACGCCACCTTCTGCAAGTGCTTGGTGGGTATGGTGAAGCCTTGAAGAAATGATACCGTTGTCAGCATCGCCGATCAACAGTGTTCCACTGCGGACAAAACGGTTTTTTAATTTAAGATTTCCGAGTGTGACTGTCTCAAATAAAGTTTTCATTATTCTATTCATGCCTCCAAGCATTAATGTTATGGTACAAAAAGAATATAGATATCCGCTTTTTTTTATTTTAACATAGATAGAATAAATTTTAAATGCAGTTTTTACGATTTTAATTTTATAATGGAAACAAAAAGAAAATGCAGAAAAGAGGAGAAGACCAAGATGAGTGTCGTAACAGGAAAAGAGGGAGAAAAATTTTTAATCCGCCGTGCGGCGGCATCTGACATAGAAGGAATTATGAGAGTCATGGAGACGGCAAAAAAGCTGGCGGCTTTCGGATGGTTTATCAGTGATGACCGAGATTATGTAGAAGAACATATAGAAAAAAAAGGATTTATTGTGACAGCACAGACTGAAAAGGGAGAGACAGCTGGGTTTTTTATGGTAGATTTTCCGGGAGAGACAAAAAGAAATCTGGGAAGTTACTTAGGGCTGCAAGGAAAAGAGCTGAATCAAGTCGTTCATATGGACTCGGCGGCGGTATTGCCAAAATACCGCGGCAATCATTTGCAGGAATTGATGATGAAAGAGGCAGAGAAAATTTTGGATGATAAAAAGCAGTATCGTTATCGGATGGGAACAGTCCATCCGGAAAACAGTTATAGTCTGAATAATATAAAGAAAAGGGGATATACCATTTTAACAACAGTAGAAAAATATGGAGGACTGCCGCGTCATGTGATGTGGAAAAAAATAGATTTCTAAAAAGAATAGGCGGACGGTTAAAAAAGGAAGAGAAAAAAGATAAATTTGCAATCACACAGACAAGTGTGATATAATGCGGTCTTGTGAAGAATGATATTATATTCACAGGGAAAAAAGATGGATGGACAATAGAGAAAAAAGCAAACAGAGTCAGTGGAGGAAAAAATATGCTGGAATTAAGAAATGTTTCTTTTCAGGTCTCTGAGGAGAGTAAAGAAAAAGAAATTTTAAACGATGTCAGCTTTAAGCTGGAGGATAATAAATTTATTGCAATTACCGGTCCAAACGGGGGCGGAAAGTCGACACTTGCCAGAATTATCGCAGGGATTGAAAAACCTAGTTCCGGACAGATTTTGTTAGACGGAGAAGATATCACAAACTTGAGTATTACAGAGAGAGCAAACAGGGGAATCAGCTATGCGTTTCAGCAGCCGGTACGGTTTAAGGGCGTTACGGTTCTTGATCTGATCCGTCTTGCGGCAGGAAAAAAAATTACTGTGGCAGGCGCATGCGAATATCTTTCGGAAGTAGGTTTGTGTGCAAAAGACTATATTAACAGAGAAGTAAATTCAAGTCTTTCCGGAGGCGAAATTAAGAGAATTGAAATTGCAACCGTAATAGCAAGAGGAACGAAAATTTCCGTCTTTGATGAACCGGAAGCTGGGATTGATCTTTGGAGTTTTCAAAATCTGATTCAAGTGTTTGAAAAAATGCATGACCGTCTTCATGGTTCCATTTTGATTATCTCTCATCAGGAGAGAATTTTAAGAACAGCAGATGAGATTGTTGTCATTGCAGATGGAAAGATTACGGCAAACGGAAAGAAAGAGGAAATTTTACCAACTCTTTTAGAAGAAAGCAGTGTTGCGGGATGTAAATACTGGCAGAAGGAGGAGAGATAAGATGGATGCAATTCAGCAGCAGTTATTAGAAGCAGTGGCAGGGTTTCACGAAATCCCGGCAGGAGCATACAATATCCGTGCAAACGGACAGACAGCGGCAAGAAATTCCAGTGCAAATATAGAGATTACTCCAAAGGAAGATGGAACAGGAATTGAGATTCACATTAAGCCGAATACAAAAAAGGAAAGTGTCCATATTCCTGTCATTTTAAGTCAGGCCGGATTAAAAGAAGTAGTTTATAATGACTTTTATATTGGAGAAAATGCAGATGTGACAATCATAGCAGGATGCGGAATTCATAACGGAGGATCTGCGTCAAGTCAGCATGATGGAATTCACCGTTTTGTAATTGGAAAAAATGCAAAGGTAAAATATGTGGAAAAGCACTACGGAAGCGGAGACGGATCAGGAGAGAGAATTATGAATCCCAAGACAGAGATTGAAATTGCACAGGGTGGATATATGGAAATGGATACTGTGCAGATTAAAGGAGTCGACTCTACGATTCGCGAGACAACTGCAAAATTAGAAGAGGGCGCTAAAATTGTTGTGATGGAGCGTCTGATGACACATGGACATCAGACAGCGGAAAGCCGTTTTAAAATTGAGATGAATGGAAAAGGATCTTCCGCCAATATTGTCTCCCGTTCTGTGGCAAGGGACGAGTCTCATCAAGTATTTTTTTCTGATCTGGAAGGAAATGCACAGTGCAGTGGTCATACAGAATGCGATGCGATTATTGTGGGCAACGCAAAGATCAGTTCACTTCCCCAGATTACTGCAAATCATCCAGACGCAGCATTGATTCATGAAGCTGCAATCGGAAAGATTGCAGGAGAACAGATTATAAAGCTGATGACATTAGGACTGACGGAAGCAGAGGCAGAAGAGCAGATTATCAGCGGATTTTTAAAATAAATGATAAAAAAATTCCCGCCGTGCAAAAGAAAAGAAATTTGGAAGAGAATGAAAAAGGATCTCTTCGGATACTGGAAGCCGGCATGTTGGATTGTCTTGTACCTGATTGTGGGAAATCTTTTGTTTGGTACTTTTTGTCCTATGGTTTTGCTTACGGGACTGCCCTGTCCGGGATGTGGAATGACAAGAGCTCTTTTTCTTGTCTTACAGCTGCGCTTTGTGGAAGCATGGAACATGCATCCGCTTATCTATGGCTGGATGATTCTGGCAATTATTTTTGTTATCAGACGGTATGGGATGGGAAAAAGCGGAAAAGAGCTTCAAAAGTATGCCATTTTGCTTTTGATTGCTATGATATTCGTATATATCTATCGAATGAAGAATTTGTTTCCGTATCAGGAACCGATGACATATTTTCCGAACAATGTATTAGAAATGATTCGAAAACATGTACATCGGTCTTAAAAAGATGTTAGAGACAGAGGTAAGGAGCAGTCAGATCATTGATAACTTCTCCGGCAAGGATCAGCCCGGCAACCGATGGAACAAAAGCCGTACTTCCCGGGATACTGCGTCTTCCTTGCGGAAGATCTTCGCAGGAAGAAAGAGGTTTGACCGGCACCTCTTTTGAGTAGACTACCTTAAGTGATGGAATGCCTCTTGCCCGCAGTTCTTTTCGCATAACTTTGGCTAAGGGACAGACGGACGTTTTGTAAATGTCAGTGACTTCAAAAGCACTGGCATTTTTTTTGTTTCCAGCGCCCATGGATGAAATAATCGGAACATGTGCGGCATAGGAGCGCAGAACAAGCTCAATTTTTCCTGTGACAGTATCGATCGCATCGATGACATAATCAAATTTGGAAAAATCTATTTGATCTGCCGTCTCGGGCATAAAAAACATTTTATGGGAAAAGACAGAAGCATCCGGATTAATCGAGAGGATTCTTTCTTTTGCAGCATCGACTTTGTACATTCCAAGTGTATGGTAAGTGGCAATGATCTGCCGATTTAGATTAGACAGACAGACAGTGTCATTGTCAAAAAGATCAAACGTTCCGATACCGCTTCGGGCAAGTGCTTCTACGACATATCCGCCGACGCCGCCGATACCGAAGACGGCCACTCTTGCACGGAAAAGGCGATTCATTGCTTCTTGTCCATATAAAAGTTCTGTTCGAGAAAATTGTGACATAGCTAGATTCCTTTCTGTACTGAAAATCAGAAGCGTATACTGGATGGAAATATCCAAAGAAAATAGGGAAGTTTCTTTTGATACCGTCTCTGAATGTAAGTTTTACTTAAGTATAGCGGATAGTCAAAAAGGATACAAGAAAAAAATGTCGATTGAGAATCAAAAAAGAGTATGGTATGATAAAAAATAAGGAAAGAAAAATGAAAACGGGAGGGACAGATTTATGGATGATTATCAGAAAAATGGTTATCAGAACGGCTATGGAAACGGGTGGGGACCGCAAGGGCAAGGATATTATCAGCAAAATTATTACCAGAACGGTTATTATCAGGATCCGAGAAGAAATCGATTTTCCCAGGAACTAGAAGAACCTATGACATTGGGGGAGTGGATCGTAACGCTTTTGATCAGTGTCATTCCATGCGTTAATGTTATCATGATGTTTGTGTGGGCCTTTGGAAGCAGTACCAAGAGAAGCAAATCAAACTGGGCAAAAGCGATGCTGATCTTTTTACTGATCTTTGTGATCATCGGAGTGATTTTAATGATTACGGGGGTTTTCACAATGACAGAATATTATACCTATCTCTACAATAACTGGTATTAAAACCCTGTAAATGGCAAAACAATAGAAAAAAGTATCGATAAAAAATATTGATCAAGATCAAAGGAACAAAAAAATAATTTACCGAAACCCGGCAGGCAGATCGAAGAAACATTATGGATGGGTCCTGCCGGATGACAGTAAAATGATATCGGTTGTTCTGAAAAAATGGTTTCTTTCGTTATAAGATTTTGAATAAGCAGAAAATGATCTGTTTTAAAACTGACTCCAGCGTCCGGAAGCACCGCAGGGAAGAATTAATCCCGTACGAGTGACCGGAAGACCGATTTCCTGAGATTCAACATACCCGTTCCATTTTTTTAGTTCCAGAGAAATCATATAAGTCAGCACAGCCGGGGCAAGTCCGGTGGTATAGGAATTAACGAGGAAAAAGAGAGGATCATCGCTTAAAAGTTTTGTACAGAGCTGAATAAATGGATGAATCGAATCTTCAATCTTCCAAATTTCTCCTTTTGGTCCGCGCCCGTAAGAGGGGGGATCCATAATAATGGCATCATAACGATTGCCGCGTCTGATTTCACGTTCCACAAATTTGACACAGTCATCGACCAGCCAACGAATCGGGGCATTTTCCAGATGAGAAGATTTTGCGTTTTCTTTTGCCCATCCTACCATACCTTTAGAAGCATCTACATGTGTGACAGAAGCGCCCGCAGCGGCTGCTGCTAGGGTTGCACCTCCTGTGTAAGCAAACAGATTTAAAACTTTGATAGGACGATTCGCATGTTTGATTTTTTCAGAAAACCAGTCCCAGTTCGCAGCTTGTTCCGGAAAAAGCCCGGTGTGTTTAAAACTAAAAGGTTTTAGATGAAAAGTTAATGTCTTATATTGAATGGTCCACTGCTGCGGAAGATCAAAGAATTCCCGTTCGCCGCCGCCTTTTTGGCTGCGGTGGTAATGTCCGTTTTTATTTTTCCAGCCGGGGTGCTGCTTTTGAGTATTCCAGATGACCTGAGGATCTGGACGAACGAGAAGATACTTTCCCCAGCGTTCTAATTTTTCTCCATTTGAGGTATCAATTACTTCATAATCTTTCCAAGAATCAGCTATCCACATGAATTTTTTCCTTTCTGTCAATTGAAATACCGTTCCCATTTGATATATTACAGTTCCAAAGAACGGAACCAGTAGGTATAAAAATCTTCAAAACCGAGAGAACGGTATAGATTTTTGGCATTTACATTTCCCTGCACTACCTGAAGATATGCCTTAGAGGCTCCCTTTTTCTGAGCTTCTGATAAAATGGAACTGCAGATAGAACGGGCGAACCCTTTTTGGCGGCAGCTGGCATCGACATAGATTGCGTAAAGCCCTACATATCCCCGGTCTAAGATACCAAGCCCTGAGGCAACCATGCGCCCCTCAATTTCAATGCAGGCGACGATTGTCTCTTTTGGAATTGCTTTAAACATAGACGGTACGATTCGTTGAAGAACGGGATCGGCAGTTCCATTTAAACGGAACAGGGACTGGATCCAGTCGTCGGTGATCGTGTCTCTTATCTGAACGATGATATCACGGGGATAGTAAATCGCTGAGGGAAGATTGGAATTGCGTCCGTAAAATTCATATTCAGAAGAAAGCGCGGGAAAAGGATGAAAATGACTCATAGGCATTGTCATGACTTCTGTCACATGACGGATTTGGTATCCTTTCTCTGATAGCCGGTGATCAAAAGCAGAATCAATCAGAGGATTGATCTTAAAATTAACCGGTGTGTGATAATTGAGATAAGCCGACTCACAGTAAGCGATTTTTTCTTCTACCGGGATCGAAGAAATTCCTATCTGTTCGACACTGTTCGTTCGATATGTGTAATTATGGGAAAAACGTATCAGCCATCCGTCATACAGTTCGATCTTATGGGAAGGCCAGGCATTTAAAGAAATTTCTTCTAACAATCGGATTGTAGCATTTTGCGTGATAATCATCTCCTGTTCCAATGTTCCAAGTGTCTGTGTTAAAAAAAGGATCAGTGCCTATTATAGGGCAAAGAAGGGGAAGATTCAATCAGAAACTTGAGAAAAAGGATAAAAAAAGAGATGGATAAAATATTTGACTTGATAAACGGAGATGATATAATATACTGTATACGCTATAAAGATTTCAGAAAATATCACTGCGCTGAGTTAAAAATAAAAGACATAGGAGGAAGACAGATGAAAGTTGGATTCATCGGAGGAGGAAATATGGCGACGGCGATGATAGGCGGAATTTTGGACAGAAATATTGTCGGCGCCGATGATATCATTGTCTCCACAAAAACAGAAAAAAGCAGAGAACGTGTGCAGCAGACATACCGTGTTCAGACAACGTTAGATAATCGAGAGGTAGCACAAAACTGCGATATTCTGATTCTTGCTGTGAAACCGAAATTTTATGAGGAAGTGATCAAAGACGTAAGAGATCTGATCCGATACGAACAGATTGTTGTCAGCATTGCACCGGGAAAGACACTGGACTGGTTGGAAGGAACTGTGGGAAAACCGGTAAAACTTGTGCGGTGTATGCCAAACACACCGGCACTGGTGGGAGAAGGAATGACAGGTGTATGTAAAAATCAGCTTCTCTCAGAAGAAGAAATGAAAGAAGTCTGTACCTTGCTGGAAGGATTTGGAAAAGTAGAGCTGGTGGAAGAATCTTTGATGGATGTAGTCGTTTCTGTCAGTGGCAGTTCTCCGGCTTACGTTTTTTTATTCATTGAAGCAATGGCAGATGCAGCAGTTGCAGACGGAATGCCACGTGCTCAGGCTTATCGCATGGCAGCGCAATCTGTTTTAGGAAGTGCAAAGATGGTTCTGGAGACAGGAAAACATCCCGGAGAGTTAAAAGATATGGTTTGCTCACCGGGAGGAACGACAATCGAGGCAGTTCGTGTCTTAGAAGAAAAAGGAATGCGCAGCGCAGTGATTGAGGCGATGAAGGCATGTACAGAGAAAGCGAAAGGATGTTAGAAAAGAAATGTTAAGAGAAAATGCATGGAAGAAATATAATGGCGAAAAGAGAGAGAAAATTAACACTTTTTGTGAAGCGTACAAACACTTTATCAGTACTTGTAAGACAGAAAGAGAATGTGTATCATTTGTAGCAGAGGAGATAAAAAAAGCAGGTTATAAGGATCTGAGGGAAGTGATTGCACAAGGAAAAGAATTAAAACCTCAGGATAAAGTATATGTTCAGCAGATGGGAAAAGCACTTGCAATGTTCCAGATTGGAGAGATGCCCCTGGAACAGGGAATGAATCTTCTGGGGGCGCATATTGACTCTCCAAGGCTCGATATCAAGCAAGATCCGATCTATGAAGAAGCAGATCTTGCTCTTATGGATACTCATTACTATGGAGGCGTCAAAAAGTATCAGTGGGTTGCAATTCCTCTTGCTCTGCACGGTGTAGTGGTAAAAAAAGATGGAACCTCGATTCCGATTGTAATTGGAGAAGAGGAGGATGATCCGGTTGTCGGCATTTCGGATCTTTTAATCCACCTTGCTCAAAAACAGATGGAAAAACCAGCCAGCAAAGTGATAGAAGGAGAAGACTTAAATATTTTAATCGGAAGCATACCTTTAGAGGGAGAAGAAAAAGAACCGGTAAAAGCACAGATTTTAAAAATTCTCTCTGAAAAATATAATATCACAGAAGAAGACATGACTTCTGCCGAACTAGAAGCGGTACCGGCAGGAAAAGCAAGAGATTATGGACTGGACCGCAGTATGATTATGGGATATGGTCATGATGACAGAATTTGTGCGTATCCGTCCTATCAGGCAATGCTTTCACTTGGAAACGTAAAAAAGACATGTGTATGCCTTCTTGTTGATAAAGAAGAGATTGGAAGTGTCGGGGCGACAGGAATGCATTCCAGATTTTTTGAGAATGCCGTTGCAGAAATTTTAAATTGTATGGGAGAATACAGTGAACTAAAAGTCAGAAGAGCACTTGCTAATTCCAAAATGCTTTCTTCTGATGTAAGCGCTGCGTTTGATCCGAATTATCCATCTGTGATGGAAAAGAAGAATACGGCATATTTCGGAAAAGGGCTGACGATCAATAAATATACAGGATCAAGAGGAAAATCTGGCTCTAACGATGCAAATGCCGAATATCTTGCACAGATTCGAAAAGTTTTTGACGATAATGAAGTTGCCTATCAGACGGCAGAACTTGGAAAAGTAGATGAAGGCGGCGGCGGAACAATCGCTTATATTATGGCAAATTATGGAATGGATGTCGTTGACAGCGGGGTAGCTGTCCAGAATATGCACGCGCCATGGGAAGTGGCAAGCAAAGTAGATATCTATGAGTCTTATCTGGGATACTGCGCATTCTTAAGAGAGATGCAGTAAAAAACGAAAGCGCACAATATTTAAAAAAAGAGCAAAATAAGAAAAAAAGAGCAAAATAGTGCTAAACAGGATGGCAAGTTTAGAAATGAGATATCAAAATAGTCAAATTGATGAGAAGAAAAAAGAATGATATCTTATTTTCAGATCAACAAAACGAAAAATCGTGATCCTGTAGAGCGAAAGCAATACGGGCAGATCAGTATTGGAGGATGAATGTATGAAAGTATTGAAAAAAGCGGGCACTATTTTACCTATGACAGCAATCATGCTCTCTACCGTCTTTGCACCGGTTTCTATGGCAAGCGCAGAGGAAGCAGAACAGGTCAGTGCAGGTGTTGTTACGGAGGCAAATGAGGAATCGAAGACAGGCTATACCACAACATTTACGTATATCGATGAGGAAGCAACGGATGTACAGCTTGTCGGAGGATTTCAGTTTTATGTCAAAAATGATCCAAACGTTTATGCATCCGGATTTACCCTGGTAGCAAATGACAGTCTGGAAAATTATTTGTATGGTCCCGAAGAATGGGAAAACGGACTGAATCTTTGCCATATTAATGACGCCGGATACGTCGGTGATATGACATATGACGAAGAAAGCGAATCCTGGACAATCAGTCTGAATCTTCCGGGAGGATCTTATCTGTATCAGTATCAGGTTTCCTATGACGGAGGAGAGACGTTTGAGGCGATTCCGGATCCGGGAAATCTGCCGGAGTGCAATGAGATGGGCGCGCATCAGACAAGAAGTAAATTCTATGTGCCTTATGATTCAGAAAAACAGTCAGAAATTGATGACTGGAGCTGGCTGACGCCTGTAGAAAATGAGGAAGACCGGGGAACGATTGTCTATACGACATATCCTGGAAGCCTTGGAAAAGAACAGAATGTAGAAATTTATCTGCCGGCTCATTACGATGCCGAGAGAGAAGAACCTTATAAAGTCTTATATCTGTCACATGGCGGCGGCGGAGAAGAAGGTGACTGGTTCCATCAGGGAAATGCCGCGAATATCGTAGATCGTCTTGTAACAGAAGGAAAATGTGAAGAATTTATTATCGTATGCATGAATAATGCAGAATATATTATAGAAGGTACGAGAGACTGGGATTTCGATGCTATCTTTGAGAATACAAAAGATTATCTGATCCCTTATATAGAGCAGAATTATAATGTTTCTACAGAAGTAGCAGACAGAGCTTATGCTGGACTTTCCAACGGTGCTAAGACGACGACTATGATTTACTACAAAGATCCGGAACTGTTCGGCTACTATGGAATGTTCAGTGGATCAGCAGCCTGGGCGTGGCCGGAATTAGAAGATTACAGTGCAATGAAAGAACCAAATATCTATCTTGCAGCAGGATTTGCAGATCATCTGATGATGCAGAATACGTACCACACAGACGAAGATAAGACGTTAATGGGATTCAAAGAGCTTTTGGATGAAGCTGGTATTACCTTTAATCATGGCGGTCCTTATGTGACAGTACAAGGAGCACATGACTGGTTTACCTGGCCTCAGATTTTGAAAGACTATGTGGAGACGACACTTTGGAAATAGTTTCTTAAGATGCCGTTTACAAACTCAGCCAGACAGAAAAAAGGATGTCTGGACTGATGACAGACAGAAAAAAGAAATGCCGGAAATTTGCAGGAACGCTACGTTTTTGCAGGCTTCCGGCATTTTCCGTTCTGGTATAGGAAAACTTATCTCCTATGCCACAGAAAAGTTTCTCGTTTATAAAACAATAACGATGGAAGGTTAAGAGGTGATGGAAATGAAACATATTATGATTTCAATGGGAATTTTGTCCTTTGCCTTTACCGTTACCTTTCTCTACTTAATTTATGAGAAAGAAGAGCCATTTCGGGAGGATGCTAAAAAATACATCTGTATTGCTACGGAAGGCATGTATTATTGGAATGCGATTCATGAAGGAATTCAAGCCGCGGATGAAGAGATGGGATCTTATACAAAATGGGTAGAATTTGAACGATTTGATATTGACGAACAGATCCGCAAGTTAAAGCAGACGCAATATCTTGATTTAGACGGTGTGATTACAGTAGGAGAACCTTATTCCGATGAACTGAATCAAACCATTCAGGATATTGTAGAACGTGGAATTCCAGTTGCGCTTATTGATACAGATTCTAAGGAAAGCAACAGAAATTATTATATTGGTACGGACAATCATCAGGCAGGATATCTTGCAGCGCAGGAAATTGCAAAGGCGACAGATTATGATGCAGACGTCATGATGATTGTATCGAAGCTGACTCATGCCAATCAAAATGAGAGATATGAAGGATTTGTGGATGGTCTGGCAGAATATGAAGAAATGAATCTGGTATCTGTAATTGAAGCAGAGGGAGATAAACTGACAATGCAGGAACAGCTGATGGAAGCTTTTTTGGAATTTCCGTCTGTGGAAGCAATTTTTTGTGCAGAATCTTCTTCTACAAGACGATTAGGACCATTTCTCCAGCAGCTGAAAAAGGAAGATCTTACGATTATAGGATTTGACAACGCAGATACGACACTGGAATTTATCAAAGATGATTTTTATCTTGGAACGATTGCGCAGAGCAGCTATGATATTGGATATGAGGCGGTTGCATGTCTGAATCGCTACCAAGAAGGCAGCAAATCACAGGAAGTGTATACGGATGTCACTTGCATTACAAAGGAAAACGTAGACAATTTTTTACCTTTAAGAAAACAATCAAAGTAAAGGGATCAGATGGGAGAAATTTATGGAGCAAGCGATACAGACAAAGAAAAATTTTACCCAAAAACGACTAACCTATTTTTTTATTCTGGTAGTAGGAACCGCGGTCTTAATGAATATCTATACAGCTTTATACAGCGGTATTTACTATTTCCGGTATCAGTCAGCAAATCGTCAAATCCCGGTATTTCGGCAATACTATAGTGAGATTGATCAGGTGATCAGTTCGATGGACGATTACGTTGTCAATGAAACGGATAGTGATTACGAACTTGCCGTTGCTACGTTAGAGACAGCACAGGAGTCACTGAACTCTTTAAAAGACAGCGTAGAAGACGCGCTGATCACAAGAGAGCTGTTAGACCTTACAGATATGACTGTGATTTTGAAGAAGCAGATGGAGGTCGTTAATGATGCGATGAATTTGTATCATACGACAGGAAAAGAAGCGTTTGAAGGTGTGACAGACAGTTATGAGAAAGTGACTTCTGTCTATACGGCGATTCAGGATGAATATGATCCTTTCAGTGAAATGCTGCTTGACGATACGGAAGAAATCTACCAGACCATGCAGAAAAACAGTATCCTTGGAATAGGAGTATTTATTGTTGTCTTTCTTATCAGTGGAGTTTTGATGTTTTCTCAGATAAAATATATTCACCATTCGATTTCCGGACCGATCAATGAATTGATTCACAGCGCAGAAGAGATTCAGCAGGGAAATTTTGAAGGGGCAGTCATTTCACTGAAAGAAAATACGATAGATGAAGGAATGCTGCTGTTAATTCAGGTATTTAATAAAATGACAGAGCAGCTAAAACTTCAGATTGAAACATTAAAAGAAAATGTCCGTGTACAGAGACAGCTTCAGGAGAGTCGTTTTAAAGAACTGCAAATGCAGATAAATCCTCATTTTATGTTTAATACTTTAAATATGATCGCAGATTTTGCTTATCTGGAAAATGCCAGGCAGACGATTGTGCTTTTAAACAAGACAGCAAAAATATTCCGATTCAGCCTTGATTTTTCCGGGAAAACAGTCAATCTATCAAGGGAAATAGAAGAATTAAATAATTATATCTATATCCAGCAGCAAAGATTTGGAAAACGAATTCGATTTTTAGTCAAAATGGAGGAAGATTTTCCGGATATCAAAATTCCAGCCTTGATTTTACAGCCTCTTGTGGAAAACAGTATCACACATGGAGTCGGCATGCTGACTTCGAATGCAGAAATCGCAATAGAACTGACTCATAATCAAAAAGAGAAAAAAATCAGTATTCTGATTCAGGACAATGGAGAAGGAATGAGTCAAAGCAAGCTGGAACAAGTCGTAAAAGATATGAGAAGCTATACGACACAGAGTGCAAAAATCGGACTGGGAAATGTCTATCTGAGATTAAAGATGTTTTTTGAAGATCATGTCTTGATGGAGGTAAAAAGTAAGGAAGGATGGGGAACAACCGTCATGATAGAAATTGGTTATGACAAGGAGGAAGTATCATGTATCGATTAATCATTGCAGATGATGAAATGATTGAGTGTATGGTCTTAGAGCATATGATACGAAATCACTTAAAGGATCAGATTGAACTGTTAGACAGCGTTCAAGATGGCATCAGTCTTTTAAAAGCAGTAGAGAACGAAAAACCGGATATTGCAATTGTGGATATCAATATGCCTGGATTAAATGGATTAGATGCGATAGAAATTTTAAAGATGAAACATGTAAATGTCAAAATTATCATTCATACTGCATACAGCGAATTTTCTTACGCACAAAAGGCACTTCAGCTTGGCGCAGCTGATTACCTCTTGAAACCTAGCATGAAAGAAGAGATTTTAGAGACGATCGAAAAGGTGATAAAAACTTTAGATGGAGAAATGAGTTTGAAAAAAGAACAGGACAACAGCAAAATTGTTGCTCAAAGTCTCTATGAATTATCAGCAGATAAATGGCTGATGTCGCTTTTTCTGGAACATCCAGATCAGGAATGCTATCATCTTTTTCGAAAATATTGTCCTGATATTATGTACGGAGGCATCTTTACAGCATGGAAGATCCAAAATGCAGAGCAGATGGCACAAAAGGCGAGAGAGAAGATTTATAGCTCTGTAAAGGAGAAAATGTATTCTTTTTGTAATAGTATCGGATTGATTCATAAAGATCTTTTGTACTTTCTTCTAATTCCAGGAGAAAAAGTAAAACAAGGAGATCAAAAAGCGTGGATTTTGAAGCTAACTGATTTTTTTGAGAGAGAATGGAAAAGAGAATCAATTTTTTTTCTGATCGGAGTAAGCCGATGGAAAGAGGAAGATGATTTTGTATCAGGAATCTATGAGGCTAAAATCGCACTTCAATATCGCAATGAATCTGGAATTTTCTTTTTTCGGGGCAAAGAGAGAGAAGTTTTAAAAAAACCGGAAATGACAAAAAACATTTTTCATGCGGCAAGAATGATAGAATCCGGTGAAGCAGAAGCATGTATCAACCAGACGAGACAGTTTTTTTCAGAAATTGCACAGTCCCTTTTGGGGACAGACGAGGAACGGTTTATGACAGCTAAAATTCTTGCCTGTGTATATTTTTTGCGCCTGGAAGAAGAGTTAAATCAAATTTCAGCCACAGATCTCCAAAAAAATTTTGAATTCTGGAAAAATTTTCAACAAGTAGAGAAACTAGAGGATATTTTTTCCTGGACAGAAGAAGAAATACGGCAGTTCTGCGCTGCTTTTACAGCAAAACAGACAAAAAGCGATTTCAGAATTCACAATGTTTTTTTGTACATTATGAAGAATTATGCAAAAGATATTTCTTTAGAAGAGATTTCTGAGTCGATAGGACTTAGTTCTTTTTATCTGACAAGGCTTTTAAAAAATCAAAAAAATACTACATTTGTAGAAATGCTGACGGATATTCGCATTCGGAAGGCAATCCTGCTTTTAGAGGAAGGTCAGAAATCAGTTCGTGAAATTGGAATATTGGTAGGATATCCAAATCAAAGTTATTTTTATAAGGTTTTTAAAAAGACAACGGGGATTGCTCTGGGAGATATTAGAAAATATCTATTGTAAATGGAACGTCAATTCTGACATAGAAGAGATACTTAGGACAAGATAAGAGCAGAAGGTTTAGTTTTTAATATTTATTAAGGAAAAAACTTGGAGAAAACGATAGAATATATGATAAACTTATAGAACCTGACTTCCGTCGTTTTTCTCAAAACCTAGTACTCTGACTCAAGTAGCATGCAGTTTTTGAAGAGGTTTTCCACCTCTTTCTCAGAAAGATACAGTGCATCCAGATTTGTCAATCCGGTCAGTTT